>NZ_JBWKNX010000023.1:0-67248 GCF_059415785.1 Brevundimonas sp. GW821-FHT10A07
CGTCCTCAAGCGTGATCAGCCCTGGACGCCCGTGATCAACTGACATGGTTGCTCCCCGTTCGCCTGCGCGAACGGGGAGGTGAGACGTCAGCCGCCGAAGCCGCCGTCGTCGAGGAAGGCCTGTTCCTCGGGCGTGCTGGCGCGGCCCAGGGCGGGGTTGCGGTGGGGGAAGCGGCCGAAGCGGACGATGATGTCGCGGTGGAGGCGGCCCCATTTCTCGAGTTCGGCGTCGCCGGCGATCAGGGCCATGTAGCGGTCCTGATCCTCAAGCCGTTCGGAATGTTCGAACGGGAGGAGGAGGAAGTTCTTCAGTTCCGGCGCGACCTGGAGATGGTGGCCGCGCGCCACGGCCTGGTTCGCGAACATCAGGGCCAGAGGATCGGTGGCGAACTGATGCGCCGTGCCGCGGAAACTGTTCCTCGGATACTGGTCCAGCAGGATCAGCAGGGCGAGGGCGGTCTCGGGCGCAGCGATCCAGTCGTCGCGCTCGCGCCGGGCGGCGGACAGGTGCAGATCATGGCCCCGCGAGCGAAACGCGGCGTCGAAGGCCTCGTCCTTGGCGAACCACTTGTCGGGGCCGGCCGCTTTCCAGAAGGCGACGACGTCGGATGGGGCTATGAAGGCGGTCATGAGCCAGATCCTATCCAATCCGTTGCCCGTCTTCCATGACCGCGACTGCGACCTTTCGATCATTCGCGGCAAGCGCGTGGCCATGATCGGCTATGGCAGCCAGGGGCGGACCCATGCGCTGAACCTGCGCGATTCGGGCGTGACCGACATCGTCGTGGGGCTGAAGGCCGGGTCGAAGACGCGGGAACGGGCCAAGGCCGACGGATTCGCCGTGATGACCGCGGGCGAAGCGGCGGCGGGCGCGGATGTCGTCGCCGTCATGACCTCGGACGAGGCGCACCGCGACCTGTGGCGCGACGAACTGGCGCCGAACGTGCGGCCAGGGGCGGCCCTGGTCTTCGCCCACGGCCTGTCGGTGCGGTTCGGCCTGGTGGAGCCGCGCGCCGACCTGGACGTCATCCTGGCCTCGCCCAAGGGGATCGGGCCCCGCATCCGCGACCTGTACGAGGCCGGGGAGGGGGTCTTCTGCCTGTTTGGGGTGCATCAGGACGCCACCGGCGGCGCCCACGCCCTGGGCCTGTCCTATGCGGCTGCGCTGGGGTGCGGGCGCAAGGGCATCCTCGAGACGACGATGAAGGACGAGTGCGAGAGCGATCTGTTCGGCGAACAGGTGGTGCTGTGCGGCGGCATCGCCGAACTGATCGATTCGGCCTTCATGAAACTGGTCGAGGCCGGCTATCCGCCCGAGGTGGCCTGGTTCGAGTGTTTCTACGAGACCAAGCTGGTCACCGACCTGATGTACGAACGCGGCATAGCCGGCGCCTTCGCCAAGATCTCCAATACGGCGGAGTACGGGGCCTATCTGACCGGGCCGCGCATCATCAACGCCGCCTCGCGCGCGGCGATGGACCAGGTGCTGGCCGAGGTGCAGGGCGGCGGGTTCGTGCGCGCCCTGATGGCGGATTACGACGCCGGCTCGCCCGACCTGCTGGCGCGGCGCAGCGCCCTGGGCCGGCGGCCGATCGAGTCGGTGGGGGCGCATCTGAACGAAGTGGCGCGCAAGGCTCGGGAGTCGGCGGCGAACGACGACTGACGTCTGGCCGCGCGGGGGGAGGCGGCGGGTCTGAAACCCGCCGTCCTGCCGTCGATGTCAAAAGAGAAGATGGTCGGAGTGAGAGGATTCGAACCTCCGACCCCTGCGTCCCGAACGCAGTGCTCTACCAGGCTGAGCCACACTCCGACCGTGGGGGCTGGCCTGGCGGCGTCGCCCCGAAGTGAGGACGCGGCTTATAGCCATGGGTTTCGGACCCCGCAAGCATCCATTTCGACCTTCTTCGCACGGGGCGAAAATAGTCCTGAAAGAGGGTGTTGCATCCGAAAACGGTTTGGCCTATCTGACCGCCTCCGCCGCGCGAGAGCGCTGCGGTCGCCGGACCTGCTGGGGAATGGTGTAATGGTAACACTCCGGTTTTTGGTACCGTCATTCTAGGTTCGAGTCCTAGTTCCCCAGCCATCCGCCCTCACGGGATCCTCTTTCAGCCGCCCGCGGGCGGTTTTCTGAGCGGGTTTTACAGAGGGTTTTACAGTTGCCCTTATGTTCTTGGTCTCCTGAAGCCGCGCGATCATGCCCAATCCGATGGCTTCGACGGTGACGTAACGGCGGGCGATCTCCTTCACGCGCTTGAGCTCCCAGCCGAGAATCGTGGCGATGTCGTCGAGCGGCAATCCGACCAGAATGTAGTTGGTCGCCGCGGCGCCGCGGAGGTCGTGGAAGCGGAGGCCTTCCAGGCCGGCCGTGGCCTGGGCGCCGCCTCGCATCTTGGCTGCGGCGTCGGCCTGATCTCGGGCGCGTTGGACGCCGCTGTCCAGGCCGCGCCCCGGCGGGGCCCAGGGCTCCCCTTCAGAGGTCGCCAGGACGGTCGGGCAGTCGCCCCGGGGCAAGATGTTCAGCACCTCTCGAACGGCGTCGGTAATCGGCAGCACGACACACTTTCGGCCCCGGCTCTTGCCGGTCTGCTAGACGATCGCATTCTCCTTCACCGTCGACCACGGCAGGACGATCAGATCATTCTTTCGCAGGCCCGTGACAGCCGCCAGGCGAATCGCGGCGACGACCGGCGGATTCGCGTGGTTCAGGATCGTGGCGAGGTGATGGGGCTCCCAGATGATGTCGGCGCGATTGACCTTGTAGATGCGCGGGAAGTTCGCAACCGGATTGGTCGCCAGTTCCCCCCGGTTCACCGCCCAGTTCAAAACAAGCGACAGGGCCCCGAGCCGTTCGTCGGCCGTCTTGGGCGTGTCTGCGCGCTTGTCGCGCCAAGTCAGGAGGAAAAGACGCGCCTTAGGCGCCGTGATGGCCGTGAGCGTCAGGTCTCCCAGTTCCGTCCTGACGATATCCAGGTGTTTGCGTCGATCGACCTTGGTGCGTGGCAGCAAGGCTGCGATCCTTCGACATCAGGTCGAGATTGCGGGTGATGAGCCCAAAGAGCGTCGGCTTCGCGCTCGGTCAGAAGGCGCGGTTCGGTCATTGGCCTCTCCCTCGGCGGCCGGGGCAAACAACAATGGAGATCGAACCCGAACCGCAGTTCGACGCCAACCTGCAATCTCTGCATCGCAAGGCTACGGGGGGCCTCTCGACGAAGTCGCAAGGACCAAAACCAATTGGCGACTTCGGCCTATGAGCCGCGCGGCCTATTGCGATAGGACCCGGCATCCGGCGACTGCAGAGCCAGCAGGGCGAAGCTGGCCAGCCAGTGCTCGCCCATGTAGTCGCCCGTGACGTGGGGCAGGGCGACCGCCAGATGATCGGCCGACGCACGGAGGGCGACCGGGGCAAGGGGATGACCCATCGGCAAGGCCGCTCCAATGGCGCGCCAACACCAACCGCGGCTCAGGTTCAAGCCGTCGAGATGGGCGATCTTGCCGTCGGTGCGGTCGCTGACGCGGGCGGGCGACAGCAGTGTGGCGGGCTGGCCGTCTCCCAGGCGGGGCAGGAAAGCGTTGAACCAGATTCGATAATCTACGAGCGGCAGGACACGTCGCATGAGCTCCGCCTCCATCAGGGCCGGGGACAGGAACTCGTCCTGGGACGGCTCCCAAGCCTGGCAGTCGCGGTCATGGGCATGCCAGCGCAGGGCGGCGTCGCGGCAGACCTGCGCCAGATCGGGGTCGTGGGCGTCGGCGTAGTCGAGGGTCAATCTAAGAGCGAAGGCGGTGTTGTAATGGGTTCCGACGCGGACGGGGTAATCCGCTAACGGAAGGAAAGCCCTGAACCGGTCGGCGAAGACCCTGGCCAAGGGCCGCAGGGTCTCGAACCAGCGCCGGCCCTCTTCAGTCTCGTGGCGGCCGAGTTCGGCGCTCAGCATCAACAGCCAGGCCCAGCCATAAGGACGTTCGAACCCGCGCGCCTCAGGTCGGGCCAGATAGGCGGCTTCGCCTGCGACATGGTCCGGCGTGAACAGGGCCTCGGCCGTCGCGCGGATTTGGTCGGCCTCGGCCACGTCTGGATACAGACGATAGAGGGTGAACAGGGTCCACCAGCCGTGGACGCACGAGTGCCAGTCGAAACTGCCGAAGAAGATCGGGTGCATGTCGCGCGGGGTGCGGGCGTCCTGCGGTCCGGTCAGCACATGCATGATGTGGTTCGGATACTCGCGTGTCACATGGCCCAAGGCCGTCGCAGCAAAGCGGGAGGCGAGGGCGGCGTCGAGGCTGTGCGTCATGATCAGAACCGGAAGGCGAGAAGATACATCAGCAGCATATTGGCCACGAGCATGATGGCGGCGGTGGGCAGCTGCGCGCGGATGACGCCGTTCAGGGGGGCGTTGCGATCGGGCAGTTCCAGCAGGTTCGCCGGCACGACGTTGAAGTTGGCCGCCATGGGGGTCATCAGGGTGCCGCAGAAGCCGGCCAGCATGCCGATGGCGCAGACGATGGACGGATCGCCGCCGAACTGGTTGACCACAATCGGCAGGCCGATGGCGGCGGTCATCACCGGGAAGGCGGCGAAGGCGTTGCCCATGATGACGGTGAACAGGGCCATGCCGGCGCAATAGGCGAAGACCGCCAGGAAGGCCGAGGTCATGGGCAGGATCCGCGCGATCAGGTCGCCGACCACCTGGCCCACGTCGGCGGCCAGGAAGACCGCGCCCAGCGAGGCCAGCATCTGTGGCAGGAGCGCGGCCCAGCCGATCGAGTCCATCAGGCGACGCCCTTCCTGCACCGGAGCCATGACCGGGGGCCGGAACCAGACCATGGCGGCGATCAGCGCGACGACGCAGCCCAGGCCCAGCGAGATCAGAGTGGTCTGCACCGGCGAGACCAGCCAGGCCCCGGCGGGCGTGTATTTGGCGAGCAATGTCCCGCCGACGGCGACTAGGGGCACCATGAGAGCGGGCACGAACAAGGCGTTCCTCCAGCGCGAAGCGCCGGCTTTACGCTGTGCGCCGGTGGTGGTGACGGGGTTGCCGACGCCCAGTTTGCCCGCCGCGCTGATCACGACGAGCGCGATCACCAGCAATCCGTTTCCAAGGCCGCCCAGCCACGAACCGAACAGCAGGGAGAGGGCGATCAGGCCCCAGAATAGGGCGCTACGGAACCGGGTCGGGTTCAGCGGATCGCGCAGGCTGAGGATCGAGAAGGCCGCGAACATCAGGCCGGTCGCGACATAGGCGTGTTCGAGAGTGATCATCGACCGCCCCCTGTCTGATCCACATCCGCGACCGGATCGGGGACAGCCATGTCCTTCCTCACCTGTCGGTCGAACATAAGCAGGCGCGCGCCGTGGACCACCAGAGCGACGACGGCGGTGGGGATCGCCCACAGCGAGACATGCAGGGCCTCGACCCGCACCCCGGCCTGTTCGAGGAAGCCGACGATCAGGACGATGGAGCCGATGGCGATGAAGATGTCCTCGCCGAAGAACAGGCCGATATTGTCGGTGGCGGCCGCCATGCCGCGGATGCGGAAACGGGCCTTGTTCGTCAGGGGGCCGTGTTCGGTCTCGGCCGCGCCCTCGGCCATCGGGGCGATCAGGGGGCGGACCATCTGCGGATGGCCGCCCAGCGAGGTGAGGCCCAAGGCGGCCGTCGTCTGGCGCACCACCAGATAGATCAGCATCAGCCGCCCGGCGGTCGCGGCCCTGACCTGGGTCACCAGATCGCGGGCCCGCGCCTGCAAGCCGACCCGTTCCAGGAGACCGATCACCGGCAGGACCAGCCAGGTGATGTGGAAATAGCGGTTATCGTTGAACGCCTCGCCGAACCGGCTGATGGTGTTGATCGCCGCCGTCAGCAGGGCGCGGGCGTCGACGCCCGGTCCGACCGCGGCCAGAACCCCGGTCGTGATCGCCGCGACCAGAATGACCACCAGCGGGTTGATCCGGGCGACGAAGCCCGCGACCACCACCGCAATCCCCAAAAGCACCAGCATGGTTCATCCCCCTCCGGACAAAGGATTGCGCGGTTCGGTCGGCTCAGGAAGCCTCATTCGCCGAAGCCGCCGCCGCCCGGCGTCTCGATGACGAAGACGTCCCCGGGCGACATCGAGACTTCGGCCGTCGAAGTCAGAGGATCGACAGTTCCATCCACCCTCTCGATTCGGTTGACGCCCGTCGCGCCGGGTCCGCCGCCGTCCGCGCCGAAGGGGGGGACGCGCCGGCGGTTCGACAGGATGGCGGCGGTCATCGGCTCCAGGAAGCGGATTCGGCGCACCGCCCCGTCTCCGCCTCGCCAACGCCCGACGCCGCCGGAGCCGCGCCGGATGGAGAATTCCTCCAGCAGGACCGGAAAACGGGTCTCCAGCACCTCGGGATCGGTCAGGCGGCTGTTGGTCATATGGGTCTGGACCGCGCTCGTCCCGTCGAAACCCGGGCCCGCGCCGGCCCCTCCGGCGATGGTCTCGTAATACTGCCGCGCATCGTCGCCGAAGGTGAAGTTGTTCATCGTACCCTGGCTGGCGGCCAGCACGCCCAGAGCGCCGTACAGGGTGTCCACCACCGCTTGGCTGGTCTCGACGTTGCCCGCGACCACGGCGGCCGGATAACGGGGATTCAGCATCGATCCCTCCGGCACGATCAGCTTGATCGGCTTCAGGCAGCCCTCGTTCAGCGGAATGGCGTCGTCCACCAGGGTGCGGAAGACATAGAGGGTCGCCGCCCGGGTGATGGACAGCGGCGCGTTGAAATTGGTCGGCCTCTGTTCGCTGGTGCCTGTGAAATCGACCACGGCGCTGCGAGCCTGAGCATCCACGTCGATGCGGACGCGAATGACGGCGCCGTCGTCCATCTCATAGGCGAAGGCGCCGGGTTTCAGGGCGGCGATGGCGCGCCGCACGGCCTCTTCGGCATTGTCCTGGATATGGCCCATATAGGCCGTGACCACCGGGCGGCCGAACTCGGCGGTCATGCGGACCAGTTCGTCGGCGCCGCGCGTGCAGGAGGCGACCTGGGCCTTCAGGTCGGCCAGGTTCTGATCGATGTTGCGCGAAGGATGACGGCCCGAGGCGAACAGGGCGCGCGTCTCCGCCTCGCGTAGTCGGCCCGCATCGACCAGTAGGAAGTCGTCGATCAGAACGCCCTCGTCGTCCACCGTCCGCGACGAGGCGGGCATGGAGCCCGGCGTGGTTCCGCCCACGTCGGCGTGATGTCCGCGTGCGGCGACGAAGAAGGCTGGAGCGGTGTCCTCGTCCAGGAAGACGGGCATGATGACGGTGATGTCGGGCAGGTGGGTGCCGCCGTTGTAGGGGGCGTTCAGCATGTAGACGTCGCCGCGCTTCATGCCGCCGCCTCCGCGCGATGCGATGACGGTGCGGATGCTCTCGCCCATCGAGCCCAGGTGGACCGGGATGTGCGGGGCGTTGGCGATCAGGGCGCCGGTCGCGTCGAATATGGCGCAGGAGAAGTCCAGACGCTCCTTGATGTTCACCGAATAGGCCGTGGCGCGCAGGGCTTCACCCATCTGTTCGGCGCAGGCCATGAAACGGCTGTTGAACACCTCCAGCATGATCGGATCGACATCCGTGCCGATGGCCGTGCGAGCGGGCAGGGGGACGACCCGCTCCAGCAGCAGATTGGCCTGGACGTCGATCGTTGCGCGCCAGCCGGGCTCGACCACTATGGTGCCGGTGTCTTCCAGCAGGATGGCCGGCCCATCGACGGCTAGGCCCGGCGTCAGGCCATCGCGACGATAGACGGGGGTGGGGCGGTCGCGGCCGGCCATGCGGACGGTCAGTTCGGCGACGGTCTCCAATGATCCGGTTGCGGTGGCTAGGGTCGGCCTCGACGGCGCCTGGTCCGAATGGCCGATGGCCTCCACTTCCAGGGTCTCGACAATCAGGGCCTTGTCCTCGGCGTAGAAGCCGAAGCGGCGGCGATGGAGGGTTTCGAACGCCTCGGCCATCGCATCGGCGGGACCGAAGGGCACGACGAGCGGCGTGTCGGATCCAGCGAATTTGATCTCTGCCCGCGCGACGGTCGAGACGGCGCGGGCTGCGAAATCCTGGGCTTCCAGGTCCGCCTGGGCAGCGGCGGCGAGTCCGGCGATGCGGTCGGCCAAGGCCGGATCGCGGGCGGAATCAAGCGGGGCGGCCTCGGTCGCCTGGCGTATGGCGCGCACCTCGGCCAGGCCCATGCCGTAGGCGGAGAGCACGCCCGCGAACGGATGCAGCAGCACCTTGGTCATGCCCAGGGCGTCGGCGACCAGGCAAGCGTGCTGCCCGCCGGCGCCGCCAAAACAGTTCAGCACATAGCGGGTCACGTCGTAGCCGCGCTGGATCGAGATCGAGCGGATCGCCTCGGCCATGTTCTGGACGGCAATGGTGACGAAGCCCTCGGCCAACTCGCCTGGCGTGGTGGCGCGTCCGGTCGCAGCCTCGACCTCGGCGACCAGGGCGCCGAAGTGGAGGCGTACGGCCTCGGCGTCCAGCGGCTGGTCGGCGTTCGGCCCGAAGACGGCGGGGAAGAAGTCCGGGTTGAGCTTGCCCAGCATCAGGTTGCAGTCGGTCACCGTCAGGGGACCGCCGCGCCGATAGGCGGCCGGACCCGGTACGGCGCCGGCCGATTGCGGCCCGACCCGCATCCGCCCGCCCTCGAACCGACAGATCGAACCGCCGCCCGCGGCGACCGTATGGATGCTGAGCATCGGCGCGCGCAGCCGCACCCCGGCGACCACGGCGTCCGAGGTCCGCTCATACTCCCCGGCGAAGTGAGAGACGTCGGTGGAGGTGCCGCCCATATCGAAACCGATGGCGCGGTTAAACCCGGCCGCCTTGGCCGTCTCCGCCATGGCCACCACGCCGCCGGCCGGTCCGGACAGGATCGCATCCTTTCCCCGAAAGGCGTCGGCCGCCGTCAGTCCGCCCGACGACTGCATGAACTGAAGCGGCGTCGCCGGGCCCAGGTCGGCGCCGACCCGCTCCACATAGGCGCGCAGGATCGGCGACAGATAGGCGTCGGCGACGGTGGTGTCGCCGCGCCCGATCAGCTTGATCAGGGCGCCGACCTCGTGGCTGACCGAGACCTGATCGAAACCGACGTCGCGCGCGATCTCGGCCAACCGTTTTTCGTGGTCGGGGAAACGCCAGCCGTGCACGAGGACGATGGCCACGGCCCGCAGGCCTGCAGCGTGGGCGGCGGCCAGATCGACCCGTGCCCGATTCTCGTCCAGATGACGATCCACGGCCCCGTCCGCCCTGACCCTTTCGCCGATCTCGACGACCCGATCATACAACTGGTCGTTCAGGACGATGTTGCGCACGAACAGGTCGGGCCGCGCCTGCCAGCCGACGCGCAGGGCGTCGCCGAAGCCCGCAGTGATCGCCAGCACGGTCGGCTCGCCCTTGCGTTCCAGGAGGGCATTGGTCGCGACCGTCGTGCCCATCCGCACATCATCGACCAGACCGGGCGGCAGAGGCCCGGACTCGACATCGAGGATGCGTCGAATCCCTTCGACGGCGGCGTCGGCATAGTGTTCCGGATTGACCGACAGCAGCTTGCGCGTCTGGAGCGCGCCATTGGGCGCGCGGGCCACCACGTCGGTGAAGGTGCCGCCCCGGTCGATCCAGAATCTCCAACGCTTCGTCGACTTGGTCATGAAGCGCTTTTACGGCGAACGCACCGGATGAAGCCAGCACGTGAGGGGGCAACGGCGCCGCAGAGGCAGCGGCCTTGACCCGTCCTGATCCGGAAACCCACGCCAAGCCTCTTGGTGACGCCATCAGCCGCGCCCAGATCAGGGCTGGGCAGCCTTTCATCCGTCGGTCAAGCCCCATTGTTTTCGACGCCACTCTGAGCAGGCGGACGCACTGTCCGCCCCATAGAGCGGCGTCGGCGGTTCGCCTCGTCTGCTCCACCGACGACGATCCAACGCGAACCGCGCGGGCCTTGCGAGTTCGGCGATATGCGAGATCGCTTCGGTCAGGGCCCGAGGCTATAGGCGCTGTTCAGTTCGCGCAGCGCGGGGGCGCGGAACGAGGCGCCGTAGCTGGCGCGCAACAGCAGGTCGGGCGTGGGACTGTAGATCAGACCGATCTTGGGATTGCGGGTCTGGCCGATCGAAGCGGTCGCCGTGGCGGTACGGACCGGGCTGATCGCCCCCGAGGCATCCACCAAGTGAGAAGGGGGCGGGCCTGGAACTTCTGTACGGAAGCCGGGGGGGCAGCCCTGATCGCCGCCGACGCTCTGCGTCCTCCGGCTCAAGATCAGCGCCTATCCGTTCCGGAACCCGCCGCCCTCTATTTGTGACGGTTGCGGCGATATGTCTATTCCCGTCGGACGCCCGATATCCGCGTGGGGGCACTGCAACTAGTTCTGGAAATCCGAAGCGGTTCCAGAGGCTGTTCATGCGATTGGATGTGCCTCTAGTCGCGACATCAGGTCGTTATCCACAACATATTTCGAGTGTGAAATACAACCTTCGCGCGACAGAACGTCGGTGTCCGGTGACATAAGTAATGTGCCGCTCCAGCAACAGGAGCAATTCCTGGCGCTGTTTTGGACGCCCCGTGTTCCGGGCAGCGGGGTAATCATTCTGCCGGAAGAACTGCCCAAGCCGTTCCCCGGCCTGACCTGGGGGCGATGCACGGTTCAGGTCACCGACGAGCCGCTCGACATCGGGCAGGTCGAGGAAATCATGCCGTGGACGACCCAAAGAGGGCGAGGCGCCTACTCGCCAGACGGCATCGGATTCTCAGCACCATCATTTTCAAGGAATTGGTAGATGGACCGCAAAGTTCTGCTCAGCCTGCTGTCAATGGACGTCTACAATCGTGGCGCGCAGACAACCGGCGCCCCAGGCGCGGCCGGTATACGCGGCCTCAATGACACCGGGATGGGCAATCTGATCGATTGTGGCGATCACAATGACATCGTTGCGTGGAGCGGCGAAACGTGATGGCGCACGACTGGGATCGCCGAGTGGTCTTTGCAGGTTTGGGGGCTGCCGCACTCGGGCTGGGCGCGTGTCGTCCAAGGTACGAGATGCGGTTCGAAGTTGAGCACCGCTTCGTTATCGACGGCATTCAGCACAGCGTCTCGGTCGCTCGTCGTTCAGTGCGGGGAACCTATCCTAATTGGTTTAGATTCGAAGGCTCCACCATTAAGGAGTTCCAGGGCGAGGCGGGCATTCTAGAGCTTCCCGGCCGCTCCCCCCTGTTCATGTTATTGGTGAACGACGCACGTTATGATCGACGGCTGATCGGGCCGGAGTTGGTAATCGAGAACCGCGAGGGCGTCCCTAGATGGGAGTCTGATGGCAGAAATCGTGCCTATGAGGAATTCTCGAACGGCGACGTGTCATATACGTTGTTGGGACATGAATTTCCTCTTCTGGCTCAGTTCTCTGACTTAAACAAGCCGAGCTCATCTCTTTATTTTCGAGCAGAAGAACTAGGTAATATATTGCCTGGTGTGGAATTGCGCGAAGTAGTCTTGAGGGCGACCAGGTCCCGTCCATCTTCAGGTCAAGTCGAAAAATTTCTACCATGGATAGGAGTTATAACGGGTAGTGTGAATTTGCATCGCTCTCCTGAGTAATCGAAGCTAAAGTCAAGCGATTTTGTGAGATAGATATACGCAGGTATTGCTATTAGATTTACTGTCTATGGACGCTTATATTAGAAGAGATTCTGATGGATATTCAGAAACTAAAGTCACTGGGAATGTCGGTCTGGCAACATTCATTCGAGGCCCCCTTTTTACCCGCAGGCTCGAAGCCGTCGGTGCGCCTTGAGATAGGTCGCATCGATCATGATGGTGGGCGTTCGGTCTGAGCCCCGGACAGGCCCTCCATCATCCGCATGAAGACGCCAGCCTCGCTCCATCGCTTCCAGCGATTGTAGGGTCTTGTGTGGCCCACCATAGGCCGCCGGCGCATCACGCCTGCGCAAGCCGTTGCGGTTGACGAAAATGATCCCGCTCAGCACGCGGCGGTTATCCACCCGGGGCTTGCCGTGGCTCTTCGGGAAATAGGGCGCCAGCCGGGCCATCTGCTCGTCCGTCAGCCAATACAGGTCACTCATGTCCAGACTCTTCAGGAGCCTGAATCAGATCATCTCCCTCGGATCAATGGGGGCTGAGCCTGAGAGGCGCCGGGCCAGGACGGATTCCCGGTCCTGCCAAGTTGGCCCGTTTACCGGATCGTTGATCCCTCAAGACCTTAGCCATAGTGGCTTGGCGGTCAGCACCCACACTGCGCGCTCGGACAGCCGGCGGGACGGGTTTTCAAGAGTGCGGTCACATTGGCTGCAGTAGACCCCAACTGGAGAATCACCGCTGTCCACCAACGCGAACGTGATGGCGCCTCACCCGCCACGTACGAAGCACCGATCGATAGCAACGAGAGCGCCGCACGTTCGCCGTCGTAATAATCCTCGCCATCCAGAAGATCCCATAGCGAGTAGGCGAACGAGGCGGAGGCCCACATGATCTTTAGCCCCTTGAGAACATCTGTTTCAGTCACCGGTCGGTGAGCGATGGTTTCGAGCCAGTCAACAAGGTCTTGGACACGCTGCGAGTTCTCCATGAAGTTTTCGACCCAGGCGGTTCGGGCCGGGCTGCTTGTCCGGAAGTGCCCCAGCATTGCTGCAAACCCCGTGATGAGTGTGTACAGCAGTTTGGCGATCCATTTGTTGCATGCTGCATCGCTTGGGAACGTGAGCCCGCGGAACGCTACTAGGCCGCGCGATGTAACCAAGGCCAAACCGCCGTTAGCTCCATCCACGACACAGCCAACAAGCACTAGTTCTCCAGTCGGAAGAACCCTCAAGTCCCGCGTCAGCTGATTGGTGAGCTGCTGTTGCTCATTGCCCTGTTCGGCATTGGCGGAAGCCTCGACCAAGAAAGCGTGAATCTCCTCCTTCGTCGGCCGGGCCAACTCCACCGCGGGTGCGGCGTCTCGCGCGATGGCAGGTGATGGGAAACTGTAGGAAGAGCAATCCTCCCAGAATTGCATTCGTTGGCCCCCTGAGTCCGCCGTGACGTTGTCGCCCGTAATCAGGTTGAAGGGGATGTTCCCTGTCGTCAGTCGGAACAGGCCGATGCAACGCGGATCTCCGACCGAGCGCGAGTACATGAAAGTTTTGACGTCAGTCGGTGTAAGGGCGCCGTTGTAGAAGCCGATGGTTTGGATCGAGGTCTGGGCTCCACCTGTTGAGGTGGCCGAACTCCACCCCCCGAATTGGGCGCCCGTGATGTTGCTGGTATCGACGGTGAGTTTTTGGGAAACCACGGGCACACCATTGATTAGAATGGCAACGATGCTCGGGCCGATCATCGCCGCCACATTCATCCAGACCCCGGAAACGGCCCCCCCGGTCGGGGCATCGACGTTCGTGCCATTGGCCGAGAGCCGGAGGTGGCCATCTTGGGTCCAAAGGAATTTGATGGTGCTGCTTCCGCTGAAACTTGCGATCACAAAATCAGCTTGGACGTCGCCTGCCCAGCGGACCCAAGCTTGGACGGTCAGTCCCGCGCCACCAGCGCCGGGCTGGAAGTTCTTGGTGGAAACTATTTCGCCGCCCGTGCCAGGCCAGATGCGACCAGTCGTCAGCATGGTCTGCGTTAGTGTTCCGGGGATCGCTTGACCCGCAACGCGGTCCCAAGGTGGCACGGTGAAGAAGTCGTAGGCCGCCGCGAGCGAAGCTGGCAGCGGCGAACCGG
Source organism: Brevundimonas sp. GW821-FHT10A07 (assembly GCF_059415785.1). Taxonomy (NCBI): domain Bacteria; kingdom Pseudomonadati; phylum Pseudomonadota; class Alphaproteobacteria; order Caulobacterales; family Caulobacteraceae; genus Brevundimonas; species Brevundimonas sp. GW821-FHT10A07. The sequence goes on from NZ_JBWKNX010000023.1 coordinate 13,724, forward strand.
GTTCATCGAGCCAGAATTGGTCGGCCGTCGTTGGATCGATGGCCGAGTTGAACACCCGGACGCTGTCGATATTGGAATGGTTCACGACGAGCGCGCCTGGCGCGGCTGCGGTTTCAGTCTTGTGCATTGTCGTTGACGCGACTTCAGCGCCGGCATCAATGTAGACAGCGACTTTTTGGGCGCCGGCCCCGGCGTTAGCGACCACAACGCTAACCTCGCTGCTTGGGAGCAGGGCGTCACTACCGTCCAGCACCGTACCTGGCGCCAGCTGAACCTCAATGGCGCCGTTGTTGACGACGAGGGCACCCACGTTGTCCCAACTCAGAACTGTGGCCTGGCCCTCCATGGATGTCCCGACCCAGGACCAAGTCCAGTCCGTGGGCAAGGCGCCTGAAAAAGGCGTCCCAAGCGTGAGCGTATTTCCCGGCTCGACCACGCTCGAGATCCGGCAGTATTGTGGCGGTAGAGCATTGGTCATTGTTGGCCCCCAGCGCGGTCTCCCATCGACTCGCGTTATCCGAGAAGGGGGGCGTTCTCGTTTCTCGTCAACCTAGTCTTTGAAATCAACGGCGGAGCATTGGCGATGGGGAGTTGGACGCTGCCCGCTGTTGTGACGTCAGGGCTCTGACAACAGGCTCCGCGCGCTGAAGGTCAGCGCTGCGGCATCGCCGTCGCGAAATGCGCAGACCCGCCGCCGCCAGCTCCGAAGAGGATACCGATCGCAAGGTCGGCGACATCGCGCGCGTGGATCTGGACCCAGGCAAGGCTGTCGTGAGCTTCGCGACCAGCTGACCGCACCGATCGACTGGCTGATGTCAGTCGGAGACACAACGATCTGGCTGCCCCCGACCGAAGGTTCGCAGGTAAAGGTTCCTGCCAGGCGCTGGCATGGGCAAACTGACCCTCAATCTCGTAGCGTGGGCACTCCAAGCCAAGAGCGCCTCCTCTAACGGCGACAAGCAGACACAATGAACGAGATCGGGGTTTTACAGGACTCGGCTAAGTCGTTGTTTTTATGGGGGCGAGAGCGGCATAGTTTTGCACCCTAAGTGTCGATTTCCTCGTGGGAAATTTCAGATTTTGGTACCGTCATTCTAGTTCGAGTCCTCGTTCCCCAGCCACCGCCCCGAAGGATTTAAGCGGAGTGCACGCGTTCCTCTCACCGCTAGTTCAGGACTAAGGGGGCAGCTCCTGCTAGGGCAGAGCTCGGCGAAGCTTGTGGGCGGCGGCTCAGGCCTTCCCGTCTTGCCCCAAAGGCGTATGGATCAGTTTGCCGGACGCCGGCCAGTATTCCACCTTGCATCCGGAACGCCCGCCGCAGATCGAATCGACGATCGCTATGCCCCGGTCAGCGAGGAAACCCTCGGCGAAGGCCACATTGTGCGCCCCCACATTGTAGAACGAATCGCCGGGACTGGCGCCGCCGAACACCATGGCTTCGAGACAGTGGGGATTGGCTCCGGCTTCCAGCAGGTCGTCGACCAGACGCTGCATGAGGTAGGAGCCGTAGCGCGACGGGTCGTCCTGCTCCGAAAGCGGCGTCGGAGATTCGGGGAGAACGAAATGGTTCATGCCGCCCACGCCTCGCTTGGGATCGCGAATACAGGCTGCGACACACGAGCCGAGGACCGTCGTGATCACCGCGTCCGGGTCGTCGCTGATGCTGTATTGGCCCTGCGATATGGAGGTAAGGTGGACGGGCCGCTCGCCCTGGTCCCAGGTGCGACTGCAAATATTGTATCTCATGACGATCTGAGCCGGGATCTGGACCCAGTCCGGGGTCGTGTCTGAAGTCGCAAGATTTCGACTGTAGCGAACATTGGTATACGGACAATGTACGCAACGGTAAAAATGAAGGGCGCCGGGACTTTCGCTGGGACCTCACGCTCCCTAGCTAAGCAGTGCTTCAGCTGAGGAGAATGACCATGGCCACCGCCCACGAGAAACGTCTGGCGCCGTTGAAAACCCCCACCAGCCTGTCGGAGGCCGCGACGCGGGATATTTCCGCCGCTCTGACGACCCTGCTGGCGGATGTCTTCGCTCTCTATATCAAGACCAAGAATTTCCACTGGCACGTGTCCGGCCCGCATTTCCGCGACTATCACCTGATGCTGGACGAACAATCGGCCGAGATCCTGGCCATGACCGATCTGATCGCCGAACGGGCGCGCAAGATCGGCGGGACCACTCTGCGCTCTGTCGGTCAGATCGCCCGCGAATCGCGCGTTCTCGACAATGACGCCGAGTTCGTGGATGCGCTCGACATGCTGGCCGAACTGCGGGACGACAACAACGACCTGGTCGGGCGTATGCGCGAGGTCCACGACCTTTGCGACGAGCACAACGACGTGGCGACCGCCAGCCTGCTGGAGAACTGGATCGACGAGAGCGAGAAGCGCGTCTGGTTCCTGTTCGAATCGAGCCGCCGCGGCAACGTCTGATCCGACGCACGGACCGTCCGGAACCCTCCGGCTTGCAAAGTCTTAACGATCGGTAATATTTGGTCGGAAAGACGCGGAGGGGATGATGCGGACGGTCCTGATCGGTTGCGGCCTGGCGCTGGGCGTCGTCGTCGCCTCTACGGCCCCGGCGCGGGCCGATATGGCGGAGGCCTTTGGCAACACCATCGTGTCTCACTATCCCAACGGCCAGTGGGTGAAGCATTTTTTCGAGCCGGACGGCCGCTATGTGTCCCAGTTCTCGGACGGGCGTCAGTTGAGCGCGCGCTGGAGCCGGGAGGGCGACAAGATCTGTTTGACCGGGTTCCGGCCACGCCAGATTCTGCCACGCTTCTGTAGCCGCATGGTCGAGGCCGACATCGGTCAAAGCTGGCAGGCTCGCGATCCCCTGGGACGGACGATCCGCAACGAACTGGTCGCCGGACGCCGCTGAAGGCCGCTGGAGGCTCTTGTCAGGCGACGTCCGGCCCTCTAGAGCCCACCACCTGCCCAAGCGGATGTGGCGGAACTGGTAGACGCACTGGATTTAGGTTCCAGCGCCGCAAGGCGTGGAGGTTCGAGTCCTCTCATCCGCACCAAAGCAAAAAGGCCCCGGATCGCTCCGGGGCCTTTTCTTTGTCAGGGCCTACCGCCCTTCGGGCTGCTTGAGGCGAGATGGGGACGGTGCTCCGGGGCCGCCTGGACAGCCCCGGACTGTCAGTCGCGTTCTTCCTTGGAACCGGGAGCGGGCGCGCCGGGCATGGGCGGGACCGGTCCGGGAGGCGCGTCGGGGGACAGTTCCGGCACGTCGAAGACGCCTCGGCCGACGTGGCTCTTGCGGTAGCCGTACAGCATGTAGATCACCAGGCCGATGCCGCCCCAGATCGGCAGCACCATCTTGGCGTCGTGCGGCAGGTTCCAGAACAGGAAGGCGCAGCCGAAGGCCGAGAGCGGAGCAAACAGCCAGATCAAAGGCGTCTTGAACGGGCGCTTACGGTTGGGCTCCTTGACCCGCAGGATCAGCACGGCGATCGACACCATGAAGAAGGCGAACAGCGTGCCCGAGTTGGATATGTCGGCCAGTTGACCGACAGGGAACAGGGCGCCCGCGATGGCGACCGCGATACCGGTGAAGGCGGTCACAATATAGGGCGTCTTCCACTTGGAGTGGATCTTGGTCAGGCCTTCCGGCAGCAGGCCGTCGCGCGCCATCACGAAGAAGATGCGGGTCTGACCATAGATCATCATCAGGATGACCGAGGGCAGGGCCAGCAGGGCGGCGGTGCCCAGAGCGTTGCCGACGATCGGCCAATTGATCTCGCGAAGGACGTGGGCCAGGGCTTCGTTCGAACAGACCAGACGGTCGGCGTTCTCAGCCAGGGCGCAGGCGGCGACGAAGGCCGGCGAACCGGGTTGGACGGCTTCACCCGCCGCGCCGACGACCGGTTGGGCCCCGATGGCGCCGACCGCGCCGATGGCGACCAGCAGATAGAAGATGGTGCAGATCGCCAGCGAACCGATCAGGCCGATGGGGACGTTGCGCTGGGGATTCTTGGTTTCCTCCGCTGCGGTGGAGACCGCGTCGAAACCGACATAGGCGAAGAAGATCGAAGCGGCGGCGCCGACCACGCCCATGCCCGACGATGCGCCGAACAGGCCATTGGGCGCGAAGGGCGTGAAGTTCGCCGTCTTGATGACCGGCAGGGTCAGGACGATGAAGACGGTCAGGGCGGCGACCTTGATCGCCACCAGGACGGCGTTGACGCGGGCCGATTCCGTGGTGCCGACCATCAGCAGGGCGGTGACGCCGAGTGCGACGATGATGGCCGGGATATTGATGATGCCCATCGAGAAGTCAGGCGTCGGGATGAAGCCGTTCATGGCCCAGGTCGGGCCCGCCTGGAACAGGTCAGGCCAGTCGAAGCCTAAACCGTTCTCCAGCAGCCCCATGACATAGCCGGACCAGCCCACCGAAACGGCCGAGGCCGCCACGGCGTATTCCAGGATCAGAGCCCAGCCCACGCACCAGGCCAGAAGCTCACCCATGACGGCGTAGGTGTAGGTGTAGGCCGAGCCCGACACCGGGGCCATGGCCGCCAGTTCCGAATAGCAGAGCGCCGCGACGGCGCAGACCGCGCCGGCGATGACGAAGCTGACCATCATGCCGGGGCCGGCCTTTTGCGAGGCGGCGGCCGTCAGCACGAAGATGCCGGTGCCGATGATGGCGCCGATGCCCAGCAAGGTCAGTTGAATAGGTCCGAGCGACCGATGAAGCGATTTCTTCTCGGCCGTGGCCAGAATCGCGTCGAGCGACTTAACGCGCCACATAGAATACCCCCACGTTTACAGCGGCCCCTCGGCCGCGTTGGGCGGACGCTAGCGGCGGATCGAATGGCGCGCAACGCGCATGACGAGGCGGTAAAGCCCTCACGACGCTTTCGTGATCACGGCGCATCGGTGGCGCATCGGGGGCGCATCGGGTTAGAGGCGGGTGATGTTGCCGATCCACGCTGTTCTCGAACCCCTGCAGGCCGCCCTCGCGAGTGGAAATACGGCGGTGCTGGCCGCGCCGCCGGGCGCCGGCAAGACGACGGTCGTGCCCCTGGCGCTGCTGGATCAGGCCTGGCTGGGCGGCGGGAGAATCCTGGTGCTGGAGCCGCGCCGTATCGCCGCACGGGCGGCGGCGGACCGGATGGCCAGCACCCTGGGGGAGACGGCGGGCGGGACCGTCGGCTATCGCACCCGGCTGCAAAGCCGGATCGGACCGAAGACGCGGATCGAGGTGATCACCGAGGGTGTCTTCACCCGGATGATCCTGGACGACCCCGGTCTGGAGGGGGTGGGCGCCGTCCTGTTCGACGAATTCCACGAGCGCAGCCTGGACGCCGACCTGGGGCTGGCCCTGGCGCGGGAGACGCAAGGGGTGCTGCGGGAGGACCTGCGGCTGCTGGTCATGTCGGCGACGCTGGACGTGGCGGGGGTGTCGAGACTGCTGGACGGCGCGCCGGTGATCGAGGCGGAGGGCCGGGCCTATCCGGTCGAGACCCGCCATCTGGGGCGCAATCCGGCCGAACGGTTCGAAGAGGCGATGGCGCGGGCCTGTCTGACCGCCCTGGGCGAGGAGACGGGGTCGGTTCTGGCCTTCCTGCCGGGGCAGGGGGAGATCCACCGCGTGGCGCGATTGGTCAATGAGCGACTGCGGTTGCCGAATGTCGATGTGGTTCCGCTGTACGGCGGGCTGGACCGGGTCGAGCAGGATCGGGCTATCGAACCGGCGGTGGAGGGGCGGCGCAAACTGGTGCTGGCGACTTCGGTGGCGGAGACCAGTCTGACCATCGACGGGGTGCGGGTGGTGCTGGACGGCGGTCTGTCGCGCGTGCCCCGGTTCGAGCCGTCCAGCGGCCTGACGCGGTTGGCGACTGTGCGGGTCAGCCGGTCGTCGGCGGAACAACGGCGGGGCCGGGCCGGGCGGACCGAACCGGGCGTCTGCTATCGCCTGTGGGACGAGGAACAGACGCGGGGTCTGGTCCCGCATCAGCGGCCGGAAATCCAGGAGGCGGACCTGACCGGTCTGGCGCTGGACCTGGCGCGATGGGGCGCGCGGTCGGTCGAGGGACTGGCCCTGCTGGATCCGCCCCCGGCCGGGGCCATGGCGGAGGCGCGCAAGGTGTTGAGCCGTCTGGGGGCGCTGGACGCCGAAGGCGGCCTGTCGGATCATGGACGACGTCTGACGCGCATCCCCCTGTCGCCGCGCCTGGCCCATATGGTCGCTGTCGCATCGGACGCCGGGGACGCCATGACCGGCGCGCGGATCGCGGCGGTGCTGAGCGAGCCGGGGCTGGGCGGCTCGGGCGTGGACCTGGCGGATCGTCTGGTCGGGCTGGAACGGGATCGGTCGCCCCGGGCGCGGGATGCGCTGAAACTGGCCGACCGGTGGGCGAAGGCGGCGGGCGGCGGCCAGGGCGAGGCGGTCGAGCCGGGTCTGTTGCTGGCCGAGGCCTTTCCCGAACGCATCGCCAAGGCGCGCGGCAAGACGGGCGAGCTGTTGCTGGCCAGCGGGCGCGGGGCCGTGCTGAACGCGACCGATCATCTGGCGCGCGAATCCTGGCTGGCGGTGGCGGAGTTGGGCGGCGGCGAGGCGCGCGACCGGGTGCGGCTGGCGGCGGCGCTGGACGGGACGCGGATCGAGGCGGACCTGGGTCGGTTGATCGAGATCGAGGATCGGCTGGTCAAGGAGCCGTCCGGCCGGATGGTGATCCGGCGTGCGCGACGCATCGGGGCCCTGGTGCTGGATGAAAAGGTGATCGGGGCGCCGGACGCCAAGACCATGACGGCGGCCCTGCGCGCCGAGATCGAGGCCGAGGGGCTGGGCGCCCTGCGTTGGGGCGAGCAGGCGACGGGGCTGCGGGCGCGGCTGGCTTTTTTGCACGGGCTGGATCCGAGCTGGCCGGATGTTTCCGACGCCGCCTTGCTGGAGGCGCGGGCGGACTGGCTGTGGCCGGTGTTGGATGGGGCGAAGTCGCTGGAGACGATCAGCGACGGTCGATTGGCCGAGGCGCTGCGGGGGCTGGTTCCCTGGGATTTGCAGCGCAAGCTGGATGAGTTGGCGCCCAATCGGCTGGACACGCCCCTCGGGTCGGCGGCGATCGACTATGGCGCCGAGGGCGGGCCGCGCGTGGAGATCCGGGTGCAGGAGCTGTTCGGCGTCGTCACCCATCCGACCATCGGCGGCGGGCGGGTTCCCCTGACCCTGTCGCTGCTGTCTCCGGCGCGGCGGCCGGTACAGGTGACGAAGGATCTGCCGGGGTTCTGGGCCGGGTCCTGGGCGGGGGTGCGGTCGGACATGCGGGGCCGTTATCCGCGCCATCCCTGGCCCGAGAACCCGGCCGAGGCCCAGCCGACCAACCGGGTCAAGCCGCGCGGGACCTGAGCGCCGGACTTGACCGTGCGGGACGGGCAAAGCATTGGCTTTGCTCCCAAGCAGGATTTCACCGTGTCTGACGCAAAGATTGTTTCGCCGACCGCCCGGAAGGGGCGGGTTCTTTTCGCCAGCCTGATCGGCACCACGATCGAATTCTATGACTTCTACATCTACGCCACGGCGGCGGTGCTGGTGTTTCCGAAGCTGTTCTTCCCCGGCGCCGATCCGACGACGGCCATGCTGTCGTCCTTCGCCACCTTCTCCATCGCCTTCTTCGCGCGGCCGGTCGGCGCCCTGGCCTTCGGGCATTTCGGGGACCGGGTGGGGCGCAAGGCGACGCTGGTGGCGGCCCTGATGACCATGGGCCTGTCGACCGTGGCCATCGGCCTGTTGCCGACCCATGCGGCGGTCGGGGTGATCGCGCCGCTGTTGCTGGCTCTGTGCCGGTTCGGACAGGGACTGGGTCTGGGCGGCGAATGGGGCGGGGCGGTGCTGCTGGCCACCGAGAACGCCCCGCCCGGCAAGAAGGCCTGGTTCGGCATGTTCCCGCAGTTGGGCGCGCCGATCGGATTCATCCTGTCGACCGCCTCCTTCATCGTCCTGACCTCGACCATGAGCGAGACCCAGTTCGAGGCCTGGGGGTGGCGCATCCCCTTCCTGGCCAGCGCCATCCTGGTGTTCGTCGGTCTCTGGGTGCGGTTGAAGATCACCGAGACGCCCGAGTTCCAGAAGGCGGTGGATCGCAACGAACGGGTCAAGGCGCCGGCCGTCACCCTGTTCGCTCATCACAAGATGGCGCTGTTTCTGGGGACATTCAGCGGGGTCACGACCTTCTCGTTGTTCTATCTGATGACCGTCTTCGCCCTGGGGTGGGCCACGACGGGCATGGGGTATGAGCGGGCGGACATCCTGCCGATCCAGCTGATCGGGGTGCTGTTCTTCGCCGCCTTCATTCCGGTGACGGCCCTGCTGGCGGACAGGTATGGGCAGGTGAAGGTGCTGATCGCCTCGTCAGTCGGGATCGGCCTGTTCGGCGCCCTGTTCGCGCCCCTGTTCGGCGCCGGTCTGACCGGACTGCTGATCTTCTTCGCCCTGGGGTTCGGGCTGATGGGCTGCACCTATGGCCCCATAGGCGCAGCGATGGCGCGGCCCTTCCCGACGACGGTCCGCTATACGGGGGCGTCGATGGCCTTCAATCTGGCGGGGATCGTCGGGGCGTCGCTGGCGCCCTATCTGGCGACCTGGCTGGCGCAGAACTATGGGCTGGCGGCGGTCGGCGGTTATCTGGCCCTGTCGGCGGTGGTGACCATCCTGGCCCTGTGGGGCATGGGACGGGTCAGCCCGGAGACCGAGCTTTAAGCCTCGTCCGTGGCGGCGTAGACCATGATGCCGGTGGCGATGGCCAGGTTCAGGCTGTCGGCCCGGCCGCGCATCGGGATCTTGACGTTGACGTCGCAGGCGGCGGCCAGTTGGTCGGTCAGGCCCGCCTGTTCATTGCCCATCAGGATCAGCGACGGCTTTTGCATCACCGCAGAGCGGTGGCTGACGGTCGCGTCCAGGCGGGTGCCGACGACGCTGCCGGGCCAGGTCTTGCGCCAGGCCAGGAAGGCCTCCGGGTCGGTCCTGGTGATCGAGACGGCGAAGACCGAGCCCATGGTTGCGCGAACGGCCTCGACCGAATAGGGATCGACGCAGTCGCCGATCAGGATGACGCCGCCGCATCCGGCCGCGTCGGCGGTGCGGATGATGGTGCCCAGATTGCCGGGATCGCGCACCTGTTCCAGGGCCACCCAGCAGGGCGCTGACGTCGGGTCCAGGCTGTCCAGCGGCGCATAGGCCTGGTCGAACACGCCCAGCACGGTCTGGGGATTGTCGCGGCGGCTGATCTTTTCGAGGATGGCGTGGGTGACGATGATGATGTCGCCGCCGGCCTTGCGCGTCTCGGCCTTGGCCCGGTCCAGCAGGGGGTGGGGGCGGGCTTCCTCGCCGACCAGCAGCATCCGGGGCGCGCGGCCCAGGTCCAGGGCCTCGCCGATGAACTTCAGACCCTCCGCCAGGAAGGCGCCGGTCAGGTCGCGTTCCTTGCGCATGTGGAGGGCGCGGACGCTCTTGATCGTGTCGTTCGTCAGCGAGGTGATGACGCGATATTCGTCTCTGGCGCTCATCGGATCCACCGCGCGAAGAAGGACAGGCCGATGGCGCGGGCGTCCGGGCCGTCTTCGGACAGGGCCAGTTCGCCCCAGTCGATGCGGCCGCCGCGATCATGCGTCGCCTCGGCCATCAGATGGGCCAGGGACAGGCCCGAGACCCGGGCGGCATAGGCGTTCAGCAACAGGAAGTCTGCGTCGTCTGCCAGCAGGGCGGCGCAGTCCTTCAGCAGGAGCGGCATGTCCTCGAACAGGCGCCAGACCTCGCCGGTCGGGCCGCGCCCGTATTTCGGCGGGTCGAGAATTATGCCGTCGTACTTGGACCCGCGACGCACTTCTCGGGCGACATATTTGCGGGCGTCTTCGACGATCCAGCGGATCGGGTGCTGGGACAGGCCGGACTGTTCGGCGTTTTCGCGGGCGTAGGCGACCGATTTCTTCGAGGCGTCGACGTGGGTGACCTCGGCCCCAGCGGCGGCGGCCGCAAGGCTGGCGACACCGGTGTAGCCGAAGAGGTTCAGGATTTTGGGCGCTCTGCCGGCTTGGCGCGAGAATCTGCGCACCCGGTTGTCCAGCCATTCCCAGTTGGCGGCCTGTTCGGGGAAGAAGGCCAGGTGGCGGAAGGGGGTGAAGCGGCCGGTGAATTTCACGTCGCGCCATTTCAGGGGGAAGGCGTCGACGGGGCCGTGCTGGTCGAACTTCCAGCGGCCGGAGTCTTCCTCCTCCTGCTGGGGATCGAAGGTGGCCGTGGCCTTGTCAAAGGCGGTCGGATCGCGCGGGGACCAGAAACACTGGGGCTCGGGGCGGACCACGGTGTAGCGGCCGTAGCGCTCCAGCTTCTTGCCGTCGCCACTGTCCAACAGGGCGTAGTCGGACCAGCCGCGGGTCACGAGGGTTTCGGGGGTGGGGGAGAGCAGGGGCACCATTGTGCGGCTGATAGGCGGTCAGGCGGCCTCGCGTCCAGCGTCCACCGTCATCACGGACGTGCATTCGGCGTCGATCTCGGCGTCGTGGGCCGTCTTGTCCCATGCATAGGGGGCGACGATCAGCCGCCAAAGGGCATGGATGAAGGCCAGGCTGAGCAGGGACCAGTAGGCGGGCGCGGCCAACATGTCGGTCAGCCTGTAGTCCTGCCCGGCCCGTTTTGCGCCCGCCGCACAGCCCATCCAGGCGGCGATGACGCCCACGGCCAGGACGGCGAAGGAGGCCAAAGGCACGACTGGAGCCATGCCGATGTTGAGGGCGACCATCAGGGCCGCAATGAGCCAGGCCAGGGTGGGCGCGTGGGAAGCCGCCGAGACGATGGCGGCGCCCAGCGTCATGGCCAGCGACAGCTGGCCGCGCCGGCCCAGGGCCCGAGGCGCACGCGTGTGGACGCCCCAGGTCTGCATATAGCCTTTCAGCCAACGGGTGCGTTGCGGCAGCCAGCGTTCCAGCGCTCCCGGCGGGGCTTCCCAGGTCGGGCTTTCGAGCACCCCCAGCCGCCATCCCGCGGACCAGAGCTTGAAGCCCAGATCGGCGTCTTCCGTGACGTTGTAGGCGTCCCAGCCCCCGACCCGACGAAGGGCGGCGGTTCGCAGGTGATTGCTGGTGCCCCCCAGAGGAAAAGGCAGGTTCAGCTTCGCCATGCCGGGAAGATTGACTTCGAACAGGGCGGCGTATTCGAAGGCGAACTGGCGGTCGAGGAAGGTCGAGAGTTCGGCGTTGCGCCGGCGAATCCGCAGGGGCGCTTGAAGGCAACCCAATCGCGGCTGACCGGCGAAACGTGAGGCCGCCTCGCGCAACTGGCCGGGATCCGGTTCGTCCTCGGCGTCATAGATGGTCAGGAGCTCGCCTGTCGCGAAAGCCAGGGCGTGGTTCAGCGCGCGGGGTTTGGTCTGCGGAGCGCCCGGCGGGACCACGAGGATCCGGAGCCAGCTCGGCCGGCGCGCAGCCTTGGCCGCATTTATGGTGGCCTGATCATGGGCTTCCAGCACGAGAAAACCTTCGAGCTGACGCCGCGGATAGTCGATTTTCGACAGGCGCTGGATAAGCTGGGGCACGACGGCCGCCTCGTCATGAAGGGCGGCCAGAATTGTGTAACGCGGCCACCGGGAGGGTTTGGGCGACGACGGGGCAGGACGAAGACTGGCGATGACCAGGGCCGCGCGCCACAGGGCCGAGGCGACGAAGCCCATCTGAATCCCGATGAACGACGCCGAAAGCGTCGAGCGGGGCCAGACGATCCCTGCGGCCACAAGCGCCGTCGCCAGGCTCGCGACCATGATCGCCTGCCCCAAGGTCGGCATTCGCCGCGCCGCGCCGGTTTGCGCCGCATCCCTCGTCGTCATGTCCGTTCGCCCCCGCGCCCGGCGTAACACAACTAGAAATACGCATTTCGCGCAACCGTGTTCTTCGAGGCGGCGATTGGCGTCGATGACAGATTGTCGCTATTCAGGGCGGGCCAGATCCGGAGTCGCCGTTGCCCGTCGTTTCGCCATCCTCGCGTTCCAGTCGCAAACCCAAGGGCGAGGGCCATTCACGGCGTGGCGAGATCCTCGCTGCGGCCGAACGCATCTTCGTCGAGTACGGCTATGAAGGGGCGACGATCCGCAAGATCGCCGACGAGGTCGGCCTGTCTTCGACCGCCCTCTATATGCATTTCTCCGACAAGGGCGCGATCCTGCAGGAAATCTGCCGCCACGCGTTCGGTGAGCTGATCACGGCAGCTGAATCCCTGTCCGCCCTCAATGGGCCGCCCGAGGTTCGCCTTCGGCGCATGATCGAGGTCTACGTCGATTTCGGATTCGCCAATCCGAACGCCTATCGCCTGATCTATCTGACCCGTCCTGTCGAGGCGCGCGACGGCGCCCAGAGCCTGTCGCAGGAACTGGGGGCGGGGGTCTTCGCGGCCTTCGAGACCCTGGTCGGTGAAACCGTGGCCGCAGGGCGGATGGAAGGGGATCCCCGCACGATCGCCCAATCGATCTGGGCCTCGGCCCATGGCGTCGTCTCCCTGATGATCACCAAACCCTATTTCCCTTGGGCGGAGCGCGAGGTGTTGGTGAAGACCACCCTGGACGCCGTCTTTTCCGGCCTGCTGAAATCGTGAACCGTGCTTGGGGGCTGGCGGCGGCGGTCGCGGCCATGGCCGTCGCCCAGGGCGCGCAGGCGCGTCCGTTGCGGGTCATGGCCCTGGACCAGTGCGCCGACCAGTACGTTCTGGCCCTGGCCCCGGACGCCGATCTGGCCCTGTCGCCGCGCGCCGACGATCCCGACGCCTGGTTAAGGCGCGAAGCGGCGGGCCACAGGCGTCTGCGGCCGACGCTGGAGGCGGCTGTGGGATTCAGGCCGGATGTGGTCGTGCGCTACTGGGGCGGGGAGCCCAGGCTGCTGAACCTTCTGCAAACACGGGGCGTCACGGTGGTCACCATTGCGGACGCGACCGATATGGACGGGGTCCGCGCCAATATCCGCACGGCGGCCCGGGAATTGGGCCAGGTGGAACGCGGCGCACGGCTGGAGCGGGCCATGCAGGCCAAACTTGACCGGGCGGCGGCGCCGGACCGCCCCCGGCCGGGCGCGGTCTATCTGACCTCGGGCGGGTTCACCTCCGGACCCGGCACCCTGATGGATGCGATGATCCGGGCTGCCGGGTTTCGCAATCTGACGGCGGCGCCGGGGTTCGGCGCCATCAGCGTCGAGCGGATCGCGATGGAGCCGCCGATCCGGTTCGTACTGGGCTTCTTCGATCAGTTGCGGGCTGACTGGCGCGGACCGGGGCGGCATCCGGTGGTCCGGCGCGCAGCCCAGGGACGGACGGCGGCGAAACTGCCGGCGGCGGTGCTGACCTGTCCGGCCTGGTTCGCGGCCGACGGGGTCGAGATGATGGCGAGAGGGCGGCCATGAGCCGGATGTTGAGGCTTTGCCTGATCCTGGGACTGGTCATCCTCGCGGCCCTGGCGGCGGCCGTGCTGATCGGCGAGACGCCCTTTGACGCCGCCCAGTATGCGGCGGCCTTCAGCGATCCGTCGTCCGGCCCATGGGTGGTCCTGTGGCAGGTGCGCGCGCCGCGCGCGGTCTGCGCCCTGGCGGTCGGGGCCGCGCTGGGTCTGGCCGGGGCGGTGATGCAGGGATTGTTGCGCAATCCGCTGGCGGATCCCGGCGTTCTGGGCGTGTCGGCGACAGCGGCCCTGGGGGCGGCCCTGGCCATTGTCCTGGGCGGCGCCGGGGTGGCGGGCGTGGTCGAGATGTCCGCCCTGTTGGGGGCGGCGGCGGCGGGCGGTCTGCTGATCGTCGCCTCGGGCCTGATGCGGGCGCCGGAGGCTCTGATCCTGTTCGGCGTGGCCCTGTCCAGTTTCGCCGGGGCGGCCACGGCCTTGATCTTCAACCTGTCGCCGTCGCCCATCGCCCAGGCCGAGGTGATGTCCTGGCTGCTGGGGTCGGTGCAGAACCGCAGCTGGGTCGATGTGGCCTGGGTCACGCCCGCGGTGGTCGTCGCGGCGGTCTTCGCCGGCCTGTCGGCGGGAGGGTTGCGGATGCTGACCCTGGGCGACGAGGCGGCGGCCGCGTCGGGTCTGTCCATGGGGCGGGTTCGCGCCTTGGCTCTGGTCGCGGCGGCGGTGGCGACGGGGGCGGCGGTGGCCGTGGCCGGCGTGATCGGCTTCGTCGGTCTGGCGGCGCCCCATCTGGTGCGGGCGGCGGTGCGGGGCGATCCGGGGCGGATCCTGGCGCCCTCGGCCCTGGCCGGTGGCTTGATGCTGGTGGTCGCCGACCTGCTGGCGCGGTTGACGCCGACGGATCAGGAACTGAAGCTTGGGGTGTTCACAGCCCTGATCGGCGCGCCCCTGTTCGCCCTGATCGCCTGGCGGGCGGCGCGGGAGTGGCGGCTGTGAGCCTGTTGTCGTTGAACGCCGTCCGGGCCAGGATCGGGCGTGAGCGGGTGCTGGATGGGGTCAGCCTGACCGTCTCGGCCGGCGAGGTCGTGGCCCTGTGCGGCCCGAACGGGGCGGGCAAGAGCAGCGTGATCCGGGCGGCGGCGGGACTGCTGGCGGCAGAAAGCGGCGAGGTGCGACTGGGCGACGACGACATCGGTCGTCTATCGCCGCGTCAGAGAGCCGAACGCCTGTCCTATCTGCCGCAGGAGCGGCGGATCGCCTGGAATCTGCCTGCGGTGGAGGTGGCCGCCCTGGGCGCGCCCTTCCTGGCGGGCGACGCAGCCCTGGATCGGGCCAAGGAAGCGCTGCTGGCCGTCGGGGCGGGTCATCTGGCGGATCGAGGGGTGGCCGAAATGTCGGGCGGCGAGCGGGCGCGGGTTCTGCTGGCGCGGGCCCTGGTGGTCGATGCGCCGCTTCTGCTGGCCGACGAGCCGACGGCGGGTCTGGACCCGGACGCTCAGCGACTGGTGCTGGAACAACTGCGGGCGCGGTCTAGAGCCGCCGCCGGGGTGCTGGTCAGCTTGCACGATCTGACCCTGGCCGCCGCCTTTGCGGACCGGGTGGTCGTGCTGGACGGCGGACGCATCGTCGCCGACGCCGCGCCCCTGGACGCCCTGGCGCAACCCGTGTTGCGCCAGGTCTTCTGCCTGGACGGGACCTGGATCGAGGGGCCGGACGGGCCGCTGCTGGCGGCCCGCCGGGCTCAGTAGGCGGCGTAGGGACGGGGACCGGCGGCCGCGCCGCGTGCTATGTCGGACGAAGTCGTCAGCGGGGCCGATCCCCCGTTCAGCCGGGCCTTGTAGACCGCCATATTCTCCATCACCCGCATCATATAGTTGCGCGTCTCGGTGAAGGGCGCGCATTCGATGAAGTCGATGGCCGCATTGGAATCGCCGCGGGGGTCGCCACAGCGGGCGATCCACTGGCTCGGCCGGGCCGGACCGGCGTTGTAGCCGACCGTCGCCAGCAGCATGGAGCCGTTGTTGGCCGCCATAAGCTCGCCCAGGTGATAGCTGCCCAGGGTCATGTTGTAGTCCGGATCCCACAGCTGTTCGGCCGAGAAGCCCATGCCCAGGCGACGGGCGACGCCCGAACCCGTGGCGGGCAGGAACTGCATCATTCCGCGCGCATCGGCGCCGGAGCGCGCGCGCGGGTCGAAGCTGGATTCCTGGCGGGTGATGGCCTGGGTGAATTCCAGCGGCGCGGCGCCGGCGACCTGGGGCGGGACGCGCACGGGGTACATGCGTTCGGGCAGGACGAAGCCGCGCTGGCTGGCGGCGCGGCCGACCATCATGGCGGTGAAGCCTTCGCCATAGCTGCGGGTCAGGTCCATCAGCAGGGCCAGATCCTCGATAGTCGGCAGGTCGTTGTCGAGTTGATAGGCGAAGACCCGCAGCAGGCTGGTCTCGCCGGTCTCGCCCAGGATTCGCGTGGCGCGGACAAGCTCATTGGCCTCGAATCGGGCGATGTCGGCCTGGGTCGGGGCCGGTTCGCCGGGCAGGGTCAGGGTGGTCATTCCGGCTTTCTCGGCCGCCAGTTGGCCGTAGAAGGTCTGCCAATGCTGGGCGCCGTTGCGGTAATAGCCGAGTGCGGCGTCGCGCTCGCCGCGGGCCTCGGCCGCCCGGCCCAGCCAGTAGTAGGCCCGACCCTGGGTGATCGGGGTGGAGGAGGCGGTGCGCAGGGCCTCGAAATGGCGGGCGGCGACCTCGGGCTGGTTCAGCTTGGTTAGGGCGACCCAGCCGGCGAAGAACTCCGCGTCCACCATCCGGTCGCCGGAGGTGAAGCCGTGGCCGTTCATGGCGTCATAGGCGGCGCGCCAATTCCCCTGTTGCAGGGCGTCGAGGTAATAGTTGCGGCGCTCGGTCCACAGGGTGTTGTCGCCTGCGGTATGAGCCGGGGCGGGCGGCAGGTTGGCCAGCAGGGGGAAGGCTTCCGACTGGCGGTTCTGAGAGCGCAGGATGCGCACCCGTTCCAGCGTCACCGCCGGATCGGCGGCCTGGGCGGGCGTCAGGGCGGCGACCACGGCGTCCGGGCTGTAGGCGGTGCGCAGGCTCATGACCGCATTGGCGACGGCCGCCCGTTCCGGCGAGACTAGATCGAGCATGGCGCGCGTCGCCGGGCCGTGCGGACCGAGCAACAGCATGTTCAGTCGCGCCTCGTGATCGGCCGGGGTCAGTTCCCCGCCCCAGCGCGCGAGGATGCGCGATTGCGGCTCGGCGTCGAAGGATCGGGTCCGCCACCAGTCGCGAATCAGGGCGCGGGCCTCGCGGTGACGTCCGCGCTGTTCGAGCGCCGAGGCGTTGGCGATGGCGCCTTGTACGGTTTCGGGCGGGTGGTCGGAGAAGAGAGCCATGACGGCGTCCGGCGTGGCTCCGACGCGGTCCAGAACCGATTCTGCGGCGGCGCGACGTGATTCGGCGCGCGGCCAGCCCTTCAAGGCCGTCTGGGCCTGGGCGAGTTCGGCGTAGGAGAGTTGTTCGCCCGAGGTGTCGATCAGGGCCCACTCGATCAGCTTGCGCGCCGTGGGGTCGCGCATCTGCGAGATCGCAGCCTGGGCGCCGGGGATATCGCGCGCCCGCGCCGCCGCCAGGCCCTGACGGAACAGGGCCGTGTCCTGGTCATCGAGCACGCGGCCCTGATAGGTGGGGCTGTAACCCGGCACGGATTGTGAAACGGCGGAATAGGGAACAGGTTGGCCGGGAAGGGCGTCCTGCGGGGTCGGGGCGATGACGGCGAGGGCCGCAGCCAGACTGGTCGCAATCATGATATTTCCTGTTCTCATTCATCCCGGTTGCGGCGAGGCCGCTGGCGACCTAACGTCCCGCGCTCTCAAGACAGAGGTTCTGGACATCCGTCCATCGCCCCTCCCCACGCAGGCTAGCTAGTCCCATGACCGCCCCCTTGTTCAAGGGCGTGATCACCGCCCTGATCACACCACTTCATGACGGAAACGTGGACGAAGCCGCATTCGCCACGCTCATCGAAAGACAGATCGCCGCAGGCGTCGACGGGCTGGTGCCCGTCGGCACGACGGGCGAGGGCGCCAGCATGGACCTGGACGAGCACAAGCATGTGATCGACCTGTGCGTACGGCTGGTGGCGGGACGCGTCAGCGTCATCGCTGGAACCGGATCGCCCTACACCAAGGAAGCCATCGACCTGACCCGGCACGCCAAGGCGGTGGGTGCGGATGGGGCGTTGATCGTCACTCCCTATTATATCCGCCCCTCGCAGGCGGGCATGGCGGCGCATTTCGAGGCTATCGCCGACGCCGTTCAACTGCCGATCCTACTCTACAACGTCCCGTCGCGTACGGGAGTCGATCTGGCCAATGAGACGGTAGCGCGGCTGGCGGCCCATCCGAACATCGTCGGCGTCAAGGACGCCACCGGCGACATGAGCCGGGTCAGCTGGATGCGCGCCAATATCGACGGCCAATTCGACCTGATCTCGGGCGATGATTCCAGCTATCTGGGTTATCACGCCTGTGGCGGGGTCGGACTGATCTCGGTGGCGTCCAATGTCGCGCCCGAGGCCATGGTCGCCCTGCACAATGCGGCGGCGGCCGGCGACTACGCCACCGCCCGCGACTGGCAGAATCGACTGATCGGCCTGTGCAAGGCGCTGTTCCTCGACAATTCTCCGGCTCCGACCAAATACGCCCTGGCCCGGTTGGGCCTGTGCAGCGAGGAGGCGCGGCTGCCGTTGTCGCCGACGTCGGAAGGGGTCAAGCCGCTGATCGACCGCGCCATGGCGGATGCGGGCGTCGTCTGATGGCGCCGCAGCCGCAGTCGAAGTCCAAGGTCATCGCTGAGAACCGCCGCGCGCGGTTCGACTATTTCCTAGAGGACAATATCGAGGCGGGCATTCAACTGCTCGGCACCGAGATCAAGGCGCTGCGGGACGGACGGGCCAATATCGCCGAAAGCTATGCGGCGGTGGAGGGGCGCGAGATCGTCCTGATCAACGCCGACATCCCGCCGTACAAGCAGGCCAACCGCTTCAATCACGAGCCGCGCCGACCACGCAAACTGCTGCTGCACAGGAAGCAGATCGACCGGTTGATCGGGGCGGTGCAGCGCGACGGTCAGACGATCATTCCGCTGAAGCTGTATCTGAACGACGCGGGCAAGGCGAAGCTGGAGATCGCCCTGGCCAAGGGCAAGAAGCTGCACGACAAGCGTGAAGCCTCGGCCGAACGGGACTGGCAGCGCGACAAGGCCCGTCTGATGCGCGACAAGGGCTGAGGTCCGAGCACTACCCCAGCGGCCGGGCGTCCGTGACGCCCGGCAGATCAGCGAAACCATAGCCGCCCGCGCCTCCGGTCCCTGTGGACGGATGGAAAAGGCCGCCTGTGATCAGGGCCAGGGCCGTGATCACAATCACGAGGACCGCGGCCAGGATCGCGATCCTGCGCTCGCGTCGCGTGAATAATCCGTCAGTGCGTCGCATCGTCCAGCCTCCCGCTGGGAGACGAACGCCGAACGCTCGCCTCTGTTCCGCCTTATTTCAGCATGGCAGAGTCGTGCGACACGCACGCAACAGTAGAGGGTTAGCGGGCGATGATCTCGCGCGCCCGATCAAACACCGCCTCGAACATGGCCGGGGTCAGCCGGCCGGTGTTCGTGTTCAATCGGGAGCAGTGATACGAGTTCAGGATGACGTATCCGCCGGCCTCGCCCTCTGCGCCATGGCCGGCCGGCATGGCCGAGGCCGGCCGGCCGAACGCCTTGAGGATGTTGCGGCGAGAGACGTCGCCCAGGGTCACGATGACCTTCAGATTCGGCAGCAAGGCCAGGCGGTCGATCAGGAAGGGGCGGCAGGTCGTCTCTTCGATCGGCAGCGGCTTGTTGCCGGGCGGGGCGCAGCGGACCGCGTTGGTGATCATGCAGTCCACTAGCGTCAGGTCGTCGTCGCCGTTCGGATCATAGTGGCCCTGGGCGAAGCCGGCTTTTTTCAGGGTGTCGTACAGCAGCCAGCCGGCGTGATCGCCGGTGAAGGGCCGCCCCGTGCGATTGGCGCCGGTGCGGCCGGGCGCGAGACCCGCGACCAGCAGCCGGGCGTTCGGATCGCCGAAGGACGGGGCGGGGCCGTTCCACCAGTCGGGGTTCTGGCGGGCGTTCTCCTGGCGATACTCGACCAGGCGCGGGCACAGGGGGCAGTCGCGGGGGGGCTCGGGTCTCAGGCTCATTGACCGGCGCCGGTCTTGGGGCGGCCGAACTCGGCCATCAGGTCGTTCAGATCAAGGAAGGCGTCGGCCTGGCGACGCAGTTCGTCGGCGATATGCGGCGGCTGGGTCTTCTGGGTCGAGACGACAGTGACGCGCACGCCTTGCGCCTGCACCGCCTGCACCAGTCGCCGAAAGTCCCCGTCGCCGGAAAACAGCACGGCGTGATCCAGGCGGGGGGCCAGTTCCAGCATGTCCACCGCGATCTCAATATCCATATTTCCCTTGATCCGGCTGTGGCCCTGGCCGTCGGTGAAGCGCTTCACCGGCTTGGTCACGACCGAAAAGCCGTTGTAGTCCAGCCAGTCCACCAGGGGCTTTACCGGCGAGAACTCTTCGCCCTCGACCACCGCCGTGTAATAATAGGCGCGCGTCAGGATGGATTTCTCGCGGAACCAGTCCAGCATCCGCTTGAAGTCCATATCGTGCTGCAAGGCGCGGGCGGCGGAATACAGGTTCGAGCCGTCGATGAAGATCGCCAGGCGGTCGGTGGAATGAAACATGGTCGAGGCCGTCAAAAGAAATGAAGAAAATGGCGCCCGGCCGGACGCTGCGGTCGATGTGGGAATCGACGGCGCGCCCGATCTGGACGCTGCAGTCATCGTGGCGCTGGGCTGCAATGACAAGGGGGTCTGGGCCTCCTGCCGCGAGGCGCTGGAGGCCGCCTTGGCGCGTTTTCGCAGCGAGGGCGTCGATGTGGTG
This sequence comes from Brevundimonas sp. GW821-FHT10A07, assembly GCF_059415785.1. NCBI lineage: Bacteria > Pseudomonadati > Pseudomonadota > Alphaproteobacteria > Caulobacterales > Caulobacteraceae > Brevundimonas > Brevundimonas sp. GW821-FHT10A07. The sequence continues at coordinate 34,075 of NZ_JBWKNX010000023.1, forward strand.
GCGCGGTCGTCCTGGTGGTCGTCCATGGCCTGGCCCGATCCGCAGGACCCGCCGTTCCTGAACGGGGTGGTCATTGTCGCCACGCGCCATGACCCCCACGCGCTGATGGCGGCCCTGGGGCGGATCGAGGATGTCTTCGGCCGTCAGCGATCGGTCCGCAACGCCCCGCGCACGCTGGATCTGGACCTGATCGCCTATGGTCGACTGAGCGGGGACCTGGACGGGCTGATCCTGCCGCACCCCCGCGCGGCCGAGCGCCGCTTCGTGATGGGGCCGATTGCGGAGATCGCGCCGGACTGGATCCATCCCCACGGCGGGGTCGCCCAGGCCCTGGCGGCTTCGGCGACGGTGGGGCGCGACGCCCATCCGGTCTGAGGCCGCACTTTCGCCGCTCTGGCGTTGCAAAAGTCAGTCCCTATCTGTATTTCACGCGGTTCTCCCCCGCGTTCGAGGAATTTCATGGCCCGCGTCACCGTCGAAGACTGCATCGAAAAGGTACCGAACCGCTTTGGTCTGGTGTTGATGGCCGGCCACCGCGCCCGCAGCATCGCCAACGGCGCCGCCCTGACGATCGACCGCGACAACGACAAGAACCCGGTCGTCGCCCTGCGCGAGATCGCCGACGACACCGTCGTGCCGGACGAACTGCGCGAAACCATCATCACCACCCTGCAACGCGTCGATGAGCGCACCGAAGCCGAGGACGAGGCGGAAACCGTCGCCCTGCTGGCCGAACCGCAACACATGAACATGGCCGAGGCCGAGCTGATCCGCGCGCTGCAAAGCGACCGCGACGGCGGTCAGGAGGAGCGGTACTGACGCCCGAGGGAGCCCCTGGCGTCACTATCCTGCCGGCGCGGACCGAGACGGTTCCGCCGGCGCCCCAAACTGCAAACAAAAACGAACCTGTTTCAACGACTGCAGAACCGGCCCCCGCCATCAAGCGTGCGCCGGTTCTTCGTCAGTTCGAGCTGATCGAGGCCGTCAAGGCCTATGACCCTACCGCCGACGAAGCGCTGCTGAACCGCGCCTATGTCTATGCGATGAAGATGCACGGCTCGCAGATGCGGGCCTCGGGCGATCCCTATTTCGCCCACCCGATCCAGGTCGCGGGCATACTGACCGACTACAAGCTCGACACAGCCACCATCGTCACGGCCCTGCTGCACGACGTGGTCGAGGACACCTCGGCGACGCGCGACGACATCGCCCAGATGTTCGGCGAAGAGGTCGCCGTTCTGGTCGAGGGCGTGACCAAGCTGAGCCGGCTGGAGCTTCAGGCTGAGCACACCCGCCAGGCCGAGAACCTGCGTAAATTCATCCTGGCCATCAGCCGGGATGTGCGGGTGCTGCTGGTCAAGCTGGCGGACCGGCTGCACAACATGCGCACGCTCCAGTACGTCAAGCCGGAGAAGCGCGAACGGATCAGCCGCGAGACGCTGGAAGTCTATGCCCCGCTGGGACGGTCGATCGGCATCCACTCGATTGCGTCCGAGTTGGAAGAACTGGCCTTCACCTATCTGAATCCGACGGCGAAGACGGCCATCGAACGGCGGCTGGAGGCGCTGAAGCTGGAGCATGGCCGCGCCATCGAAGGCGTGTCCGGCGAGGTCGAGCGGGTTCTGTCCGAGGCGGGCGTGGGCGCCCATGTGTTCGGGCGGCAAAAGACCCCCTATTCGATCTGGCGCAAGCTGCAGCGCAAGTCGGTCGGGTTTTCGTCACTGTCGGACATCTACGGTTTCCGCGTGATCGTTGAAGCGGAAGACGACTGTTATCGCGCTCTGGGCGTCATCCACCGCGAATGGCCGATGGTGCCGGAACGGTTCAAGGATTTCATCTCGACGCCCAAGTCGAACAACTATCGCTCGCTTCACACCACTGTGGTCGGGCCGCGCGGCCTCCGGATCGAGATGCAGATCCGCACAGAGGCGATGGATCGCGTGGCGGAAGACGGCGTGGCGGCCCATTGGCGCTACAAGAACCAGTCCTATGGATTCGACCGCGAGGCCATGGCCAAGGGCGGCGGACGCGATCCGCTGCAGAACCTGCGCCATCTCGTTCAGGTGATCGAGCACGGCGAGGGCGGCGAAGACTGGGTCGAGCACGCCAAGCTCGAAATGTACCTGGACCAGGTGTTCGTCTTCACGCCCAAGGGGCGGCTGGTGACCCTGCCGCGCGGCGGCATGCCGCTGGACTTCGCCTATGCGGTCCACACCGAGGTCGGGGACACGGCCGTGGGGGTCAAGGTCAACGGCGAACTGAAGCCGATGCGGACGCCGCTTCAGAACGGCGACGTGATCGAGATCATCCGCGGGGCCAAACGCGAAGTGCCCGCCGACTGGCGCAGCCTGACGGTCACGGGCCGGGCCCGTTCGGCCATCCGCCGCCACATCCGGACTTCGGAACGCGAGGAGTTCGTCAAACTGGGCCGAATCGCCCTGCAGCAGACCCTGGCCCGAATAGACAAGACCCTGGCCGAGGTGTCGCTGAAGCCGATTCTGGAGACCCTGGCGGTCGCCGGTGACGATGATGTGTTCGAAAGCCTGGGTCGCGGCCGACTGTCGCCGACGACGGTGGCGGAGACCCTGTTCCCCGCCATGAAGGGGCGGCTGAAGGCCGGACCCGAGAAACAACGGATCGAAAGCGACACCGCCCGTCTGTTCGTGCGCGGCGGCGGACTGACGCCGGGCGTCAGCGTTCACTTCGGTCAGTGCTGCACCCCGGTGCCGGGTGATCGGATCGTCGGCATCCTGGAGCCGGAGATCGGCCTGACGGTCCATACGATCGACTGCCAGTCCCTGGCGGCCTTCGCCGATGACGACTCGGTCTGGCACGACCTGCAATGGACGCCCCAGGCCGAGACAGACGCCGTTGCGGCGGTTCGTCTGAATGCGACCATTCGCAACGCGCCGGGGGTGCTGGGGCAGGTGACGACCCTGATCGGCGAGGCGGGCGGCAATATCATCAACCTGTCGATGGCCTACCGCCAGCAGGACTTCTTCGATGTGACCATCGACGTCGAGGTCGAGGACGCCAAACACGCGACCATGCTCATGGCGGCGCTGCGGGCCAATCCATCCGTCGACAACGTCGATCGCGGTCGAGGCTGAGCCTTTGACACGACGGTTCCAGGCGCTAAGACCGCGCCATGAACACCCAAGACGTCCTCAACGAATTCCGTGACGCCGGCGCCCTGCGCGAAGGCCATTTCGTCCTGTCGTCCGGCCTGCACAGCCCGGTCTTCCTGCAGAAGAACCTGGTCTTCATGCAGACCGACCGCTGCGAACGCCTGTGCAAGGCCCTGGCGGACAAGATCGTCGCGACCGTGGGTCCGGTGGATGTCGCCATTTCGCCGGCGGTCGGCGGGATTATTCCGGGATATGAGACCGCGCGTCACCTGGGCGTGCCGTCGATGTATGTCGAGCGGGAAGGCGGGCAGTTCAAGCTGCGGCGCGGCTTCTCGGTCGAGCCGGGACAGAAGGTGGTGATGGTCGAGGACATCGTCACCACGGGCCTGTCGTCGCGCGAATGCATCGCCGCCATCCAGGCTGCGGGAGGCGAAGTGGTTGCGGCCGCCTGTATCGTCGATCGGTCTGGGGGCAAGGCGGATGTGGGCGTGCCCCTGATCGCCCTGGCCTCGCTGGAAGTGCCGGCCTATCCGGCCGACGCCTTGCCGCCGGAATTGGCGGCTTTGCCGGTCGAGGATCCCGGCAGCCGCAGACTTTCGAAGTGATGTTCGGTTTGGCGAGGAGCTGAGATGCGCGAACGGGTCAGGCTGGGCGTCAATATCGATCATGTCGCCACCGTGCGGAACGCGCGGGGCGGGACGCATCCTGATCCGGCCCGTGCCGCCGAGGCGGCGCTGGCCGCCGGCGCCGACGGCATCACGGCCCATCTGCGCGAGGACCGTCGCCATATCACCGACGCCGACATCGATGTTCTGAGCGCCCTGTGCGCCCGGGCGGGCAAGCCCCTGAATTTCGAGATGGCGGTGACGGAGGAGATGCTGGCCATCGCCCTGCGCCATCGGCCCCACGCCGCCTGTCTGGTGCCCGAACGGCGCGAGGAGGTCACGACCGAGGGCGGTCTGGCCGTCGCGGGGCACGAGGCGCGGATCGCGCCTGTCGCCCAGGCCCTGGCCGAGGCGGGCATCCGGGTGTCCCTGTTCATCGAACCGTCGGAAGACCAGGTCGAGGCCGCCGCCGCCGTCGGCGCCCAGGTGGTGGAGTTCCACACGGGCCGCTATTGCCTGCTGACCGATCCCGGCGAGCGGGAGGTCGAGTTCGAACGGATCGCCGCCGCCGCCGCCCAGGCCGACATCCTGGGGCTCGAGGTCCATGCCGGCCATGGGCTGGATTACGACACGGCGCCCCGCATGCTGGCGATCCCCGAAGTGCGTGAGCTGAATATCGGCCATTTCCTGATCGGCGAATCCATCTTCGTCGGCCTGGATTCCGCCATCCGCCGCATGCGGGCGGCGATGGACGCCGCCCTGTGATCCTCGGCGTCGGGGCGGACCTGTCCGATATTCGGAGAATCCAGGCCTCGCTGGATCGGTTCGGCGAGCGGTTCAAACAGCGCTGTTTCACCGATCTGGAGCGGACGCGATCGGACCGCAAGCCTGATCCCGCCTGGAGTTACGCCAAGCGGTTCGCCGCCAAGGAGGCCTGCGCCAAGGCCCTGGGCACCGGGATGAGAGCCGATGTCTACTGGCGCGACATGGGGGTGGTGAATCTGCGCTCCGGCCAGCCGACCCTGGCCCTGACGGGCCACGCCGCCGACCATCTGGCGCGACTGACGCCGGCGGGTCATGAGGCGAGGATTCACCTGACCCTCAGCGATGAACACCCCTATGCACTCGCCTTCGTGGTGATCGAAGCCTTGCCGCTGTCGTAATCGCGATATACCCGTCACGAGACGACCGCGCAGACGCGGCAAGGGGATGCTTGATCGCATGAGCGAAGACCAGAAGCCGCACGACGCCGATGCTGCCCAGACCAACGCGACCGACGCCACGCCGGAGGAAGTCTTCGCCGCGTCCGAGGCCGATGCGCCTGTGGAGGCGGTGAAGGATCCCGCCGCCGAAAAGCGCCCGGTCTGGAGCGACAAGGGGGATGCGCCGTTCGAGGACGAGCCGACGACTCCGGTCTATGCGCGCAAGCCCGCCAACAAGGCCAAGGGCGAACAGAGCGCCGGCGACGAAACGGTCGAGATCGTCAAGACGATCTTCTTCGCCCTGTTGATCGCCATGGTGCTGCGGATCTTCCTGTTCCAGCCCTTCACCATCCCGTCGGCCTCGATGGAGCCGAACCTGTACGAAGGCGACTATATCGTCGTGTCGAAATGGTCCTACGGCTATTCGAAACACTCGATCCCGTTCAGCCCACCGCTGTTCGACGGCCGCATCATGGGTTCGGCGCCCAAGCGCGGCGATATCGTGGTGTTCAAGCTGCCGCGTGACGACAAGACCGACTTCATCAAGCGGGTGATCGGCCTGCCGGGCGACCGCATCCAGATGATCGCCAACAAGCTGTATATCAACGACAAGCCGGTTCAGGACGTCGTCGTCAGCCAGGGTGAGATCGACGACATCTTCGGCGCGCACCCGATCGCCGAGGTCCGCGAGACCCTGCCGGAAGGCAAGAGCTTCATGACCCAGGACTTCGGCCCCGGCAACGACCTGGACGACACCCCGGTCTATGAGGTGCCGGTCGGCCACTACTTCATGATGGGCGACAACCGCGACAACTCGATCGACAGCCGGGTCGAACAGTCCAGCGGCGTGGGCATGGTCCCGGCCGAGAACCTGGTCGGCAAGGCGCAGATCATCCTGTTCTCGTGGAAGCCCGGATCGTCGCTGTGGAACCCTGTGAGCTGGTTCAACGTGCGGCTCGACCGGTTCTTCAACGTCCTGCACTGATGGCCAATTTACGGGCCGAGGCGGTCGCGGCGCTTCAGACACGCATTGGTCATGCCTTTAGGGATGCGGCCTTGCTGGAACGCGCCCTGACCCACGCCAGCGTGGGCGAGGGCGCGCCGGTGGGTGTGCATGGTCCGCGCGACAACGAGCGGCTGGAGTTTCTGGGCGACCGGGTGCTGGGCCTGCTGGTGGCCGAGAAGCTGTCGCGGGACTATCCCACCGCCAACGAGGGCCAGCTCTCGTCCAGCCTGCACACCCTGGTCGACAAGACCGCCTGCGCGCGCGTGGGAGAGGCCCTGGGCGTCGGCGCTGCGCTGCGGCTGTCGCCGGGCGAGACCAAGACGGGGGGGCGCCGCAAGGCCGGGGTGATCGCCGACGCGGTCGAGGCCATCCTGGCGGCCGTCTATCTGGACGGGGGGCTGGAGGCGGCGCGAGCCTTCTTCGACAAGGCCTGGGCGGAAGAGTTTTCCGCCCCGCCGTCGCGGACCGTGACCAACCCCAAGTCGGCGCTGCAGGAGTGGGCCCAGGCCAAGGGCCGACCGCTGCCGACTTATCGGGTTGCGGATCGGACGGGTTCGGATCATGCGCCGACATTCACCGTCGAGGTGTCCGTCGAGGGCGTGGAGCCCTTGACCGCACAGGGGCGTTCGCGTCAGGAGGCGGAGAAGGCGGCCGCAACGGCTCTCCTCAAACGTGAAGGCGTCATTTGACCGATATCGAAAACCAGCGCGCGGGCTTCGCCGCCATCATCGGCGCGCCGAACGCCGGCAAGTCCACGCTGGTCAACCGGCTGACCGGATCCAAGGTCTCCATCGTCACCCAGAAGGTGCAGACGACACGGTTCCCGGTGCGCGGCATCGCCATGGAAGGCGACGCCCAGATCGTTCTGGTGGACACCCCCGGCATCTTCACCCCGCGCCGTCGGCTGGACCGGGCCATGGTCGCCTCGGCCTGGGGCGGAGCGCAGGACGCGGACGTGGTCGTCCACCTGATCGACGCCCAGTCGCACATCAACGCCGAGGGCCGTGAAGGCACGGCGGCCGATCGCCGCTCGGCCGAGGACACCGAGACCATCATCGCCAATCTTCAGTCCACCGGGACGAAGGTCATCCTGGCGCTGAACAAGATCGACGGCATGCGCCGCGACACCCTGCTGGCCCTGTCGCAGACACTGTTCGAGAGCGGCGTCTATGAGGAGGTCTATATGATCTCCGCCGCCAACGGCGACGGGGTCGAGGACCTGAAGCAGCGGCTGGCGCGGTCGATGCCCAAGGGGCCGTGGCTGTATCCCGAGGATCAGGCGGCGGACGTGCCGGTGCGGGTTCTGGCGGCCGAGATCACGCGCGAGAAGGTCTATCTGCGCGTCCACGAGGAACTGCCCTATTCGGCGGCGGTGGAGACCACCAGTTTCGAGGACCGCGCCGACGGCTCGGCCCGGATCGAACAGACCATCTATGTCGAGCGCGAGAGCCAGCGGCCCATCGTCCTGGGCAAGGGCGGCCAGACCCTGAAATGGATCGGCCAGAAGGCGCGCGAGGAGCTGAACGAGATCCTCGGCCGTCAGGTCCACCTGTTCCTGACGGTGAAAGTCGATCCGAAATGGCAGGATTCACGGGCGCTCTACGCCCAGTTCGGTCTCGATTTCGACGTCTGAGTTCCCGTGTTTGAAGTGCCGCGTACCCCTGGGGGCCATCCCCGGCTCGTTCTGGGCGTCCTTGGGGCGCTGATCCTCGGCGGCGCGGTCTGGGCGGGCTTCTCCACGGCCGTGAAACCCGCCAGCGATGCGGTACTGGCCTCCATACGTCCCGACACGCCGCCGCGTCCGCCCCTGGTGGTGGTCGAGGACTTGCCGCAACTGGCCGCGCGACTGGACCGTGAGGCCGCCGCCGGGCGTTTCATGGGCGCGGTGCTGGTGGCCAAGGGCGACCGGGTGCTGTTCCGTCAGGTCTATGGCGAGGCGAACTATGAGCAGGATCGGCCGCTGAAGCTGGATTCCCGGTTTCGCCTGGCCTCGATCTCCAAACAGTTCACCGCCACGGCCATCCTGCGTCTTCAGGACGAGGGAAGGCTGCGCATCTCCGACCCCGTGTGCAAATGGATCCAGCCGTGCCCGAAGGCGTGGGAGCCGGTGCGGATCAGCCACCTGCTGTCGCACACCTCCGGAATACCGGACCTGATGGCGCGGCCGGGCTGGGGCATGCGTCGGACCACGCCGGCGACACTGGCCGAATTGACCGAGGATTCGAAGCGGTTCGGCCTGCAGTTCGCGCCGGGAACCAAGGTCCGATACGACAATGCGGGCTTCAACCTGGCGGCGGCCATCGTCGAGAAGGCCAGCGGCCGGCCCTATGACGCCTATATGCGCGAGACCTTCTTCGGCCCTCTGGGCATGAAGGACAGCGGGCTGGACCTGGGCGGCGGCGACCATGGGGTGATCATGGGCTACGCCAACTTCCCGGCCGGACTGGCGGCCCAGCCGAACGCCAACACCTCCATCGTCGCGGGGGCGGGGGCGGTCTATTCGACCCTGGACGATCTGCTGGTCTGGCAGAGGGCGCTGCACAGGGGGGCGCTGCTGAAGCCGTTCAGCTATCAGCAGATGCTGGCCGACCATGCGCCGGCGGACACGCCCAAGGAACGGGGCCGTCCGCGCCGCGACTGGGGATACGGGATCTTCTCGAACCGGCTGGGCGATCAGGTTCGGCCCAGTTTCCAGGATCGCCAGATCTATCACACCGGCAGCTGGGGCGGGTTCCGCAACCTGATGCTCTATCAGCCCGAGGCCGATGTGACGGTGATCGTGCTGTCGAACAATTATCACCTCCGCGACCAGGTCTTCCTGATCAGCCAGCAGGCCATGGCCGAGGCCCTGGGCCGGGACTTCCCCACGACCCTGGCCCGCTGACCGCCCGTCAGGTCGGCAGCATCGACCCCGTTTCGATGTAGCGCTGGTGCCAGGACAGGGCTTCGTTCAGCAGATGCGGCGACTGAAGGCCGTAGGAGCCCTTCAGCGCACGGTCGTAATAGTCGTTCAGCGCATCGCGGTATTTGGGGTGGGCGCAGTGGGCGATGATCAGCTTGGCCCGCTGTTTCGGCGACAGGCCGCGCAGGTCGGCAAGGCCCTGTTCGGTGACGATGACCTGGACGTCCTGGGTGATGTGGTCGACGTGGCTTGCCATGGGCACGATGGCCGAGATGGCGCCGCCCTTGGCCGTTGAAGGCGTCACGAAGCAGGAGATGAAGGCGTTGCGCGAGAAGTCCCCGGAACCGCCGATGCCGTTCTGAATCCGCGATCCCATCACCTGGGTCGAGTTGACGTTGCCGTAGATGTCGGCCTCGATCAGGCCGTTCATGGCGATACAGCCCAGGCGGCGGATCAGTTCGGGATGATTCGAGATTTCCTGCGGGCGCAGGATGATCTTGCCGCGGAACTGCTCCATGCGACTGTTCATGTCCGCCGCCGCCTCCGGGCTGAGGGAGAAGGCGGTGGCGGAGGCGACGGTCAACTTGCCGGCGTCCAGCAGGTCCAGCATCCCGTCCTGGATCACCTCTGTATAGGCGGCCATCCGCTCGAACGGACTGTCCATCAGGCCTGCCAGCACGGCGTTGGCGACATTGCCGACGCCCGATTGCAGCGGCAGCAGGGCGGTGGGCAGGCGACCGACGTGGACCTCGTGCTTGAGGAATTCGATCAGGTGACCGGCGATGGCGCGGGCGTTGGCGTCGGGCGCGGCGAAGGGCAGGTTGCGGTCGGGGGCCTCGGTCTCGACGATAGCGACGATCTTGGCCGGATCACAGCGGAGGGTCGGCTGGCCGATCAGCTGGTCGGGCCGGGTCAGGGGGATGGGCACACGGTTGGGCGGCAGGGCGGTGCCGTAATAGATGTCGTGCATCCCCTCCAGCGCCGGGTTCTGCCAGGCGTTGACCTCCAGGATCACGCGCTCGGCCCGGTCCAGCCAGGTCTTGTTGTTGCCGATGGAGGAGGAGGGCACCAGGCTGCCGTCGGCGTTGATCGCCGAAACCTCGATCACGGCGGTGTCCAGCGGACCCAGGACGCCCTGCCAGACCATGGGCGCCAGCTGGCTGAGGTGCATGTCCAGATAGTCCATCTGGCCCGAGTTGATCTTCTCACGCGCGATAGGGTCGGAGTTGTAGGGAAGGCGGCGTTCGATCCCGTCGGCCTTGGCCAGGGCCCCGTCCAGTTCCGGCCCGGTGGAGGCGCCGGTCCAGAGGTTCAGCCGGAAGGCGTCGCCGGCCGCGTGGGCGGCCTCGATCCGCGCCGCGAGAGCCGAGGGCACCGCCTTGGGGTAGCCCGAGCCGGTGAAGCCGCTCATGCCCACGGTGGAGCCGGCGGGAATCAGGGCGGCGGCGTCCTGGGCGGACATCAGCTTGGAGCGCAGGGATTGGCTGCGGATACGCGACATGGAGCTCTTCAAGGTTACGGCCGGGGAGGGCCTGCAAGGCGGGGCTGGACTTGGGCGTCGCGGTCTCGACGGTCCATTAGACCTTGGTCGAGCTTGCCCGCTTCGTCCATGATCCTCGTCAAATATTCAGGAGGCCAGCTCCGGCGGCTAGCCTGTTTTCGAAAGTCGAGAACAGGAGTAGAACGAACCCATGATCGCCGCTCTCGCCGCCCTGGCCCTGATGTCCGTCCCCCTGCAATCTACGGAGGACCCCGTGGTCGCGGCCGAGGCCGTGGTGGATCAGATGCATGTGGCGGCTTCGCATGCTGACGCCGACGCCTATTTCGGCCTGTTCACGCCCGACGCCCGCTTCATCGGCACCGACGCGACCGAGCGGTGGTCGCTGGCTCAGTTCAAGGCCTATGCGGCGCCCTATTTCTCGCGGGGGCAGGGGTGGACCTATCGGCCCCACGACCGGGTCACGACCCTGGCGCCCGGCGACTGTCGCTGCATCGTCTGGTTCGACGAACTGCTGGACAACGACGCCTATGGGCTGACGCGCGGTTCCGGCGTGCTGCGCCGAACCGAGGACGGCTGGAAGATCGAGCAGTATGTGTTGAGCATGCCCATTCCGAACGACAAGGCGAAGGCCGTGGTGGCTCTGGTTCAGTCTCCGGTCGAGGCCCGGCCTGACGCGGATCCCGCGCACTGATGGATTTTCATGAAGAGGCCTTTGTCCTGTCGGCGCGCGCCCATGGGGACACCGGCGCCGTGGTGGATCTGTTGACCGAAAGCCATGGACGGCGCGCGGCCTATGTGGCCGGCGGGGCGTCCCGCAAGATGCGACCCTTCCTGCAGGCCGGGGCGCGGGTCGTGGCCGACTATCGCGCGCGGACATCGGATCATCTGGGCGGGGCGCGGCTGGAGCCGGTGGGCGAGGGCCCCAGCGCCCTGTTCGACGACGCCCTGGCCCTGACCGGCCTGGCGGCGGCCGCGGGGGTGGCGCAGGGGGCCTTGCCTGAGCGCGAGCCGCATCCCGGCGTCTTCCTGGCCTTTGAGGCATTGATGGGGGCCTTCGCCCTTCCGGACGTCTGGCCGGCCATCTTCGTGCGGTTCGAGGCGGGGCTGCTGGAAGACCTGGGCTTCGGCCTCGATCTGTCGAAATGTGCGGCGACGGGGACGGCGGACGACCTGATCTATGTCAGCCCCCGCACCGGGCGGGCGGTCAGCCGCGAAGCCGGCGCCCCCTATGCCGACAAGATGCTGAGCCTGCCGCCCTTCATGCTGGGGGCGCAGGCGGGGCTGGTCGAGGGCGACGTCAGGGCGGGGTTCGACCTGACCGGCCATTTTCTGGAACAGTTCGTCTTCCACCCGCAGAACAAGCCCTTGCCGGCCGCACGGGTCTGGATGCTGGACCGGCTGGCCGAGACGGGACGTCTCTAAGCGACGGCCCTGGGTTCAAGCCCCATAGCCAATTCGGCGCGGGGCTCGCTTTCTTGGGCGCCTTGCAGGCCTGACGCCGCTGCGTCGCCTGAGCCGTGCTTCAGATCTCGAAAAACAACCGCGGGAAATTCACGCCACGCCCCATGGCGCGTCATGGTTGTGGGGGGCGACTTTCAACGGGGCCACGCGACCCTCCATCCGAGGCCTCAATCGAATGGAAGGAGACAAGCATGGCTATTCCGACCCCGGTGAACGGTCAGATCACCGACGCCGTCACCCAGGCGAATGTGAAGGTCCTTGGCGACGCCCCGGCGATGGCCATGGGCGCGATCTATCAGTCGCTCGCCCACTCCACCGGCATTCTCTACGAGAACGCGACCTCCTCGCAGCAGCAGCTGGCGATCGCCGCCCAGGCTGCGACCAACCAGGGCGTCATCCAGATCTACAGCGTCGACACCATGGCCGGCGCGGTCGCCACATCGAAGATCGCCCAGTCCGATACGCCCGACAACATGATGGCCCTTCTGACGGCCCTGCGCGCCGTCGGTCCCACGGCTGCGGTTTCCTGATTTTTCGCCCCGCAAACTCCAAAAGAAGGACTTGAGACATGGCGCTTCCGACACCCGTCAACGGCATGATCACCGACGCCGTCACCCAGGCCAACGTCAAGGTGCTGGGCGACGCCCCGGCCATGGCCATGGGCGCGATCTATCAGTCGCTCGCCCACTCCACCGGCATTCTCTACGAAAACGCCGCCTCTTCGCAGCAGCAACTGGCCATCGCCGGCCAGGCCGCGACCAATCAGGGGGTCATCCAGATCTACAGCGTCGACACCATGGCCGGCGCGGTCGCCGCCAGCAAGATCAGCCAGTCGGACACGCCTGACAATCTGTTGTCCCTGCTGACGGCCCTGCGCGCCACGGCGGCCTGACGCCGAACCCTGGATATCCGTGACGGCCGCGGCGGGAGACTGGCGCCCGCCGCGCCACCCCCTGGAGGACGACCATGGTCGAGGCGAAGATGAACGAGAAGACGGCGGAAAAATCCGCCCAGACCCTCGGCGACTTCGAGGAGATTCTGAAGCTCATGCTGGAGCTCAGCAAGAACCCCGCGACGGCCCCCACGGCGGAATCGGTCGCCAACACCCTGCTGACCGTCATCGGCTCGGGCCCCAGCTTCGCGGCGATGCAGAGCCTGGTGGCCGCCAATCAGGCCAGCGGGATGATGTACCACAACGCCGTCGCCAACCAGCAGACCACCAACATCCTGGGCATGGTCGCGACCATGAACTGCGTCCAGGCGCTGATGGACAAGCCGTCCGTCATTCCGTGGCCGGACATCGGTCCGCGCCGTGAGGAGCCGTTCGAATGACACGCGAGGAAAAGCGATTGAGAACCGAAGAAGGGCTGGCCGTCGCGGCCTGTCGCGACGACGCCCTGCTGCTGTGCGCCGGAGCCGGCGTGTGCAACGCCGGTCTGATCACCATCATGGCCTCGGCGGACGCTTTTGCTGCGCGCCTAGCCGCCTCGACGCAGCATGCGGCGGAACTGTCGACGCTGCAGATCCGGCAACTGGCGACCAGCCTGGCCGACATGCAGCAGATCCGCACGGTCCGGACCGCCGACGTCGGCGTGCGGTCGGTGTCGCAAGTTCGTCAGGAGCCTGCGCCATCGGCCTTCTACGGCGCGCCGGTCGTCACCTGAGCATCAAGAAAGGGGGGGAGGCTTCGTCGTGAGCGACACCGTCAACGCACAGATCACCGACGCCGTCACCCAGACCAACGTCAAGGTGCTGGGAGAGGGGCCTGCGGAAGCCATGGCCGTGTCGGTCCAGGCGGTGGCGCACGCCACCAGCCTGTCGGTCGAGAACGCCAGCCAGACCCAGGGGGGCATGCAACAGATCAACAACGCCGCCGTCGGCGCCCTGATCGCCAAGATTCTCGAAATCGCGGTCTGAGCGATGGCCTATCCGACCGCCGTGAACAGTCAGATCACCGATGCGGTGACGCAGCAGAACCTGATGGTCCTGGGCGCCGCATCGACGATCGCCATGGGCTCGATCTATCAGAGCGCGGCCCATTCGACGGCGATCGTGTTCGAGAACGCGGTCCAGGCCCAGCGCCAGGCCTCGATCTGCGCCCAGGCCGCCACCAACCAGGGCGTGATGCAGGTCTATGAGATGGGCAGCATGGTCTCGGCCATCGCCACCACGCGGATCGCCGCCCGACCGCCGCCGCCCAGCCCGCTCGAAAACGCCCTTGTTCTGCTTATCGCCGCCAAACTGCTGAATCTCTAGAATTGTCAGGATCTGAACCATGGCCGCCGACACGCCCGTCAACTCGCAAGTCACCGACGCGGTCACCCAGACCAACGTCAAGGTGCTGGGCGAAGCGCCGGCCCAATCGATGGCGCTGGTCTATCAGAGCATGGCCCATTCGATTTCCCTGGCCATGCAGAACGCCCAGCAGGCGCAAGGGGGGCTGCAGCAGATCGGCAACGCCGTCACCTCCAGCGCCGTCACCATGATCATGAACGCGGCGCAGAAATAGCGCCTTCATCTGAAACGAGAGCTTTCGCGCCGTGACCGAACCGACCGTCAACAGCCAGATCAAGGACGCCGTTCAGACCTCGACGAACTGGGCGCTGGGCTTCGCGCCGCTCGAGCAGGGCACGCCCTCGACCTCGACGCGCGTCTCGGCCGGTGGCGCCATCGCCTACGACAAGGCCACCCAGGCGGCGGCTCTGTCGGTGCAGGACGCCGCCGATTACCAGCGCAACATGCTGTCCATCAGCACCACCGTCCAGGGCAAGGCCATGGCCATGATGCTGGCGTCGGGCGGGATGAACGAACCGGCGCTTGTCGCCTACGCCATGGCCCTGGTCAGTTCGTTCGCGGCGCCGATCGCGGCGGGCCTGGCGGCCGAATCCGTCACCACGGCGGTCAAGACCTTTCCCAGAAACTAGTCGAAGAGAGAGAAGGAGCAGCCATGTCCCGTTTGACCCTATCGAAGATGAGCGACGCCGAGGCCGTCGTTCAGGAAGCGCAGACGCTGGAATGGGAGACGCGATGCGAGACCGAGCGGTGGAGCGACGCCGCAGAAGACAGATCCTCCGCCGAAGGGTTTGAGGAAAGCCAGTCCAGATATCGGGAACTGCGTGCTGCGGCGGAGGGGATGGTCGCCATTCTGTACCGGATGCAGGAGCCGTTGCTGACCGATCCCTATGCGCCCTGGGCGGCGAAGTTGATGGTCAAGGCGCGGGGCCTGCTGACCGATATCGAAGACGGCGAGCTGGTCGAGAAGATCTCGTTCGTTCCCGCCGGAACCGACAAGGAATGAGGCCGGACAGGAGGGTTTGATGACCGACGATTCTCCATCGCCTGAGGCCGCCGCCGGCGAGCCGCCGGTTCCGGCTGCGGATCCCATTGTCGTGGCGGCTCGGCGGATGGTCGCCGAGGTCTTCAGGACCTCGGCCGCGCGTCTGCCCGAGTTGCTGGCGGCTCAGTCGCCGCCGGACACGCCGATTCCCCAGTTCACCGAGGCCATGATCGAGCAGCTTCAGGCGCAGCTGACGCGGGCTCTGGGGCTGCCGCCCGATGAAGACGGATCCGCCCGATGACGGATGCGCAAGGGGCGACGGGGCGGCATCTCTATGACTCCATATCGGAGCAGAAACACATGGTCGTCGACAGTTTCGCCGATCAGCGCGAGCTGTTGAAACGGGCCGTGGCCGAGCAACGCCTGGCGGCCATGCCCGAGGACATGCAGCGCGCGGCGAGGGGGCCTTCCGCCCAGGTCAGTCTCGAGATCGTCGAGGCCTTGCAGAAGATCATCGCGCGCGAGGTGACGCGGCAGTTGGACCTCGCGATCTGCGCAATGATCGAACGGACCGCCGCATCGCCATCGGCCGCCGCACCGGCTGACCGGGCGTCAGGCGGCCAGTAGCCGTCAGTATTTTCCAGCACCGCATCAAACGGCTTCACAAAAAGCAAATACACCCGTCTAAGTAGTGATAACGGGGTTCTTGCAAACTTTGGTTGATGCGACGTCGGCGATCCGGAATCGCGACGAGACCTCGACCGATACGCCCCGTTGGTTCTGCCAGGCCAAGCGTAGGGGGATGAGCTCGCTTTGGGCTTGACGGTCGCTCCCCACGCCGAGGGGGAGTGACGAATATGAATGTCGTCCGGTTGTTTCCGGATTGGGAGACGCAAGGCGAGAAAGAGAGGGCGCCCGCGACGGTTGCGCCGCCTGAGCGGCGTTCTGCTTCCCATCCTTCAGCGCCGCGCACCCCGTCTCCGGTCGAGGTTCTGGCCCGAGCGGCCGGCGGCGATCGGGGCGGGATTCCAAAAGCCGGGTTGACGCCTGCGGGCGTGATCGCGCGCGCTCTGGACCGGCCGCCGTCGATGGACCGTTTCTGGGCGATCTGGATGGTGCATCAGAACAGTCTGCGGCATCGAAGCCTGCGGCTCTCCGGCGGGAATCGGGCCGACGCCGAGGACGCGTTGAGCGCGGCCATGGTGCGGGCGGCCCAGGCCTTTGACCGCCAGCCGGTGCAGAACCCCGGGGCCTGGCTGGTGCGAATCCTGCACAACGCCTGCATGGATCAGCACCGCCAGAACGCCAATCGCATTCCCATCGTGGCAGAGGACGCCGATCTGCCGCCGCCGTCCGCCGCCGCCTGGGTCAAGGCGGCGCCCTCGCCGGAAGAGGCGCTGTCGCAACAGGAAAGCGACGCGGCCTGGGGGCGGGCCATGAACGCTCTTCCGGCCGCCTCGATCGAACCCTTGCGGCTTCATCTGGACGACTGGAGCGACGACCGTATCGCCGCCCATCTGAACATCAGCCGAGAACTGGTCCGCAAGCGTCGTCAGTTGGCCAAGAACCGGCTGCGGCTGCTGCTGGACCTTTAGCCGAAGGTGAAGGCGAAGACCTGGACGCCGGGATCGAGAAACTCGATCTCGAAGGTGCGTTCGCGCACTTGGCCTGACTGGCGGATCAACTGATACAGGCGCTGCTGGTCGATGCGTCCCACCCCCTGGGCGTCGATGTCGGACCCGGCGTCCGCGCCCGGCGCCTGGCCGTCGATCAGGACGCGGAAACGCGGCATGGCGCCGTTGGACCCGGGCCCCATGACCAGGTGCAGGTCGCGCGCCTTGAAGCGGAAGGACAGCCGGCCGCCGGACGCCGCCAGTTCGGCGTGCTCGCGCGTCACGCGCCAGCGCCCGACCAGGCTCCAGTCGTTGAGGTGCAGCGGGCTGGCCACATAGGCCTTGGCCACATCCCGGGCGAGGCCGCCCGGCGAGCGGAAGTTTTCGGCGCGGGCGTAGCCGACATAGGTTTCGGGCGAGCCGAGCTGGTTCATGTCGGCGGCGGCCTCGGCGCCCTGGGCCTGGACCCGAACCACGTCCGCAGCGACGTCGGCGGCGCCCGCCTCCTTGAGCAGTTGCTGGATGACCCGTTCCGAGCCCTCATAGTCGCCCTCGCCGAAATGGTGGTGGCGAATGCGGCCCTGGGCGTCGATGAAATAGTGGGCCGGCCAGTACTGGTTCTTGAAGGCGCGCCAGATGGCGAAATCATTGTCCATGGCGACCGGATAGTCGACGCCCAGGCGGCGCACCGCGTCGCGGACGTTGGCCTCGGACTTCTCGAAGGCGAACTCGGGCGTGTGGACGCCGATGACGACCAGGCCCTGGTCCTTGTACTTCTCGGCCCAGGCGCGAACGTAGGGCAGGGCGCGCAGGCAGTTGATGCAGGAGTAGGTCCAGAAATCGACGACCACGACCTTGCCGCGCAGCTGTTGCGGCGTCAGGGGCGGGGAGTTGATCCAGGTGGTGGCCCCGGTAAATGCGGGCAACTGGCCCTCGACCGGGAGGTTCGCCAGATCCGTCGGCGCCGCGTTCATCGGCGCGCCGCGACCGATGCCGCTCAGCAGCGCCTGTTCCAGACGGCCGGTGCTTCCGGCCGAAATCCGGGTCAGCAGGCCCGTGTCCAGGCCCAGGCCGATGGCGACCACGCCAATCAGCACCAAGGCGCCCAGGCCGCGCCGCACCCATTCGCCGAGGCCCAGCGCGCCCTTCATGGCCTTGAACACCCGTCCGCCGACCAGCAGGGCCAAGGCCAGGGAGGTGGCGGCGCCCGCCGCATAGGCCAGCAGCAGAACGGTCGAGCCGACGCCCGCGCCTTGCAGGGCCGCGCCGGTCAGGATGACGCCCAGGATGGGGCCCGCGCAGGGCGCCCACAGCAGGCCGGTGGCTACGCCCAGCAACAGGGAGGCGCGGACGTCGCCCTGGTCTGCGGAGCGGCGCTCGACGCGATCGGTCAGCCAGGAACCGGCCGCCACAAACGGCCGCATCAGCCGATCGCCGATGGAGGGCACGAGCAGGCTGAGCCCCAGGACGGCCATGACCGCAAGCGCGATCCAGCGACCGACCTCATTGGCGCGCACGGCCCAGCCGCCGCCGAGGGCCGCCAGGGTCGCCACCCCGGCGAAGGTGACCGCCATGCCGACCAGCAGGGGCAGGCCGTTGCGCACGAACGGCCGACCGGCGCGGGCGAAGACGAAGGGCAGGACGGGCAGGATACAGGGGCTGACGATGGTCAGGGCGCCGGCCAGATAGGAGAGCAGGAACAGGATCATGAAGGCGGGCCTGACGTGACGGGGTCACTCACATACGAAGCCGGGAGGCGTTCGGTTACCCTTCGGCGTACGATCTCCCACAGATAGACGCCCTGTCCCTGCTCGAACGGGCTAGACTTCGCGCTTCCGATCCCCGATTCGCTGGCCCATGACGATCCACGCTCCGCCGCCGGAAGGCGGCCGTATCATCGACGAGCCGATGGAGACGGCCCTCAGCCGTCGCTATCTGGCCTACGCCCTGTCGACCATCACCAACCGCGCCCTTCCCGATGTTCGGGACGGGTTCAAGCCCGTGCACCGGCGCATCCTGTACGCCATGCACCAGATGCGGCTGAACCCGCAGGCGGCGGCGCGCAAATGCGCCAAGGTCGTCGGCGAGGTCATGGGCGGATACCACCCGCACGGCGACGCCTCGATCTATGAAGCCCTGGTGCGCCTGGCCCAGGATTTCGCCCAGCGCTATCCGCTGGTCGACGGCCAGGGGAACTTCGGCAATATCGACGGCGATAGCGCCGCGGCCATGCGCTACACCGAGTGCAAGCTGACGCCGGCGGCCGTGCTGCTGCTGGACGGGATCGATCAGGACTCGGTCGATTTCCGCGCCACCTACGACGATCAGGACGAGGAGCCGGTGGTTCTGCCGGCCGGTTTCCCCAACCTGCTGGCCAACGGCTCGTCCGGCATCGCCGTGGGCATGGCCACCTCGATCCCGCCGCACAATGTCGGCGAACTGATCGACGCCTGCCAGATGCTGCTGGACCGGCCCGAGGCGACGACCGAGGAGCTGGTGCAACTGGTGCCGGGACCGGACTTCCCCACTGGGGGCGTCGCGGTCGAGGGCCATGCCGCCATTCTGGACGCCTATGAGACGGGGCGGGGCGGGGTGCGGCTGCGGGCGCGCTGGGAGACTGAGGACCTGGGGCGCGGCGTGTGGCGGATCATCGTCACCGAGATGCCGTACCAGGTGCAGAAGTCGCGCCTGATCGAGGCGCTGGCGGACCTTATCGAGCACAAGAAGGCGCCCCTGCTGGGCGACGTGCGCGACGAGTCGGCCGAGGACATCCGCCTGATCCTGGAGCCCAAGAACCGCACCATCGAGCCCGAGATGCTGATGGAGAGCCTGTTCAAGCTGTCGGATCTGGAAGTGCGCTTCCCGATCAACATGAATGTGCTGGATGCAGACGGCACCCCCCGGGTCATGGGGCTGAAGGCCTGCCTGAGGGCCTTCCTGGATCACCGCCGCGAGGTTCTGAACCGCCGGTCGCAGTGGCGGATCGCGCGGGTCGAGAAGCGGCTGCACCTGCTGGAAGGCCTGCGCATCGTCTTCCTCAACATCGACGAGGTGATCCGCATCGTTCGCGAGGAGGAACAGCCCAAGGCCGTCCTGATCGCGCACTTCGGCCTGACCGAGGTCCAGGCCGACTTCATCCTCGACACCCGGCTGCGTCAGTTGGCGCGTCTGGAAGAGATGACGATCGAGAAGGAGTTCAAGGAACTCTCGGAAGAGCTGGCGCACCTGCAGGCCCTGACGTCTTCGGAAGGCAAGCAGTGGAAGGCCATCTCCAAGGAGCTGGAGGCTGTGCGCAAGGCCCTGATCTCGCCGCGCCGGACGACCATCGCCGACGCTGTGGACAGCTCCGCCTTCGTCGCGCCCGAGGCCTTCATTCCGCGCGAGGCGATCACCGTCATCCTGTCGGAACGGGGCTGGATCCGCGCCGCCAAGGGCAAGGTCGAGGATCCGTCGGAGCTGAAGTTCAAGGAAGGCGACCAGCTGGCCTATCTGGTTCCGGCCTATACGACCGACAAGCTTCTGGTCGGGGCGTCGGACGGGCGCATCTTCACCATCGGGGCCGACAAACTGGCGTCCGGTCGCGGGCATGGCGAGCCGCTGCGGCTGATGATCGATCTGGATGAGAAGGCCGACATCATCAATGTCCTGGCCCACCAGCCGGGCGGCAAGCTGCTGATCGCCTCCAAGGCCGGCTATGGCTTCATTGCGCCGGAAGACGACACCCTGGCCCAGAAGCGGGGCGGCAAACAGGTGCTGAACGGCGACATGCTGGCCATGCTGCGCATCCCGCAGACGCCGACAGCCGACCATGTCGCGACCATCGGCGAGAACATCAAGACCCTGATCTTCCCGCTGGACGAACTGCCCGAGATGGGGCGCGGCAAGGGGGTGCGGCTGCAGAATTTCAAACAGGGCGGTCTGGCCGACGTCACCGTGTTCAACGCCGAACAGGGGCCGGAATGGGCCGACGGCGGCGGGCGCCGCCGCAACTGGCCCGACTGGAAGGACTGGCTGGGCAAGCGCGCCGGCGCCGGCCGTCAGGGGCCGCGAGGCCTGAGGAAGTTCAGGTAGAGTTGGCCTCTCCCTCCCCCTGCGGGGGAGGGGGGGCGGAGGCGTAGCCGAAGCCGGGTGGGAAGGGCAGGGCGATACTTCGCTGTTGCTCCGTTGGTGCGCTGCTGCCGTGCCGCCCCCACCCCGTCGCTGCGCGACGCCCCTCCCCGGACGGGGAGGGAGAGGCGGTTCGCCTAGTCCTGCAGCCGAGACCATCCCAGCTTGCCCAGCACTTCCATCGGGCGAAAGCCCGACTTGTAGTCCATCTTGTCGGAGCCCTGGACCCAGTAGCCCAGATAGACGAAGGGCAGGCCGACCTGGGCCGCCTGGCGGACGTGGTCGAGGATGGCGAACCGGCCCAGGCTGCGGCGCTCCATCGTCGGATCATAAAAGCTGTAGACCATCGACAGACCGTCCTTCAGCAGGTCGGTCAGGGTGACGGCGACCAGATCGCCCGGTCCGCCGTCGGTCGAGGCCAGGCGATATTCGATCAGATGGGTGCGAACCGTCGTGTCCTCGACCATGGCGACATAGTCGAGCCAGCCCATGTCGCTCATGCCGCCGGTCGGGTGGCGGGTGGTCAGATAGCGGCGCAGCAGTTGGAACTGTTCGGTCGTGGCCTCGGCCTCGACCAGGCTGCGCGACAGATCCGCGTTGCGGGTCAGAACCTTGCGCTGCGACCGGGTGAAGGCGAACTCGGGCACGGGCAGGCGGACCGAAACACAGGCGTCACAGGCTTCGCAGGCCGGGCGATAGGCGATGTTCTGACTACGGCGAAAACCGGCGATGGTAAGTTCGTCATTGACGTGGGCGCCGTCCGAGAAGGGCAGGTTGGCGAAGACCTTGCGCTCGGTCTTGCCGGGCAGATAGGGACACGGCGCGACCGAGGTCATGAAGAACCGGAGCTGTCGTGTCGGAACATGCTGCGTCACGGCGCTAGATCCGCATCCGATCTTGCCGAGAGTGTGACGGTCGAAGGCTCATTCGTGGATTTGGCGTCATTCCTCGCCGGGCCGCAAGCGCGTTCGCGCCACAGCCGAGCGGGATCACAGCGAGGTGTCCATCGGCAGGACCGGCGCCTCGCGCAGCAGGACGATGGCGATGCGGCGGTTGCCGGCCAGGGTCGGGTCGTCGGGATAGAGGGGGTCCGAACCCGCTTTGCCGGCGACGGAATAGACCCGGTCGGCGTCCACGCCGGCGCTCTGAAGCACCAGACGCGAGCCGTTGGCCCGTTCCGAGGACAGGGTCCAGTCGGCCGGACCGCTGGCGCGATTGGAGCCGGGCGTGGCGCTGGTGTGGCCGGTGATGGAGATGCGGTTCGGCAGCTGATTGATGACCTTGGCCACGGCGCGCAGCAGGACCTGAGCCCGGGCGTTCGGCCGGGCCGAGTTGTTGTCGAACATCGAGCGGCCCTCCTGATCGACCAACTGGATGCGCAGGCCCTCGGGCGTCTGATCGACGATCAGCTGTTTCGACAGCTCGGCCAGTTCCGGCATCGACTGCATGGCCTGACGCAGGGATTCGGCGGCGCTGGCGAACTCCGCCGCCTCGCGCTTCTGGATCTCGGCCTGGAGCGCGGCCTCGCTGGCCGATGCGAGATTGGTGCTGGATCCGACGGCTGCGGCGTCGGCCGGGGCCTCGGGCGCGAGTTGCTCAAGCACCGACTGGGATCCGGAGCTCTTGGGGCCGTCGTCGCCCAGGGCCGTGCCGCCCAGTATGCCGCCCGAACCGGAGGTGGTTTCGGAAACGCTGGCCGGAGCGAAATACTCGGCTATGCCTTTCTTCTGCTCCGGATCGGTCGTGTTGATCAGCCACATCAGCAGGAAGAAGGCCATCATGGCGGTCACGAAGTCCGCATAGGCCACCTTCCAGGCGCCGCCATGGTGGCCGCCGCCGGAGACCTTCTTGACCTTCTTGATGAGGATCGGACGATCGCTCACGGACATGGACGCACCCCGGGAATTTACTGTCCCAATGTGGGGCGCCGAGGTTAACCGGGCGTTGATCCGCGCCACAGCGGCTTGAACCCCCGCTCGACCCGGCCTAGTCCGTGCCCTGAAACACGGAGCCTGTCATGAAGATCGCATTCGCCGGCCTGGGCGTCATGGGCGCCCCGATGGCGCGTCACCTGGTGCAGGCCGGCCATGATGTCGTCGGCTTCAACCGCACCATATCCAAGGCGCAGGCCTGGGCCGAGGCGACGGGCGGCCGCTTCGCGAAGACGGTGGCCGAGGCGGCGCACGACGTCGATCTGTTCATCCTGTGCGTCGGCAATGACGACGACGTGCGCGCCGTCGTGACCGAGGGGCTGCCGCATCTGGCTGAAGGCGCTGTGATCGTTGATCACACGACGACGTCGGCGAAGGTGGCGCGGGAGATGGCGGCGTTGGCCGAAGGGCAGGGGCGGCGCTTCGTCGACGCCCCGGTGTCGGGCGGCCAGGCGGGCGCCGAGAACGGCCAGCTCAGCGTCATGGCGGGCGGCGACGCCGGGGCCCTGGCCAAGGCGGAACCGGCGCTCCAGGCCTATTCCAAGGCGATCAAGCATATGGGGGCGGCCGGATCGGGCCAACTGACCAAGATGGTCAATCAGATCGCCATCGCCGGGGTGGTCCAAGGCCTGGCCGAGGCGGTGCATTTCGCCCAGGTCGCGGGCCTGGACACCGACGCCGCCTTTGACGCCGTCTCCAAGGGCGCGGCCCAGAGCTGGCAGATGGACAACCGCTGGAAGACGGCGGCCAGGGGCGAGTTCGAATTCGGCTTCGCCGTCGACTGGATGCGCAAGGATCTGGGCCTGGTGCTGGACGAGGCGCGGTCGAACGGCGCGCGTCTGGCCCTGACGGCCCTGGTCGATCAGTTCTACGCCGAGGTCCAGGCCATGGGCGGAAATCGCTGGGACACCTCCAGCCTGGCGGCGCGGCTTCAGTCGAAGGACTGAAGCCGCTCAAGAGAAGCCGCGGATCAGACCGCCTCCCAGCCCTTTTCGACGGCCCAGACGGCGAAGGCGTAGTCGTGGGCGACCTCTTTCAGATAGTCGAACCGACCGGCGGCGCCGCCGTGTCCCGCCTCCATGTTGATCTTCAGCAGCACAGGCTTGCCCGAGGTCGTCGCCGGACGCAGCTTGGCGACCCATTTTTCAGGCTCCCAATAGGTCACGCGGGGATCGGACAGGCCGCCGGTCGCCAGGACGGCCGGATAGGCCTTCGCCCCCACCTGATCATAGGGGCTGTAGCTCATCATATAGTCGTAGGCCTCCGGGTCCTCGATCGGATTGCCCCACTCGGGCCATTCCGGCGGCGTCAGCGGCAGGGAGACATCGCTCATGGTGTTGATCACATCGACGAAGGGCACCTGGCCGATGACGCCGGCCCACAGGTCGGGCCGCATGTTGTTGACAGCGCCCATCAGCAGGCCGCCGGCCGAACCGCCCTGGGCGACGATGTGTCCGGCGGTCGCGTATTTCCGGTCGATCAGGTGTTCGGCGGCGGCGATGAAGTCGGTGAAGGTGTTCTTCTTCGTCATCCGGCGGGCGTCCAGGAACCAGCCCCAGCCCTTGTCCGAGCCGCCCCGGATATGGGCGATGGCGTAGATCCAGCCACGATCGACCAGCGACAGCCGGTTGGTCGAGAAACTGGCCGGCATGGGGATGCCGTAGGAGCCGTAGCCGTAGAGCAGCAGGGGCGCCGAACCGTCCACCGGCGTGGACTTTCGACGCAGCACCGTGACCGGCACCAGCTGTCCGTCCGAAGCGGGGGCGTTCAACCGCTCGACCACATAGTCCGCAATATTGTGGCCCGACGGGATCTCCTGCGTCTTGCGCAGGGTCCGCTCGCGCGTCGCCATGTCGTAGTCGAAGGTCTGGGTCGGGGTGGACGGCGAATTGTAGCTGTATCGTGTGTGGGTCGTCTCGAACTCGGACGCGCCGGACAGCGACAGGGCGAAGGCGGGTTCATCGACGGCGATCTCGTGTTCGGCGCCGGCGCGGTCGCGGATGATGATCCGGGTGTTGGCGTCGGCCCGTTCCTGGCGAGCCAGGTGATCCTTCGTCAGGTCCAGGCCTTCGATGAAGCGGCCGGGCGTGTGCGGCACCAGGTCGGTCCAGTGGGCCTTGGCCGGCGTTGCGGTCGGCGCCTGGACGATCTTGAAGTCGATGGCGTCGTCCGCATTGGTTCGGATCACCCAGCGGTCGCCCCAGTGATCGGCGTCGTAGCGGAGGGCCACCACGCGGGGCTCCAGGACGACCGGCGTCGCGGTCGGGTTCGCAGCCGGGATGTAGCGGGCCTCGGACGTTTCCTGATTCTGGATGCCGATGACGATGAACTGGTCGTCGGCGGTGCGGCCGACGCCGATGAACATGCCGTCGTCGGCCTCTTCATAGACCAGGGTGGCTTCACCGCCGCGCGCCGGGCGACGGAAGATCTTGTCCGGGCGACCGTTGTCGTCGCGATTGGTCCAGAATATCCACTGGCTGTCGGGCGAGAAGACGAAGTCGCCGGTGGCGCTGTCGATCACGTCAGGCAGAACTTCGTCGGTCGCCAGGTCCTTGACGTAGATTTTGTGGACCTCGGAGCCCTGGGCGTCCTCGGCATAGGCGAACAGGCTGTGGTCCGGGCTGTGGCTCGCGGCCGACACTTCCGAATAGGCCTTGCCCTTGGCGAGTTCATTGGCGTCGAGGAGCAGTTGAGGCGTGGGCGCGACGACGAAATTCTTCGTCACCGGCTGACCGTCCACCATCCACGCGCCCTGGCGTTCGACGCGCATGTAACGGGGATGCTGGTCGCCGGTGCGGTATTCGACGTAGTAGTTCCAATCGCCGTCCGGGGCCGGAACCGAGCTGTCGTCCTCCTTGATGCGACCGCGCATCTCGGCGAACATCGCCTGTTGCAGCGGCAGGGTGGAGGCCATCATGGCCTCGCGGTAGGCGTTCTCCGCCGTCAGATGTTCCTTGACCTCGGTCTTGATCAGGGTCGGATCGCGCAGCACGGCCTGCCAGTTGTCGTCCTTCATCCATTGATAGTCGTCGGTCCGGGTGCGGCCCAGTTGTTCGATGACGACGGGGATCTTCTTGGCGACGGGGGGCTGGGGCATCGAGGGTCCGGTAGTCTGAGCGGGCTTGGCGAGGGCGGGGGTGGCGACTGCGACGGCGGTTGCTGCGGTCGAGACGATCAGTTGGCGACGGTTCATCGGTTAGGCCCCCTTGTTCGGACCCGAACCTTGTGCGTGGCCCATGGCGGCGTCAAATGAAGAAAAGCCGGGAAAGGCGCTTTGCCTTGATGTTCGACCTCCAGACCCTGCCGACGACCTCCGCCGAGGCGACGCAGACCGTGTCGCGTTCGGCCAGAGACCTGACCGTGACCATGATCCGTGCGACGGTCCAGATCGACCAGCCGAACGGCGACGGCACGCGAACCGTGGGCGCGGGTTTTCTGTTGAATGCGCCCCGCGCGGACGGCTCGCCGCGCACCGTCCTGGTCACCGCCGATCACGTGCTGAGCCGCATGCCCGACAGCGAGGCGCGGATCGGATGGCGCGTCGAACTGCCGGACGGGGGATGGCGTTTCGATCCCCAGTCGCTGATCATTCGGGACGCAGACTCTGACCCGCTATGGACCAAGCCGGGCGACCGCGACATTGCGGTCATGGAGATCAGCGTGCCGGCCGCCTTCGCCCGTGACGCCATTCCGATCGCATGGCTGGCGGACAGGGAGGCGTTCGACACGACCGCGGTCGGGCCGGGCGACGCTATGCGGACGTTGGGCTTTCCCCGAGGGCGGTCAGCCAACCGCGCCGGGTTTCCGATCCTACGCGTCGGGCGGATCGCATCCTGGCCGCTGACGCCGATCAGCGCCTTTCCGACCTTCCTGCTCGATCTGGCCGTCTTTCCGGGCGACTCGGGCGGACCGGTGTTCTGGACGCCGGCGACGCAGGTGTCGCCGGTCCATCCGTGTGTCGCGGGGGTTCTGACCCAGGAAGTCATCGTCCAGGACGAGCGGCTCAGGATCGGCGTGGTGGTCCACGCCGACTATATCCGTGAGGCGGTCGACCTGCTGGACCAGAAGGCCGCGCCGGCGCCCTGACGCCGCTGCTTCAGCCCGTCAGGGCTTCCGCCGTCAACCGCTTCAACAGATCGCCGCCCTGGCCCACGGCCGCCAGGCGGCTGGAGACATGGCCCAGCACATTGGCGGCATAGACCTCATACAGGTCCAGCTTGCCCTGCAGCCACACGGGGTCGCCCTCGCCGGCGTCGAGGCGCGCCTTGGCCGCCAGGGCGCCCTTGGCCAGCATCCATCCGCCGACCACGTCGCCCAGCAATTTGAGATAGGCGTCGGCGGCGGCCAGGACATCGGCGGCCGCCTCGGCCTCGGCCTTGCGATCAAGCAGCCACAGGGTGGCGTCCTGAACCGCCTCGATCCCCGTGGCGAACCGTTCCAGCGGCTTGCTGGAATAGAGGTGGGCCAGGTCCGCCAGGGTCGCCTTCATGTCGGCGATCAGAGCCCGGGCCGCTTCCCCGCCGTCCATCGACAGCTTGCGGCCGACCAGATCCATCGCCTGGATGCCGTTGGTGCCTTCGTAGATCGGCGCAATCCGGGCGTCGCGGTAGTATTGGGCGGCGCCCGTCTCCTCGATGAAGCCCATGCCGCCGTGGATCTGGACGCCCAGCGACGCCACCTCGCAGCCGACGTCGGTGGACCAGGCCTTGGCGATGGGGGTGAACAGGTCCTCGCGGGCCTTCCAGCGCCGACGATCCTCCTCAGTTCCGGCATGACGGGCCAGGTCGGCGGCGACGCCGGTCGACAGGCAGATGGCGCGGGCGGCCGAGGTCTTGGCCTTCATCACCCCCAGCATCCGGCGCACGTCGGGATGGTCGAAGATCGGGGCGTTGGCCTCGCCGGTCCAGACCGAGCGGCCCTGACGACGGTCCAGCGCATAGGCCAGGGCGTGCTGATAGGCGCGTTCGGCGATGCCGACGCCCTCGACGCCCACGGCGAGGCGGGCCGCGTTCATCATCACGAACATATGGGCCAGGCCCTCGTTCGGTCGGCCGACCAGTTCGGCGCGCGCGCCTTCATAGCTCATGACGCAGGTCGGGGAGGCGTGGATGCCCAGCTTGTGTTCGACCCCGACCGGGCGGAAACCGTTGCGGTCGCCCAGGCTGCCGTCGTCATTGACCGCGAACTTGGGCGCCAGGAACAGGCTGATGCCCTTGGGGCCCTTGGGCGCGTCGGGCAGGCGGGCCAAAACCAGATGGATGATGTTGTCGGTGGCGTCGTGGTCGCCCCAGGTGATGTAGATCTTCTGGCCGTTCAGGGCGTAGGTGCCGTCGCCGTTCGGCGTCGCCGTGGTGATCAGAGACCCCAGGTCCGAGCCGGCGCCCGGTTCGGTCAGCACCATGGCGCCGGTCCATTCGCCGCTGACCAGCTTGGTCAGGTATTTGGCCTTCTGTTCCTCGGTCCCGACCTGGTCCAGCGCCTCGATAGCCGCCAGCGACAGCATGGGGCACAGGCCGAAGGCCATATTGGCGGCGTGAACGGTCTCATAGGCCGCCAGCTCCAGCGCCTTGGGCAGGGCCTGACCGCCGACCTCGACCGGAGCCGACAGGCCGGTCCAGCCGCCGGCGGCGAACTGGCGATAGGCGTCGGCGAAGCCGGGGGCGGCCGTGACCGCGCCGTTCGCATAGTGCGAGCCCTGCTGGTCGCCGATGCGGTTCAATGGGGCCAGCACCTCCTCGGAAAACTGTCCGGCCGCTTCCAGCACCGCGCCTGCGACGTCGAAATCATAGTCCGGGAAGGCTCCGGTGGCGGCGACGTCGGCCATGCCGGCGATGGCCTCCAGGGTGAAGGCCAGATCACGAACGGGTGCGCGGTAGCTCATGGGTTTCCTCGATGCATATTCAGGCCTAAGTGCCTCGTCATCGCCCCTCGTCGCAAGCGGCTTGGCGCAAGGCTCTTCGTCGGGGCACAGTGGCGCCCTGCCGCCACGGAAGGGAAGTCATGGCCGAACCTCGCAATCGCTATTCGACGGTGTCGCTGGCGCTGCACTGGATCATCGCCCTGGGCGTGCTGGCCCAGGTGCTGCTGATCACGGCGCATGAGAAGACGGAAGGCGTCCTGTCGGGCCAATTCGTCATGCTGCACAAGTCGGTGGGCATCACCATCCTGGTCCTGACCCTGGCGCGAATCGGCTGGCGGCTGGCGCATCCGGCCATTCCCCTCCCGGGCCACCTGCCGCGCTGGGAAAGACTGGCGGCGCGTGCGACCCATGTGCTCTTCTATGTCGTCCTGATCGCCATGCCGATGACCGGCTGGCTGGCCTCATCGGCGGCCGGGCGGGAGATCGTCTGGTTCGGTCTGTTCGACTGGCCCCTGCTGCCGGTCGGCGGCGGTCGCGAGACGGCGGGTCGGTTCATGGAGGTCCATGAGGTGGTGATGAAGGGCCTGTATGTCCTGATCGCGCTTCATGTGCTGGGTGCGCTGAAGCATCAATTCATCAATCGTGACAATGTGCTGCACCGGATGATCCCGCTGATCCCGCGTCGGCCATGACCCAAAGGTCCGGCGATACGGCCGATCAGGCGGCCACGGCCCTGCGCCGGGGCGAACTGATCCTGCTGCCGACCGAGACCGTCTATGGCCTGGGCGCCGACGCGGGCAACGCCGAGGCGGTGGCCGCCATCTTCCAGGCCAAGGGAAGGCCGCGCTTCAATCCCTTGATTTCTCATGTCGCCGACGCCGTCGCGGCCGAGGCTGTCGGGGTGTTCGACGTTTCGGCCCGGGCGCTGGCCGAGGCCTTCTGGCCGGGACCCTTGACCCTGGTGACGCCGGTGCGGGACGGAGGGCGGGTCTGTGATCTGGCCCGGGCCGGGCTGGACAGCGTGGCCATCCGGGTTCCGGGCCATGCGGCGGCGCGGGCGGTGCTGTCGGCCTTTGGCGGGCCGGTCGTGGCGCCCTCGGCCAATCGGTCGGGACGGCCCAGTCCGACGAATTTCGCCGATGCGGTGGAGGAGACGGGGTTCGCCGTCACGGCGGCCGTGGACGGCGGGCCCTGCGCGGTGGGGCTGGAGAGCACGGTCGTGTCGGTGCTGGGCGGGCGGGTGTCGCTGCTGCGGCCGGGCGCGGTGACCCGCGCCGAGATCGAGGCCGTGGTCGGGCCGCTGGCGGACGGCGGCGACGGGCACAGGTCGCCGGGCCGGCTGGCGGCGCATTACGCCCCCGACGCCCCGGTTCGGATCGACGTCGTCGCGCCGCGTGACGGCGAGATCCTGCTGGGCTTCGGACCGGGGGCGGGCGATCCGCGCTGGAGCTTGAGCGTCTCGGGCGATCTGCGAGAAGCGGCGGCCAACCTGTTCAGATTGTTCAGGGAAGCAGATCGCACGCATCCTGCCGGAATCGCCGTGTCGCCGATCCCGTCACAGGGTCTGGGCGAGGCGATCAACGACCGTCTGCGCCGCGCCGCCGGCTTCGTCGGCTAGCCGAACCGGGCCTGGAGATCGACGCTGGAGTGCCGCCCGACGCAGGGCAGGCAGGTCTCCAGCCAGTCGTCGGCGGCGGCCCGTCCCCGCGCCTTCAGATCATTGAGGAAGCTCCATTCGGTGTTGAACTTGGACCTCAGCGACAGGTCCGAGAGCCAGCCGTCGGCTTCGATGGCGTGCAGCCGGACCTGACGATAGGAACCGCCGCCGTGTTTCAGTTGGCCCCCGGCGATCATCTCGGCGGCCATGGCGATGGCGCGCAGCTCGGCGACCAGGGGGGCGTTGAAGACGATCTCGTTCAGCCGTTCGACGATGTCGCCGGCGCTGCGCGGCGTCTCGTCGCGAACCATGGCGTTCAGCGTCACCAGCAGGACGTCGTCGGGCGTGTCATCGCCGGTCAGGGGCCACAGCGGCGGATTGGTCAGGTAGCCGCCGTCCCAATAGGGTTCGCCGTCGATCTCGACGGCCTGGAACAGATGCGGCAGGCAGGCCGAGGCCATCAGGACGTCGGCGGTGATCTCGCCGGATTCGAAGATGCGGGCCCGGGCCTGGCGCACGGCGGTGGCGGCGACGAACATCTTTATGTCGGATGCCTGAACCGCGCCGAAATCGACCGCCGCCTTTAGAACCCGTGTCAGAGGATTGTGATTTAGCGGATTGAATTCATAGGGACTCATGGACATGGCCAAGGTCTCGCCGGCGCGCCATAGCGGGGTGTCCTTGACCCAGTCCGGTGTCTGGGCCGGGTTCCACAGGGTGCTGTCGCCGAAGACGTTGCGGCCGCCCGACTGGTTGATCTCGCGCCACAGTTTGTCGAGGGCGGCGCGGGCGTCGCCGGCGGCGAGACCCGAAACCAGGGCCGCGCCGTTCATGGCCCCCGCCGAGACGCCCGAGACGGCGCGAACCTCCAGCCGGCCGTCCTCCAGCAGCCGGTCCAGAACGCCCCACTGGAAGGCGCCGTGCGCTCCGCCGCCCTGCAGCGCCAGGGACAGGGGCCGTCGTCCCGAGGTCGACGGGACGATGTCCGCCGGTTCGGCGGCCTTGCGTCTGAAGATCGCCATGCCGCCGTCCCCTAGGTCATTGGTCTATTGCGCGGTCCAGCCGCCGTCGATGGAGAAGCTGGCGCCATTGGCGGAGGCGCCCAGGTCGCTGACCAGATAGAGGAAGAGGCCCGCCAACTGGTCGGTCGTCACGAATTTCTTGGTCGGCTGGGCGGCCAGGATGACGTCGTGCAGGACCTGTTCCTTGGAGATGCCGCGGGTGCGGGCCTGGTCGGCGATCTGTTTCTCGACGATGGGGGTCTCGACGAAGCCGGGGCAGATGGCGTTGCAGGTGATATTGTCCTGGGCCAGTTCCAGGGCCACCGTCTTGGTGAAGCCGACGATCCCGTGCTTGGCCGCGACATAGGCCGACTTGAACGGGCTGGCGACCAGGCCGTGGGCCGAGGCCATGTTGACGATCCGGCCGCGCCCCTGGGCCTTCATGATCGGAATGGCCGCCCGTGTGGCGTAGAAGGCCGAGGACAGGTTGATGGCGATGATCTGCTCCCACTTGTCGGTGGGGAATTTCTCGACGGATTCGACGTGCTGGATGCCGGCGTTGTTGACCAGGATGTCGAGGCGGCCGAACTCATGTTTGGCGAAGGCGACCATGTCGGCGATCTCATCGCCACGCATCATATTGGCCGCGTGATAGCGGACCCGGCCGCTGGAGCCGGCTTCCAGCCCGGCGCGGGTGCGTTCGATCTCGGCCGGATCGCCCAGCCCGTTCAGCACCACGTCGCCGCCGCGCGCCGCCACGGCCCGCGCCAGGGCCAGGCCGATGCCCGAGGTCGAGCCCGAAATGACGGCGACCTGACCCTTCAGGTCGCCGATGTCGCGAAACACCGGGGCGTCGCCGTGTGCGGCGGCTGGTGCGGCGCTGGGGCCCTTGGATGACTTCGACCAGTTGAACATGAATCCGCCCTTCGTGTTTTGTCGAGAGACTAGCGGCAGGACGGGGCGGGGATCAAGAATTTCCCGACCTGATGAATATCCACTCGTTGTCCGTCGAGGCGGCCTTGTCGAACCTGTAGCCGTCGCGGTCGAAAGCCTTCAAGTCCTCGACCCGTTCCACCCGCTCGTCGATGGCGAACCGGGCCATGGCCCCGCGGGCCTTCTTGGCGAAGAAGGAGATGATGCGGCTCTCGCCATTCTTCTCTTCGCGGAACTGGGGGGTGACGACCGGCAGTTTCAGGGCCTTGGCGTCCACGGCGCCGAAATATTCCTGGCTGGCCAGATTGACCAGGGTCGGGTCGGCGTGACCCTCGGCGTCCGCGTTCAGCTGTTTCGAGATCCGGTCGCCCCAGAAATCATAGAGGCTGGACCCGCGCCGGGTCTTGAGCCGCGTGCCCATTTCAAGCCGATAGGGCTGGATCCGGTCCAGCGGGCGCAACAGGCCGTAGAAGCCCGACAGGATGCGCAACCGGTCCTGGGCGAAGTCGAGGGCCTCGACGTCGAGCTCGCGCGCCTTCAGGCCTTCATAGACGTCGCCGGCGAAGGCGAAGGCGGCCTGGACCCCGTCGGTCGAGTCGGAATCAAAGGCCTTGAACCGTTCCAGGTTCAGGGTGGCCAGGTCGTCGGAAATCCCCATCAGACGACGCAGGTCCGCCTTGGTCTGACGCCGCGCCGTCACGGCCAGGCTGGCCGTGTCGTCCAGAAAGCGGCGGTCCGTGCCGGGAATGGCGGGGTCGGCTTCGGTGAAGTCCAGCCGCTTGGCGGGAGAAAGAACGATCAGCAAGAGGCGGCTCCGTGGTGGCCCGCTGACATAGGGCGCCTTGGCGACGATTTGAACCGGGCGCGATGACGGCGTGGGGGATCGTCCTCGCGCTTTCGCTGCGAAGTTCATGGAGGGCTGGGCGGGGCGCCGGGCCTTCGCCCGGAGTTTGATCTAGAAATACCGTTTCGACGAAGGTTTGACGCCCC
>NZ_JBWKNX010000024.1:0-51877 GCF_059415785.1 Brevundimonas sp. GW821-FHT10A07
CAAGCGTGATCAGCCCTGGACGCCCGTGATCAACTGACATGGTTGCTCCCCGTCGGCCTTCGCCGACGGGGAGGTGAGCGCGTCAGGCGTAGTTTTCGCCCAGATAGACCCGGCGGACCTCGGCGTCGTTGACCGCCTCTTCGGCCGTGCCTTCGAACAGGACCGACCCGCCCGAGATGATCGAGACCCGGTCGGTGATGTCCAGGGTCTCGCGGACATTGTGATCGGTGATCAGCACGCCGATGCCCTGGTCCGCCAGATAGCGGATGACCGAGCGGATGTCGGCGATGGCCAGGGGGTCGATGCCGGCGAAGGGTTCGTCCAGCAGGATGAAGGACGGACGGCCGGCCAGGGCGCGGGCGATCTCGACCCGGCGACGCTCGCCGCCCGACAGGCCGGTGGCCGGGGCGTGACGCAGATGGTCGATGTGAAGCTCGTTCAGCAGGCGGTCGGTCTCGGCCTGAAGCTGATCGCGCGGATAGTTGAGCTCGACCACCGCCATGATGTTCTGCTCGACCGTCATGCCCCGGAAGATCGAGGCTTCCTGGGCCAGATAGCCCAGGCCCATGCGGCTGCGCTGGTACATGGGCTGGCTGGTGATGTCCTCGCCGTCCAGCCAGATCGTGCCGGAATCGGGCGGGATCAGGCCGGTGATCATGTAAAAACAGGTGGTCTTGCCGGCGCCGTTGGGGCCGAGCAGGCCCGCGACCTCGCCGCGCTGGACGGTCAGGGAGACGTCGCGCACGACCTGGCGCTGGCCGAAGGCGCGGGCGATGTTGCGCACCCGCAGGCCTTTTTCAGCAGCCGAGACCGCCGGTTCCGGCGTCGCCGCCGGCCGGTCGGACAGGTTCAGGGCGGAGAGTTCCTTGCGCGCCAAATCCTCAGATCCCGTTCTTACGTCCTGGGCCGGGCGGCCTCAGTTGGTTCCGTTGGGATAGAAGACGCCCTGGATGCGGCTGCCGGCGGTCCCGCCGCGCGGGGCGCCCGACATGTTGGCCGCGTCGGTGTTGACGTTATAGACCAGCCGCCCGCCCGTCAGGACGTTCTTGCCCTGGTTCAGGATGACGTTGCCGGTCACGACCAGTTCGCCGTTCGACAGCGTATAGACGGCGCGGTCGCCGCGCATCGACTGGGTCGGGGTGACGAAATAGACCGTGCCCGTGGCCTCGACCCGCTCCGGATCGCCGGCGGCGTTGCGGAACAGGGTGATGGCCTCGGCCCGCAGACGGTTCTGACCCTGGGTCACTTCGGCCCGGCCGCGCAGGCTGATGCGTTCGGCGGACTGTTCGCCCGTGTCGGCGCCGAAGGCGATGGGCTGGCGAGAGGTCGTGCCCCCGCTCTGGGCGTCGCCCACGGCCGGCAGGGCCAGCAGGGTCAGGGCCGCCAGCGCCGCAACCGTCCGGGCGTAATGGGTTTTCGCTGTCATCGCCGTCATTCGCCTGATCCCGAGGGATTGATGGTCCCGCTTATCTTGGTGTCGCCAGAGCCCTTGAACACCACGCGCTCGCCCTGATCATAGATCGCATAGGACGAAGCGTTGATGGTTCCAATAGGGCCCGCGCCCTGAACGCCCCGTGAACCCGTGATGATTCCGGTCGAGGTGTCGACCACCGCCTCGGGCGTGGTCAGGACGAAGCCGGAGCCGCCGTCCGAAATCCGCACGTTCGGCCCGATGGTCACGGTCCTGGCCTGTTCGTTGTAGGTCCCGCCGTCGGCGGTCATTTCGGTGACCTTGCGGCCGCCCAGGTTCAGCTTCAGCGCCGGGCCGACCAGGCGGAAATGGCCGGTGGCGGGATCGCGGATCGCGCCCTGGGCGCCGACGGTGAAGGCGCGGCCTTGCGCGTCCTGGCCGTGGAACAGGGGCTTGTCCAGGCGGACTTCCTGACCCTGGCTGGCCTTGCGCTCCACCCCCGACATGACGGTGCGGAACACGGTCCAGGTCAGGACGCCGCCCGCCAGCACCAGGATGATGATCGGCAGGACGCGGCGGTACAGTTTGACGCGCCGCGAACGCGCCCGCCAGCGCGCACCGGCCAGGACCACCCGGGCCTCGTCCGCGGCGTCCGCCTGGATCCGTGTCTGTTCGCCAGGGTCGGTCAAGCGCGCCTCAGCTATGGGCGAAGATGTCGATCTCGTCCCAGCCGGCGAGATCGAGCGCCGAACGGGTCGGCAGGAAGTCGAAACATTGGGCCGCCAGTTCGGCCCGTCCCTCGCGCGCCAGCATCATGTCGAGCTTGGCGCGAGCGGCGTGCAGATACAGGACGTCCGAGGCGGCGTAGTCCAGCTGGGCCTGAGTCAATTCGGCCGCGCCCCAGTCGGACGACTGCTGGGCCTTGGACAGGTCGACCCCAACGGTCTCGCGCACCACGTCCTTCAGGCCGTGGCGGTCGGTGTAGGTGCGGGCCAGTTTGGAGGCGATCTTGGTGCAATAGACCGGCCGCGTCTCGACCCCGAGGTGCAGCAGGAACATGCCGATGTCGAAGCGACCGAAGTGGAAGATCTTGGTCACCGCCGGATCGGTCAGCAGCCGCTTCAGGTTCGGACAGTCATAGCCGGGGCGGTTCAGACGCACGACATGGGCGTCGCCGTCGCCGGCCGACAACTGGACCACGCAAAGGGGGTCGCGGCGGAAGCGCAGGCCCATGGTCTCGGAATCGATGGCGACGTCCGGTCCCAGGTCCAGATCGTCGGGCAGGTCGCCCTCGTGCAGGTAAACGGTCATGGGCAGGTTCTTACACGGCTGGGGGACGGGACGAAACGGCTTACAGCGCGACGGACGGGCCTCAAGCAGGCGAGCGCCGCGCGCGAGGCGATAGGCCCCAAAACGAAGATGGCCTCAAGCAGCAGAGCGCCGCGCGCGATGCGATAGGCCGAAAAAGCAAACGGCGCCGTGTCCGAAAACACGACGCCGTCTATAATATGGTGCCCAGAAGAGGACTCGAACCTCCACGGCCGTTAAGCCACTGGCACCTGAAGCCAGCGCGTCTACCAATTCCGCCATCTGGGCCCCGTCGGCAGCGCCTTGCGGCGTTTCCATCGGGAAGGCGCGGACCTCTAAGGGAGGGTCCGGGCGGGGTCAACAGGGATTTTTCGTCGGAGGTCGGTTTTATTTCGCAAGCGAGGCGGGAGGCCCCGACGCAGGCGTCAATCGGACAGGGTTGCGGCCCGTTAAGCCTGTTCGCTTACCTCGCTTTGAGAGCCCGTCCCCTATCTGGGAGCGATGGCGGATCCGTCCCGAGTTCCCAAGGCGCACGAGCGGCGCACGACCCCTCGCGCGACCTATCGCAAGCGTCGGCGTCGGCGCGAGCGCGTCCACATGTTCGGCCAGCTGGTCGATCTGGTGAAGCCCGAGGAAGTGCTGCATCACGTCCAGGACGCCGTGGCCGAGGGCCGCAAGAGCGTGGTGGCCAACCACAATCTGCACAGCCTCTACCTGCTCCAGAAACATCCGGAGATGCGGGCCTTCTACGAGATGGCCGAGCTGATCGAGGTCGATTCGACGCCGATGATCTGGTTCTCCCGCGCCCTGGGGCTGCACAGCCGGGGCTTTCATCGCTGCACCTATCTGGACTGGCGCGACCATTTCTGGAGCGTCGCGAACCGCAAGGCCTGGCGGGTCATGGCGGTCGGCGGCGCGCCGGGCGTGGGCGAGGAAGCGGCGCGCCGGTTGGGCGCGCGCTATCCCAAGACCGAGATCCGCACCCGTCACGGCTTCTTCGACGCCCGGGCAGGTTCCGCCGACAACGCCGAAATCGTTGCGGAGATTCAGGCCTTTCAGCCGCATATCCTGTTCGTCGGCATGGGCATGCCCCGCCAGGAGCTGTGGACCCTGGCCGTGTTCGACGCCCTGCCCGACTGCGTCATCCTGTCGGTCGGCGCCGCCTTCGACTACGAGGCGGGAACTCAGAATCCGGCGCCGCGATGGATGGGGCGCGCGGGGATCGAATGGGCCTATCGGCTGGCGCAGAACCCCCGCCGCCTGTTCCACCGCTATTGCATCGAGCCCTGGACCCTGGCGCCCCTGGCGATCCGCGACCTGCGCGCGGCCCGCCGCCGCATGTCCGGCAAGGCGGCCGCCCGGGGCGCGGACTTCGGCGCGCCGCCGACCCGCAATTTTCCGCACGGAACCTGAAGGACCTGGGCCGCGCTCCGGCCGATCAGATCGGCATGGCCATGATTTCCTTGTAGGCGGAAATCACCTGGTCGCGGACGGACATCACGGTTTCCAGCGACGCCTCGGCCGAGCTGAGGGCCGTGACCACGTCGATCAGATTGCCGTTGCCCTGGATCGACTGGGTCATCTGGGTCTCGGCCGCGCGCGACTGCTGGGTCATGTCGGTCATCGCGTTCTTGACCAGGTCGGCGAAGCCGTTGTCGCCGGAGGCGGGCGGCTGCGCCGCCGTGGGCATGGCGCTGCCCTGAACGGCGGCGTAGGCGCGGGCGGCCATCATCGGGTTCATGGCCTAGTCCTCAGCGTTTGATGATGTCGAGGGTGCGGCTGTCCATGGACCGCGCCGTCTCGATGACGTTCAGATTGGCTTCGTAGGCGCGCTGGGCTTCGCGCATGTCCATGGCTTCCACCAGGGTGTCGACATTGGGCCGCATCACATAGCCCTGGGCGTTGGCCGCCGGGTGCGAGGGGTCGTAGTCCATCTTGAACTCGCCCTGGTCGGGCCGGACTTCGGCTAGGGTCACGCCGGTCGCGCCGTCGACCTCGCGCGCCTGGAAGACCGGGATCTGGCGGCGATAGGGCTCGCCGCCGGGGGTGCGGGCGGTGGACTGGGCGTTGGCGATGTTCTCGGCGATGACGCGCATGCGCGACTGCTGGGCCTTGAGAGCCGAGGCCGCCACGGCCATGGCGCTGTTCGAGGGGGGGATGGGATCAGGCATGGATCAGTCCTTCGTCTCAGCCCGCGCCAGGCTTGCGCGCGGCCATGCGGAGCATGGACATGGATTTCTGGTAGAAGCCGATGGCGGCGTCATAGGCCATGCGGCTCTCGGCCATCTTCAGCATCTGCTCCTCGACCACCACCGAGTTGCCGTCCAGCGTGGTCTCGGAGTCCGGCGACTTGGTCGGGTCGAACCGAGGCGCGCTGACGGCCGGGGCGATATGGGCGCGGTTGGTGCGGACGACCTGAAGCCCCCCGCCCGAACGCAGGGCGGCTGCGAAGTCGGTCGGCTGTTTCAGATCGCGGCCGACGAAGCCGGGCGTGTCGGCGTTGGCCACGTTCTCGGCGATGAGCTTCTGGCGCTCGTCCAGCCAGCCCAGCCGGCCCTTGATCTGCCCCAGCAGCGGTATGTCGGCGACGCCCATGGCGATCTCCCGTGCGACGCGGATGCGCGCGATGGGCAGAAAATGCCGCCTCCATGGTTAACAGGCCGTTATCTAAACCCATCGTTAACCGTGGTGGTTAAGACTTGAGGAACAGCGCCGACTGCGCGGGGCCTTAAGCGTATGAATTTCCTCGATCTCGCCCGCGCCGTCTTCGGCCTGGCCTTCACCCTGGGCCTGATCGGCCTGGCCGCCTATGCGGCGCGTCGCTATGCGCCGCAGCTGATGGCCAAGCTGAACGCCCAGCGCGGCGAACGGCGGATGCAGGTGGTCGAGACCCTGGTGCTGGACCCCGCGCGCCGGCTGGTCCTGGTGCGGATCGATGCGGAAGAGCGGCTGATCCTTCTGGGCGAAGGGCGCGAACTGATCGAGCCGCGCCAGCCGGAGATCTTCAAGTGAAGGGGTCAAGGGGCGAGAGCGAGCTTCCCCCTCCCCCTGCGGGGGAGGGGGGCGAAGGCGTAGCCGAAGCCGGGTGGGAAGGGCTGGCCCAAACACGCACCGGTCCTGTCTCAGTTCAGTGCGACGTCGCCTTGCCGCCCCCACCCCGTCGCTACGCGACGCCCCTCCCCCGCAGGGGGAGGGAGAAAGTCTTCACGATCCCCACGGGCGCCGAGCTGAAGCGCGCGGCCCTGTTGTCACTGTTCACCACCCTGGTGTGCCTGGCCTGGCCTCTGGCGGCCTTCGCCCAGGACGCGGCGGCGGGCGGGTCGGCGATCAATATCGACCTGGGCAGCGGCGCGGGGCTGACGCAGCGGGTGGTGCAGCTGGTCGGGCTGATGACCGTGCTGTCGCTGGCGCCCTCCATCGTCATCATGACCACCAGCTTCGTGCGAATCGTCGTGGTCCTGTCGCTGTTGCGGACGGCGCTGGGGATGCAGCAGTCGCCGCCGAACGCCGTTCTGGTGTCCCTGGCCCTGTTCCTGAGCGCCATCGTCATGGCCCCGACCTGGCAGGACGCCTATGATTCGGGCATCCGTCCGCTGCTGGATCAGCAGATGGAACTGCCCCAGGCCTTCGATGCGGCGTCGGAACCTGTGAAAACCTTCATGCTGGCTCAGGTGGACCGCGGAGACCTGGCCCTGTTCACCCGTCTGAGCCGCGTGGAGGCCCCGGCCAACCTGCAGGAGCTGCCCCTGCGCGTGGTCACGCCGGCCTTCATGATCAGCGAGCTGAAGAAGGCGTTCGAAATCGGATTTCTCCTTTTCGTTCCGTTCCTTGTGATCGATCTGGTGGTCGCCAGCGTGCTGATGTCCATGGGTATGATGATGCTGCCTCCGGTGGTGGTGTCCCTGCCGTTCAAGTTGATCTTTTTCGTGCTGGTGGACGGCTGGAGACTGGTCGCCGGCAGCTTGGTCGAGAGCTTCCAGCGGGCGTCCGGAACCGGATAATCCCCGCCCCATAAGGCTTTGCGCCTTTTACCCGCTTGCAATGCCGGACGAAATCCGTGTTGATCCCCCAGTCCTCGCCCTGAATCGGGCGACTAACACTGGAAACGCTTCTTATGACCACTCAAGCCGAACTGATCGCCGCCGTCGCCAAGGACGCCGGTGTCTCGCAGGCCGACGCCGGCAAGGTGCTGACCGCCATCGTCGAAAAC
The DNA here is from genome assembly GCF_059415785.1 of Brevundimonas sp. GW821-FHT10A07. Classification (NCBI taxonomy): domain Bacteria; kingdom Pseudomonadati; phylum Pseudomonadota; class Alphaproteobacteria; order Caulobacterales; family Caulobacteraceae; genus Brevundimonas; species Brevundimonas sp. GW821-FHT10A07. The sequence continues at coordinate 6,930 of NZ_JBWKNX010000024.1, forward strand.
ATCCACGCCAGCCTGAAGGCCGGCGGCGACGTGCGCATCTCGAACCTGGGCGTCTTCGACACCGCCGCCCGCGCCGAGCGTGAAGGCCGCAACCCCGCCACGGGCGCGACCATCAAGATCGCCGCCTCGAAGGCCGTCCGCTTCCGCGTCTCGAAGCCGCTGAAGGACGCCGTCAACGGCTAAGGTTTTTCCGGTCCCCTCGGGGACCGATCAACCGATTCAACGGGCGGGGGTCGCAGGGCGATTCCCGCCCGTTTCCTTTCGGAAGTCCTGTTTGGCGGCGTTGACCCAGCCGACGAAGGTGTCGGCGTTGGCCGACAGGGCGGCGAAATCGTTCACTCCCGCCAGACCCGCCAGATTGTCGTCCAGGGCCACGCGGATCGCATTCGCTGACCGCGCCCGGGGGATGAAGGGCGAATACTGGCCGCGCAGACGATCCAGGGCGGCGGGGTTTCCACTCAGCGAATAGCCCACGCCGGCGCGAATCAGCCAGCTTTCCTCGGACGGGGTCAGGGGCGCCTCCGCCTGCTTGTAGCGGTCGCCCAGACGCGCTTCGTACAGGGGCGCGGCCTCGGCCCACTTCTGCTGTTTCCACAGGATGTCGCCGCGCACCTCGCGCGCCGGGGCGGACTGGTCGCGGTCCAGAACCTCCAGGGCGTGATCGTAGCGGCCCAGATCCATCAGGGCGCGGGCCTCCAGCGCCCGACGCTCGCTGTTGATGGCGTTGGGCAGCAGGGTGGTGCGCGAGCCCCAGATGGCCTGCAACGCCTTCTCCGGCTGACGGTCCATCAGATAGACGGTGGCCAGATCGGTGGCGACCTGGGCCTTGGCCACTCCGTCCAGCCGCTCGTCCACCTGGTGTTTCAGCAGTTCGGCGGCCTGGTCCAGCAGATCGACGTCGATCAGGCGGCGCGACAGACGGCGCACCATCTCGTCGCCGTCGGCGCCGATGGGGGTCAGTTCGCGGAAATCATAGAACAGGGCCAGGGCCTGAACCGGCTGCAGGCCGTCGGCCGCGCCTTCCAGGAACAGGGCGCGGAAGGCGTTGGACTGGTCGGCGTAGATCTCGGCGGCGCCGGGCACCCCGGACATCCGCTTGCCGGCGCCGCGCAGGGCGTCCAGGGCCTCGCGATAGCGGCCCTGCTGAAGATAGAGGTTGGCCAGTTTGCGGATGACGGCCAGTTCGGTGGCGTCGCCGCGCCAGCGCCACTTCAACTGCTCAAGCTGCTGGGCCGCCTGATCCGGCGTCAGGACGCCCTTGTCCAGCTCCAGACCGATGGCGCCCAGTTTGGCGGGGGTGGCGATGCCGTCCAGCGGCGCGCGGGCCACGGCCTTGTACACCGCCAGCGCCCGGTCCTTGTCGCCGGACAGTTCGAACAGCCGCGCCTGGACCACGCGCGCGGTCAGCTGATCGGCGGCCGAGGCGTTCTGGCTGAAGACATAGGCCAGCAGCTGGCGCGCGGCCGGCAGGTCGTTGGTCTGGATGGCGGCCAGGGCGTGGGCGGCGCCGAAGCGGGCGCGCCATTCCTTGGGGAAGTCGTCGATGACCGAGGCCCCGGCGGCGAAGGCGCGGCGCGCCCCCTCCCAGTCGCCCTGTTCGGCGGCGATATAGCCCTGCCAGACCTTGGCGGCGGGATCGTTCGACAGGGCCGAGCCGGCGAAGTCGGCCTGGGCCTCTTCCAGACGGCCGACGCCGACGCGGGCGGCGCCGCGCAGGCCGCGCACCTCGGGCTCGCCCTGCATGTTGGGGGCCTTGGCGACCAGGGCGTTGATGACGCCGATCGCCTCATAGTTCAGGCCCGAGCCGACCAGGAACCGGGCCAGGGCCATGCGCGCCGCGATGGGCGCGCGGGGATTGTCGGTTCCGGCGATGGTTTCCTGAGCCGCCGCGTCCTGAAGGCGGCGATAGCGTTGCGAGAAGCCGTCCTCGCCTGCGGTCGCCCATTCCTCCAGGATCAGGGCCGGATAGGCCGCCGGCTTCGGCGCGTCATCCTCATGGGCGGCGGCCTCCAGCGTCGCCGACGGCGGCGACAGGGTCAGGCCCTGCGGGCGGCTGAGGGTGACCAGATCGCCCGCCGCCTCGATCTTCAGATCGTCGGTCGTGGTCTCGACCGCCAGGCCCTGGGCGGTGGGGATCAGGCTGAGATCGACGGTGCTGCGCGTGCCCGAGAATCCCTTGCCGGGCGCCAGGGCGGTGACGGCGGCGAAACGGTCGCCGACCAGGGGATCCGTCAGCCAGACGGTCTTGGTCGCGCCCGCCATCCGCGCCACCAGGGTGGCCGAGCCGTCGTCGGAGCGGTCGATCTCGACGCCCGAGGCGCCGGCGGGCGGACCGCCGATGGTCACGGTCCAGGTTCCGCCCTGCCCTTCGGCCGCCACAGGCAGGCCGTCGGGAGCGGCGATGCGGACGGCGGTGTAGTCAGGCCCGGCGGCCCAGCGGGCGTCCTTGGCCGGACCCAGGGCCTTGGCGCCGGTCAGGTCCATCTTGGCGGCGGTGTCGAACACGACCCAGACGGCCTCGCCCCGCCGGAAGACGGCGGCGCCCACCGGCGCGCCCCACTGGAAGGTCAGGACCGTCTTGTCCGGCGTAGAGACGGCGCGGACGGGCACGACAGAATTGATGGCCGCCGCCCGTTCTTCCGACGTCGGCTCGGGCGCCTTGCCCGGCGCATAGAGGTTCAGCCAGACCGCGCCGTCAGCCGCGCCGGACCGGGCGTCGGCGCCCTCGGCCAGGGTGATGACCAGATCGGTCGTTCCGCCCCGCGCCAGCCGCGTCTCGACGGCCTTGACCCCCTCCGGCGGATCGACGCGCAGGCGCGAGACGTCAGGCGCGGCCGAGACGCCCAGGCGGACGATCACCTTGTCGCCCTCGCGCCGGACCTGGCTGCGCGCGCCGATGACGCCGCCGAATTCGACACGGGTGAATTCGCTGGATTGGCCGATGCTGATCGACAGCGGATCGCGCGACCGGCCGGCTTCCTGAGCCAGCGGCGCCAGTGGCGCGAACACGACCGCGCCGGCCGCGGCGGCGGCCACGGTCGACTTCAGGATACGCTTGCTGTGCGGGGTCCCGGACATATCCGTCGAGCCTTGCCCCACAAGCTCTTTAATCACGGTTAACCGACATTGACCGGGATTCTACGGATAGGACGGTTCGTCCGGCGACAGGCGGCGCGATCCGGCCCATGATGGGGCCATGACCGATTACCCGCGCCTGAGCACCTTGAAGACCGGCCTGGCCTGTCGCTGTCCCCGCTGCGGCGAGGGGGCGCTGTTCAAGGGCTATCTGACCCTGCGCGAATCCTGCCCGAAATGCGGGCTGAACTATGGGTTCGCCGATCCGGCCGACGGCCCCGCCTTCTTCGTCATGACGGCGGTGGGCCTGGTCGGGATGATCCTGCTGATGGTCTTCGACTTCAGCGTGAAGCCGCCCATCTGGGTGCACGCGATTGTGACCCTGCCGATCCTGGTGATCATGTGCCTGGGCTGCCTGCGGCCGTTCAAGGCCTGGCTGGTGGCGGAGCAGTTCATCCACAAGGCCGCCCCGCCGGAGTTCTCCAGCAACGGCAAACACGGAGACTGAGGGCGGGGGGCAGCCCCCCCTCTCACGCCGTCATCCTAGGGCTTGTCCCTAGGATGACGGTCTTAGGGGATAGGGCGGTCTTCGCCCTGAACCTTACGCCTCAGTCGATGCAGAGCGTCGGGCCGGCCTTGCCGTCCTCGACCGGCGTATTGCAGCCGAAACGGTCGCTGTCAGCCTGGCAGACGCCGGTCGTGGCCGCGCCCGGCGCGAGGCCGCTGTTGCCCTCGACGCGGCAGTCGCCCTGGCATTGGTCGCCGTCGGTGCAGGACTTGCCCGCGTCGGCGTAGCTGATCACGCACTGCCAGGACTGCATCCGGCCGACCTGTTTCATCGTGCCGCCGCGCGTGGCGCAGGCCGAGGCGTCGGCGCTCTGCATCGGGGCGTCGGAGCCGGCGCCTGTCGTCTGAGGGGTGCAGGCGGCGGCCATCAGGGCGGCGGCGGCGATGAGAGCGATACGGATCATTTGACCTGTCCTTTTGCGAAGCCTGACCAGACGTCGTCGTAGTCGAGCTGCATCTGCGGTGATTCCGACGCCCATTTCGTGACCCGGATCGGCGCCCGGGTCTCGAACATGAAGGCCAGGGTGTCAGTGATCTTGTGCGGTTTCAGTTCCGCATTGATCGCGCCCTCATAGCTCGCCTGGTCCGGGCCGTGGCCGCTCATCCGGTTGTGCAGGCTGGCGCCGCCGGGGGCGAAGCCGCCGGCCTTGGCGTCATAGGCGCCGGTCACCAGGCCCATGAACTCGCTCATGACGTTGCGATGGAACCAGGGCGGGCGGAAGGTATGTTCGGCCACCATCCAGCGCGGCGGGAAGATGACGAAGTCGATATTGGCCGTGCCCGGCGTCTCGGACGGGCTGGTCAGGACGGTGAAGATCGACGGATCGGGGTGGTCGTAGCTGACGGTGTTGATGGTGTTGAACCGCGCCGTGTCATAGCGGCAGGGCGCCAGATTGCCGTGCCAGGCCACCACGTCCAGCGGGCTGTGCGCAAAGGTCGTGGCCCACAGACGGCCGCCGTACTTCTGGACGCACTGGGTCGGGCGATCGACGTCCTCATAGGCCGCGACCGGGGTTTCGAAGTCGCGCGGATTGGCCAGGCCGTTGGCGCCGATCGGCCCCAGGTCCGGCAGGCGGAACGGGCTGCCGTAGTTTTCGCAGACATAGCCGCGCACGGGCCCATCGACTTCGACGCGGAAGCGGACGCCGCGCGGGATCAGGACCACGTGGCCGGGCTGGGCCTCGATCACCCCCATTTCAGTGACGAAGCGATGGGCGCCCTGTTGCGGCACGATCAGCAGTTCGCCGTCGGCGTCGTAGAAGACGCGGTCGATCATCGAGCGATTGGCGACATACAGGTGGACGCCCGCCCCGCCCCCGGCGTCGGGATCGCCCGCCCCGCCATAGGTGACGAGGCCTTCGACCCAGTCGGTCGGCGCTTCCGGGATCGGCAGCGGGTCCCAGCGCATCCGGTTGGGATTGGGCGGGGTCTCGTCGAACGGGCCCGACCGCACCCGGCCCTGGTCGAAGGGCGCATAGGGGCCGTGCTGGGCCGAGGGGCGCAGGCGGTACAGCCAGCTGCGCCGGTTCTCGGCGCGCGGGGCTGTGAAGGCCGTGCCCGACAGCTGTTCGGCGTACAGGCCCATCGGCGTCTTCTGCGGCGAATTCTGGCCCTGCGGCAGGGCGCCGGGCGCGGCCTCGGTGGCGAAATGATTGCCGAAGCCGGTCAGATAGGCGGGCGCGTTGGATCGCGTCATGTGTGTGGTCTCCCTATTTCGCTGGTTTAGCGCCGCCGCCGGCCATCGTCACCCCAAGCCGTCATCCACCGAGCGGTGCAACAGCTTCGCCGTTCGCGCGTTCAGGGCCGCCAGGAGACGACCGTCATGACCTATCTGACCCGCGCGGTCTTCGCCTTCGCCAGCCTGCTGCTGCTGTTGTCGGCCTCGGCCCTGATCGGGTTCGGCCTGATGGACGCCATCCACACCATTCGCTCCCCTGACAAGTCCGGGGCGGACGCGGCGCTGGACATGCTGGGCTATGTCATCGTCGCCATCGCCGTCTTCGACGTGGCCAAATACATCTTCGAGGACGAGGTGCGGCGCGGCAACGAGCGGCGCAGCGCGGCCGAGGCCCGGCGCAGCCTGACCAAATTCCTGTCCACCATCGTCATCGCCCTGTTCCTGGAGGCCCTGGTGGTGGTGTTCAAGACGGCGCGCGAGGACGTGGCCCTGCTGATCTATCCCACCGCCCTGCTGATCGCGGCGGTGCTGGTCCTGGTCGGGCTGGGCGTGTTCCAGCGCCTGTCGGCCACGGTCGAGGAGAAGGTCGGCGACGACGACGACGCCGAAGAACGCAAGGACAAGGTCAAGCGCAAGACCGGCGCCTAGCCGCCCTTGGGCAGGAAGGGCGAGAAGGTGATGACGGTGAAGGTGTCGCGGACATGCGGCCGGGTCTGGACCTGTTTGGTGACGAAGGTCCCGATGTCGGCGTCGCGCGGCAGATTGAACTTGGCCAGCAGGTCGTGCTGGCCCGAGGTGGAATAGACCTCCGACACGTTCTCGACATTGTCCACGATGTCGGCCGCCACGTCGTTGGCGTAGCCCAGCTCGGTTTTGATGAAGACGAAGATGGCGGTCATCATGGCGGGGGGCTCCTGTTGCTGGCCCGCGTCCTAAACCGTTTTGGACGCGGCGTCGAAGACGTCGGATGAAACAATATGTTCCGCCGCAGCGCCATGAACCCGGCCGCGCGGCTTTCGCTTTCGGCGGCGGCTGGGATAAGCAGGGGGCGAGGCCGGGCGACCGGTCGGTGCAACACAGGCGTTCCGGCGCGGCTCGGGACAGGCGGAGATTAAGACATGGCCCATGATCGCGTCAGCGTGCTTCAGGCGCTCGAGACCCAGGGCGTCTGCCCCGTCTTCTATCATCCCGATCCCGAGGTCAGCCTGAACGTCATCCGCGCCTGCGCGCGCGGCGGGGCGCCGGTGGTCGAGTTCACCAATCGCGGCGACTTCGCCTGCGACCTGTTCGGCGAGATCAATCGCGAACTGATCAGGACCGACCCCGAGGTGGTGCTGGGCATCGGTTCGGTGGTCGACAGCGGCACGGCCTCGCTCTACCTGAACCGGGGCGCGCGCTTTGTCGTCAGCCCCTGCCTGGTCCCCGACGTGGCCAAGGTCTGCAACCGACGCATGGTGGCCTATTTCCCCGGCTGCGGCTCGGTGACGGACATCGGCGAGGCGCACGAACTGGGCTGCGACATCGTCAAACTGTTTCCGGGGTCGTCGGTCGGCGGCCCGGACTTCGTCAAGGCGGTCAAGGGGCCGATGCCCTGGGTCAAGATCATGCCGACCGGCGGCGTCGATCCCGATGAGACCTCGATCGCCAAATGGTTCGGCGCCGGCATCGTGGCGGCGGGCATGGGCTCCAAGCTCGTGACCGACGAAGCGGTCAAGTCGGGCGACTGGGCCGCCATCGAGGCCAAGGTGCGCGCCACCGTGGACGCCGTCGCCGCCTATCGGGCGTCGAACAAGGGCTGAACCCGCCTCAGCCCGGACCGTCGGGGCCGTCCGGTTCCGGCGGCCGGGGCGCGGCGTTGCGGCCGGTGTCGGGCGTCGGGGGACCGGACCGTGGCCCACGCCGCATCAGCAGGCCGGACAGGACCTTGCGGTCCTCGACGTCCAGGGTTTCCAGCATGGCGATGGCCTCGCCTTCCAGACGGGCGCGACCGCGCATCTCGGCCGTGCGCGACTGATCCAGCAGGGCCTGGACCCGGGCCGCGTCCATCCGGGGCTGGGACGCCGCCTGGACCGCCTGGGCCCGCGCCGCGCGGGCGGCCTCGAAATCGGGCCGGGCCGCGAGCGCAGCCGCCCGCATCCTGGCGCGAACGTCGCGCCGGACCTCAGGCTGCAGCTGGGCGATCACCTCGCGGAAGGGACCGTGGCGCGCGGGGCGGCGAAGGTCGGCGACCCGTTCGTCCACCCTGGCCCAGCTGACCGCGAAGGCGACCCCGCCGGCCAGGGCGAACAGGTTCAGGGCCACCGACACCGCCAGGGCGATCTTCAGGCTGCGTCCGCTCATCCCAGAACCTCCGTATCGTCCACCTCGACCAGGGTGGATTGGTAAAGCACCGCGTCGGCCCGCTCGTCGGCGGTGACATGGGTGGTCAGACCCACGCCCGCGACCACGCCTGCGCAGGCGGCCGCCGCCCAGCCCGCGCCCAGGAACAGGGCGATCCGGTCCAGATGATAGCGGCGGGTCTTCGCTTTCGGCGCGGCGGCCAGCAGGCGCGCCGTCAGGTCGGCCGAGGGCGTCGGGGCGGGCGAGGCGTCCAGCAGGGCGTCCAGCGCCGCCGCCTGGGCCAGCGCCGTCTTCAGCGACGGATCGGCGGCGATCAGGCTTTCGGCGAAGACGCGTTCAGACGCGGGCCACCGACGCAGGTCGGCGCCGTAAGCCTCCGCCAGAGCGTGCAACCGATCCGCCTTCATCGTCCGACTCCCTTAGTCATCCCTGGCTTCATCCCCGGCGCGAGGTCCGCCAGGGCTAGACGCAATGCGCGGCGTCCGCGCGACAACAAACTCTCCAGCGCCTCGACGCTGATGCTCATCAGGGCGGCCGCCTCGATATTGGACAGCTCCTGATAATGACACAGGACCACTGCCTCGCGCTGACGGTCCGGCAGGCGTTTCAGCGCCCCGTCGACCTGAGCCCCCGTCTCGGCCGCCAACAGGGCGCGATCCGGCGCCGGGCCGTCATCGGGGCGATCCGGCGGCGTCTCCATGGGCATTTCGCGCCGTCGCCGCAGCCGATCATAGCAGAGATTCAGCGCCACCCGGTGCAGCCAGGTGTCGAACCGGGCCTTGCCGGGGGTCCATTTCGGCGCCTGTCGCCAGGCCTTGAGCATCGTCTCCTGGGCCACGTCCTCGGCCTCGGCGGCGTCGCCCAGCATGCGTTGGGCCAGGGCCAGGATGCGCGGCAGCTTGCGCGACACAAGCGTCTGCGCGGCCGCCGGGTCGCCCTGACCCACGCGGCGCACAAGATCCTCGTCGGGGTCGACGATCGCGACCAAACCCGCCTCTTCCGCTGCTGACGAAAGGGACCGATTCGCCCAGGACGGCCGACCCCGACACCGTTCTTACTCCGAAGCCGGAGCCGGGGAAGCGGGTTGTTGCACCGGACGGACGGCGCGGCGCGCGGCGCGATTGGCGGTCATGGCGGCCCGGCGCTCGTCGGCGGTGACGACGCCGTTCTTGTCAGCGTCCATCTTGTCGAACTGTTCGCCCAGTCTGGCGGCGGCCTCGGAGATCACCACGGGGCCGCGTTCACAACCTTCCAGACAGCCGGGACCACGCATGGCGTGACGGGGACCGCAGCGAGGCCCGGACCGGCCGCGCGCGGCCCAGTCCGGACGGGCGGCGTGACCGGCGTCGAACTCGGCGCGGCTGATGGAGCCGTCGCCGTTGGCGTCCAGCGTGGCGAAGCGGCGGTCGGCCCGCTCGGCGCGCTTGGCCTGCATGGCGGCCTGACGCTCGGCCAGGCTGACCGTGCCGTCGCGGTCGGCGTCCAGCGCGGTAAGGCGGGCGACGCGAGCCTCGACGAAGGCGGCGCGGGTCAGGTCGGCGTTCCGGTCGGCCAGGCCGCGCGCATAGGGCGGCGGGGGACCATCCGCCGGGGGCGGCGGAACCTGGGCCGTGGCGACCCCGGCGCCGGCGCCGAGGACGGCGGCCAAGGCCATGGCGCTGAAACCGTTCAGAACGATGTTTCTCATCTCGATAATCTCCTCGAACCGCCTTGAGCGGTCGTTGACGACCCTGTCAGGAGATTGAACGCGGCTCCTCGGACTCTCCGTCGCGACCGATCTCCTCGCGCGTGAGCGGGACCGCCCGTTCGAAGGCCTTGCGCGCCCGCGCCCGCAGTTCCGTCAGTTCGGTCTTCAGCGACTCGAAGTCCTGAGCCCCCGCCGCCTCGGCCAGCCGCAGCCGGAAGACCGACGGCTCGGCCTCGGGATCGACCCGGCCCTCGAAGGCGGCGGCCAGCAGATGAGCCAGCCGCTGCTGCACCCGCCAGGCCTCGGCCAGGACCGGGTCGTCGTGCAGGGCCTCCAGCGTGGACAGGGTCAGGGGCTCGCCCGCGACGGCGGCCTGGAGCTGGCGGTACTGGGCCGCGAACTCGGCGTCCACCTGGCCGCCCGGCGACAGTTTCAGATCCCAGAAGCCGTGGGGGCGACGCTCGCGATCCATCAGGGCGCGCATTCTACGGACATCGGCGGCGACATCGACGCCGGGACGGGGCCGACGCAGGGCCGCCTCGATCGCCGCGGAGACCCGGTCGCCGAAGACCGGGTCGCTGGCCCAGACCACGCGGGCGCGGGTCAGGACCATGAACTCCCAGGTCTCGGCCTCACCGGCGTAATAGTCGTCGAAGGTGGACAGCCGCACCGAGACCGGCCCCTTGGACCCGGTGGGCCGCAGCCGCATGTCCACCTCGTACAGGCCGCCCTCGGCCGTGTGGGCCGACAGGGCCGCGATCAGCCGCTGGGTGAAGCGGGCGTAGAAGACGTCGGCGGTCCAGCCCTTGATCTCGGACACCGTCTCGGGCGGGGCGTCGTACAGGGTCATCAGGTCCAGGTCGGACCCGGCCGTCATCTCGCGCGAGCCGGCCTTGCCCAGGGCCACCACGGCGACCGCGCCGGGGAAGGCGCCGCCCAGCCGTTCGGTCTCGGCCAGGGCGGCCGGCGACAGGGTGCGCATGGCGGCGTCGGCCAGGGCGGCGTAGGCGCGGCCGGCGGCCTCGGGGCCGGCGCGGCCGGTCATGGCGTGGATGCCGATGCGGAACATCTGTTCGCGGTGCAGGCGGCGCACGGCGTTCATGGCGCCTTCGAAATCCTCGGTCTCGCCGGCTTCACGCAGGATCTGTTCGGTCAGGCCGGTCTCGTCCGACAGGTCGGCCAGGAAGCGAGCGTCCAGCACCCCGTCCAGGGCCGCCGGCTGACGCCCCAGGGTCCGGGCCAGACGCGGCGCGAAGGCCATGACCCCCAGCACCATCTCGAACAGCTTGGGCTGGTTCAGGAACAGGGCCTGGACCTGAACCCCGGCGGCCAGGCCCGAGAAGAAGACGGCGAACCGGCGAAAGGCGTCGTCGGGCGCGCCCGACCGGGCCAGGGCCTCCAGCAGGCGGGGCGCCAGGCGGGTGAACAGTTCGCGCCCCCGCTCGGTGCGGGTCGCGGGGATGCGGCCGTGGTGCCAGGAGCGGATGGTGTCCGCCACCGACGGCGCCTCGGAAAAGCCCATGCGGCGCAGGGTGTCCAGGGTCTCGGGATCGTTCTCGACCCCGGTGAAGACCAGGCTGCCATAGGCGGAGTCCAGTTCCTCTCCGCCTTCGAACAGCTCGCCGTAGCGGGTGTTGACCCGGACCAGCAGGGCCTCGACATGGGCGTCGAAGGCCGCCAGATCGGTCCAGCCGGCCAGGGCGGCGACGGCGGCGCGGCGCTGGGGATCCTCGGGCAGGCGGTGGGTCTGTTCGTCGTCCAGCATCTGGACCCGGTGCTCCAGGCCGCGCAGTTCGACATAGGCGGCCGACATCTCCTGGGCGACGGCGGCGGGGATGTGGTCGGCCTGGGCCAGGGCCGCCAGGGCGTCCAGGGTGCGCGTGGCGCGCAGGTCGGGGTCGCGACCGGCCAGGATCAGTTGCTGGGTCTGGGCGTAGAATTCGATCTCGCGGATGCCGCCCCGGCCCAGTTTCAGATTGGCCCCGGCCGCCTGCAGCCCCTCGCCGGTCTTGTGGACGTGGATCTGTTTCTTGATCGACTGGATGTCGAGGACGGCGGCGTAGTCCAGGCTGCGACGCCAGATGAAAGGGCGCAGGGCTTTCACGAACCGGGCGGCGGCGCGCGGGTCGCCCAGCACCGGCCGCGCCTTGATGAAGGCCGCCCGCTCCCAGTTCTGACCGACGCTTTCATAATAGGCCAGGGCCATCGGGCCCGACACCACCGGGGGGGTCGAGGACGGGTCGGGCCGCAGCCGCAGATCGACGCGGAAGACATAGCCGTCGGCCGTCCGTTCGGTCAGCAGGGTCGCGATCCCCTTGCCGACGCGATTGGCGAAGTCCTGCATCTCCTCGCCCTCGCGCAGGGCTAGGCCCAGCAGGCGCGGCTCGAAGAAGAGCGAGATGTCGATGTCGGACGAATAGTTCAGCTCGTTCGCGCCATGCTTGCCCATGGCCAGGCCGAACAGGCCGGGGATGGGGCCGCGCGAATCGTCGGGCGGCGAGACCAGGCGACCCCGCGCGCGCTGTTCGGCGGCGACCGCGCGCAGGGCGGCGCGGCAGGCGGCGTCGGCGAAGCTGGACAGGGCGCCCGTCACCTGGTCCAGATCCCAGACCCCGCCCAGATCGGCCAGGGCCGTCAGCAGGTGCAGATCGGCCTTCAACACCCGGAGCGGCGCGCGGACATCGTCGGGTTCGGCGTCCAGGGCGTCGGTGTCGGCGAGGATGCGGATCAGGCCCGACGTCGGGTCCCGTTCCAGAATCCGACGCAGATGAGCCGGCCGACGACGCATCAGGCCCGCCAGATAGGGCGAGGCGCCGGCCACGGGCGCCAGGGCGGGCCAGGCGGCGTCCAGGGTCTCGCGCCAGCCGTCGGCGTCGGCGGCCTCGATCAGGGTCTCCAGCAGGCGTTCGGCGGCGGCGGGGTTCGCGACAGGCCCTGCGGGGGTCAGTATCTGGAACAGGGGCTGGGGCTTGGGATCGGGCATTCAACTTTTCCGCTCATCCCGGCGAAAGCCGGGACCCAGGTGCTTTCGCTCGGCGCCGCCGTTGGACCACGATCCCGACACGCGCCACAAGTCTGATCGCCCAAAGAACTGGGTCCCGGCTTTCGCCGGGATGAGCGGAAATGATGAAGTCAGGTCGAGGATGAAGCCGGGGGCAGCACCAGGGCCACCCGCAGGCCCGGCCCGAAGCCGCCATAGGCGCCGGGGCCTTCGTCCAGCACCACCCGGCCGCCGTGGGCCTCGGCCACCGCCGTGACCAGGGACAGGCCCAGGCCCGAGCCCGGTTCCGTGCGGCTGTTGTCCAGACGCACGAACCGCTGAACGACGCGCTCGCGGTCCTCTTCCGGCACGCCGGGGCCGGTGTCGGTGACCGAATATTCGATCTCGCCCGACGACCGCCGCCGCGCCCGCAGCTTCACCGCCCCGCCGGCCGGGGTGTATTTGATGGCGTTGTCGATCAGATTGGCCAGGGCCTGGGCCAGGAAGGGCTGGTTGCCCTCGATCATCAGGCCGGTTTCCACCTCGGACGAGAAGTCGATCGACTTGTCCTCGGCCGCCGGTTCGTACAGCTCGGCCATGTCGGCGGCCAGTTCGCCCGCATCCATCGGCTTGGGATCCGGCGCCCCGCCGGCCTGAAGCCGGGCGATGGCCAGGACGGTGTTGAAGGTCTTCAGCAGATGATCGGCCTCGTCCAGGGCGATGCCCAGGGCGTCCACCCCGTCGATCTTGCCCGCCTCGGCGTCGATCAGGGCCACCTCCAGCTTGGCCCGCATCCGCGTCAGGGGCGAGCGCAGGTCGTGGGCGATGGCGTCGCCGGCGTGGCGGATCGAGGCCATCGACCCCTCCAGCCGGTCCAGCATGACGTTCAGCCCCTGGCCCAGTTCGTCCAGTTCGTCGCCCGAGTTGCGGATGGGGGCGCGGACCTTCAGGTCGCCGTCCTGCACCGCCTGGACCACGCGGTTCAGCCCGGCCATGGCGCTTTCGACCCGGCGGCTGATGTAGAGACCGCCCGCCAGGCCCAGCAGCATGACCAGGGCCATCGCCCCCCACAGTGCCTGGGTCAGGCGCGACAGATATTCCTCGATCCCGCCGATATCTTCGCCGACGAACAGGGTGTCGCCCCCCGCCAGCGGCATGATCACCCCGATGGAGCGGCGGGTCTGGACCCGGCCGTCGGGATCGGTGCTGGTCAGGCGGAAGGTGCTCCATTCGCCGGTCCCGGTCCGGCGCGCCTCCTTCAGGTCGAAGGGCATGACCGACAGATTGCCGGTGACGATCTTACCGTCCGGGCCGGTCAGCAGATACAGATAGGGACCGCCCCGGATCGTGCGTTCGACCAGGGCCTGGTTCAGGGCGTCAATCCCGCGCGTGCGGTGGACGGCGGTCAGGGCGGCCAGTTCCGTCTCGACGTCGGTCCGCGCCCGCGTCTGGGCCTCGGACGCCGAGGCGAAATAGACATAGGCCAGGATCGCCCCCGCCGCCGCCACGAACAGGGCCAGGAACAGCAGGGTCAGCCGGAAGGGCGTGCGGCGAAGGAGGGAGGGAAGACGCATCTATTCTCCCTCCCCTTCATGGGGAGGGACGGCGGCGCGAAGCGACGCCCGGGTGGGGGAGTCCTCAAGTCTGGCCCGAATATAGGTCATCACATCGCCGATACTGTCGCGGATCGCCGCATTGTCGAATCGCAGGGTGACGAAGCCTTCTTTCGCCAACACTGCATCCCTGATCCGGTCATGGCGTATCTGTTCATCACTGAGATGGGCCTGACCGTCCACCTCGATCACCAACCGATGCTGGAAACAGACAAAGTCCAGATAATAGCCTTTGAAGGGCGCCTGACGGCGGAAATGAAAACCCGCTGGTCGCAGCAGCTTCAAATTCGTCCACATCCGGGCTTCGGGCGGGGTCATCGTCTTGCGCATCGCGCGGGCGCGGTCTGTCTCGGAGGACATCAGTACTTCCCCACCCTGATCGCTGCGCGATCGTCCCTCCCCATAAAGGGGAGGGAGAATTATGGCTAAGCCTCCAACCGATACCCCGCGCCGCGCACCGTCTGCAGCATCGCCCGGTCGAAACCCTTGTCGATCTTGGAGCGCAGGCGGCTGATATGGACGTCGATGACGTTGGTCTGGGGGTCGAAATGATATTCCCACACCTTCTCCAGCAGCATGGTGCGGGTCACCGACTGGCCGGCGTGGCGCATCAGGAACTCCAGCAACTGGAACTCGCGCGGCTGGAGATCGATCTCGGTCGCGCCGCGATGGACGGTGCGGGCGATCAGGTTCATCTCCAGGTCGCCGACCTTCAGCACCGTCTGGACCCCGCCGGTCTCGCGACGGCGCGACAGGGCCTCGACCCGCGCGATCAGTTCGGCGAAGGCGTAGGGCTTGACCAGGTAGTCGTCGGCGCCGGCCTTCAGGCCCGTGACCCGGTCCTCGACCTCGCCCAGGGCCGACAGGAACAGGACCGGGGTCTGGTCCCCGCCCTTGCGGACCGTCTCGACCATGCCGACGCCGTCCAGGCGCGGCATCATCCGGTCCACCACATAGACGTCGTAGCCGCCCTTTTGCGATTCCAGCAGGCCGAAGGCCCCGTCCACGGCATGGGTGACGTCATGCCCGGCTTCGGACAGGCCCCGCACCATGGCGGTCGCCGCCTCCGCGTCGTCTTCGACCACCAAAATCCGCATGGAACCCCTCCCGGAATCAAAATCGCCGCCGATGGTAGCGCATCGGCGGCGATTGACGAGTTAAGGCTTGGTCAGAATGCCGATCATTCTTCCGTGGCGAAGCGGAGCGGCACCGGGCTGGTGCCCTGGGGCGTGCGGACGAACAGCAGGATGCTGGGACGTCCGGCCGACTTGGCTTCCTGAACCGCCGTCCGCAGATCCGCCGCCGAGGCGATGGCGCGGCCGTTGGCGCGGGTGATGACGAAGCCGGGCTGGAAGCCCAGACGCGCCGCCGAAGACCCCTGGGCGACATTGGTGATGACAACCCCGTTCACGCTTTCGGGGATGTTGAAGCGCGACCGCGCGGCGGCGCTGAGCGGGGTGACCGCCAGGCCCTCGATGGTTTCGCTCTGGCCGGGTTGGGCCTGACCGGGCGCGGAGGAGCCGCCCTCCTCGCCGGCGTTCAGTTCTTCGTCTGACGGGCGGACGCCGGAGCGGACGTTCAGCGTCTGGCGACGGCCGTCGCGGATGACCTCCAGGCGGATGGTGTCGCCAGGCTTGGCCGCGCCGACCCGACGGGTGGCCTCGGCGCTGCTGTCGATGGCCTCGCCGTTCACGGCAACCAGGATGTCGTTGACCTTGACGCCCGCGCGGGCGGCGGGGCCGTCCTCGGTGACGGTCTCGACATAGGCGCCCTTGAAGTCCTTGGGCTGGCCGAGGGCTTCCCAGGAGTCGGGGGACAGGCTGCGCAGGCCCAGGCCGACGTAGCCGCGCTCGATCGCCTGGCCGCGCATCAGCCGCTCGGTGATCGACTTGGCGGTCTCAGCCGGAATAGCGAAGCCGATGCCGACCGATCCGCCCGTGGGCGAATAGATGGCCGAGTTCACGCCGATGACGCGCCCGTAGATGTCGAAGGTCGGGCCGCCCGAGTTGCCCCGGTTGATGGCGGCGTCGATCTGGATGTAGTCGTTATAGCCGGACGGATCGATGTCGCGGGCCTTGGCCGAGACGATGCCGGCGGTCGCCGTACCGCCCAGGCCGAACGGGTTGCCGACCGCAATGACCCAGTCGCCGACGCGCGGCTGGGCGGTCTCTTCGAAGCTGACGTATTTGAAGTCGTTCCCCTCGACCTTGATCACGGCCAGGTCCGTGCCGGGGTCGCGGCCGATCAGGCGGGCCGGCAGTTCGCGGCCGTCCGACATCTTGACCTTGATCTCGGTGGCGTCGGCGACGACGTGGTTGTTGGTGACGATGAAGCCGTCCTGGGAGATGAAGAAGCCGGAACCGGCGCCCTGGGTCGTCTGAGGCTCGTCCTCCTCGCCCTGGCCGCCGCGCCCTTGGGGCGGAACGAACTGGAACGGCAGGCCGGGGATCTGGAAGGCGCCGCCCTGGGGCTGTTCGACCTTCACCGTCACGTCGATCTGAACAACGGCGGGGGCCACCTGTTCGAAGATGTTGGCGAAGCTGTTGGGCGCGCCCGGCGGGGGCGAGAAGCTGTTTCCGTTGGCCGGCACGGGGGTGAGCCGGTTCACCGCCTGGGGGTCGGCGTGCGCGCCGGGCCAGTTGATGACCCCGCCTGCGGTCGCCGCCGCCGCCAGGGTCAGGCCGGCCGCGGCCCCGAGAATGAACTCTTTGCGCTTCAGCATCTTGGTCCTTGCGATCCTCTCGGGGCGACGCCCCGTCTTGGCTCTTGATATAGGCCGAACCGGCGCGACGCCAATTCC
This sequence comes from Brevundimonas sp. GW821-FHT10A07, assembly GCF_059415785.1. Classification (NCBI taxonomy): domain Bacteria; kingdom Pseudomonadati; phylum Pseudomonadota; class Alphaproteobacteria; order Caulobacterales; family Caulobacteraceae; genus Brevundimonas; species Brevundimonas sp. GW821-FHT10A07. The sequence goes on from NZ_JBWKNX010000024.1 coordinate 23,670, forward strand.
GGTGTTCGATGGATGATCTCGACTAGCGCCCGTCGTGAGGCGAGGTTGCGTCCAGATCACGGCGAAGCTTCTCATTTGCGAGAATGTCTTGCAGTCGACGTTCCTCATCCGGGGAAAGGGGCTGCGCCTCGACGGCGCCGCGACCTGCGCGGACCAGGATGACCAGCAGCGCCAGGGCCGCCAGAGCGAACGGCCCGAACCACAGCAGCCAGGTTCCAGCCCGCACCGGCGGGGTGAACAGCACATAGTCGCCGAACCGACGCACCAGGTCGTCGCGCACCGCCTGATCCGTGGCGCCGGCGGCGATCTCTTCGCGGATCAGACGGCGCATGTCGCCGGCGACGCCCGCCGGACTGTCGGCGATGGCCTCGTGCTGGCAGACGACGCAGCGCACGTCCTCGAACAGGGCCTGGGCGCGGGCCTCCTGAGCCGGGTCGGCCAGGGGCCGGTCGGGCGCGGCGGCGGGCTCGGCCGCCGTCAGCATCAGCGCCAGAACGGGCGCGATCAGCAGGATAAGCCGCCTCATGGGGCCTTCCTCCGACGCGGCCCGACGCCCAGCCGCAGCCGGCGGTCCAGCAGGGACAGCAGCCCCCCGAACGCCATGATCATCGGCCCCAGGAAGATCAGCCGCGCCCAGGGGTTCCAGTACAGGCGCACGACCCAGGCGGGTTCGGCCGGGCTGCCCGCCCGTTCGCCCATCACCACATAGACGTCGTCCAGCCCGCGGAAATCCAGCCCGACCTCGGTCGTGGTCTGGCCGCCGGCGGGGAAGAAGCGGCGTTCGGCCGTCACCGTCTCCGCCCGGCCCCGGTCGTTCGACGGCCGCACGGTCAGCCGGCCCTGTTCGGCCAGATAGTTCGGCCCCTCGACCACCCGCACCTGGTCCAGGGTCACGGTCCAGGGGCCGGCGGAGACGCTCGAGCCCAGGGACAGGGCGCGCGCGGCCTCGGCCTTGAAGCCGGTCTCGACCACCGCCCCCAGGATGAAGACGCCCAGGCCCAGGTGGGCCAGGCTCATGCCCCAGGCGCCCAGCGGCAGACCTTTCAGACGACGCATCGTCTCGGCGCCCGAGGCGCGGAACAGGCGCGCCCGCTCCGCGACCTCGGCCAGCGAACCCAGGATCAGCCAGGCCCCCAGGCCGATCCCGACGGCGGCGAAAGCCTTTCTGGGCTCCCACAGGGCGTAGGCGGCCAGGGCCGAAACCAGGGCCAGGCCCGCCGCGACGGCCAGCCTCTGCATCGCCCCGGTCAGGTCGCCCCGCTTCCACGCCAGCAGAGGCCCGGCGGGCAGGATGATGAAAGCCACGGTCATCAGGGGAACGAAGGTGGCGGCGAAATAGGGCGGGCCGACCGAGATGGTGGCGCCGGACGCCGCCTCCAGGATCAGGGGATAGAGGGTGCCCAGCAGAACGGTCGCGGCGGCGGCTGTCAGGAACAGGTTGTTCAGCACCAGGGCGCCCTCGCGGCTGACGGGGGCGAACAGGCCGCCGCCTTTCAGCTGGGGCGCGCGCCAGGCGAACAGGGCGAAGGCGGCGCCGGCCGTAAGGCCCAGGATGGCCAGCAGCATCAGCCCGCGCTGGGGATCGACGGCGAAGGCGTGGACGCTGGTCAGCACCCCGGACCGCACCAGGAAGGCGCCCAGCATGGAGAAGCTGAAGGCCAGCAGGGCCAGAAACACCGTCCAGCCCGCCAGCGCCCCGCGCCGCTCGGTCACCACCGCGCTGTGCAGCAGGGCCGCGCCCGCCAGCCACGGCATGAAGCTGGCGTTCTCGACCGGATCCCAGAACCACCAGCCGCCCCAGCCCAGCTCATAATAGGCCCAGAAGGACCCCAGGGTGATGCCGACGGTCAGCAGGGCCCAGCTGGCCAGGGCCCAGGGCCGCACCCACCGGCCCCAGGCGGGCCAGAAGGCGGTCTGGGCCCGGCCCTCGATCAGGGCGGCGACCGCCAGGGAGAAGCAGACGGAGAAGCCGACATAGCCGGCGTAGAGCAGCGGCGGATGCACGGCCAGGGCCGGGTCCTGAAGCAGCGGGTTCAGCGACGCCCCCTGGAACGGCGCGGGGTCCAGGCGGGTGAAGGGGCTGGAAGTGAAGACGGCGAAGGCCAGGAACAGCGATCCCAGCGCCCCCTGAACCGCCACGGCCGAGGCCTTCAGCCCGAACGGCAGGCCGCGCGCGCGGGCCAGGGCTCCGCCGAAGACCGTCAGAACCAGGCACCACAGCAGCAGCGACCCCTCGTGACTGCCCCAGGCGCCGGCGACCTTGTACAGCATCGGCTTGTCGGTGTGGCTGTTGGCCGCGACGTTGGAGACCGAGAAGTCGGAGACGACGAAGGCGTAGATCAGGGCCGCGAAACTCAGTGCGACGGCGCCCGCCGCCGCCAGGGCCGCTCCTTGCGCCGCGCCCGCCAGCACCGGACTGCGCCGCCAGCGCCCTGCCGCCGACAGCGCCGTCTGCAGGATCGACAGGGCCAGGGCCAGGGATAGGGCGAAGGCCCCGAGTTCGGCGATCATAGACTGTTCGTTGCGCTATCGGCCTGCGGCCTGCTTGAGCGCGTGGTCTTGGTCGAGGTCTCCGGCCGCCACTCGCCCTTGGCCTTGATCCGGTCGGCGACCTCGCGCGGCATATAGTTCTCGTCGTGCTTGGCCAGGACCTGGCTGGCGTGGAAGACGCGGTCGGCGCCGAACGAACCCTGGGCCACGATCCCCTGCCCCTCGCGGAACAGGTCGGGCAGGTCGCCGTGATACTGGACCTGGGTCACGGCGATATTGTCGGTGACGGTGAAGACCACGAGCCCGTCGCCGGATTTCCGCACGCTGCCGGTCTCGACCAGACCGCCCAGACGGATGTCGCGGCCTTCCGGCGCCTTGTCGGCGGTGGCCTCGGACGGGGAATAGAAGAAGGTCACGCTGTCCTGCATGGCCCACAGCGACAGGCCGACCGCCAGGGCCAGGATCGGGGCCACGGCGGCGACGACCCACAGACGACGGCGCGCCTTCGGCGATTTCGGCAGCCAGCTCATGACTTGGCGGTTCCGCTCCCCGACGGAATTTTTCTTGGGTCTATAGCGGCCGGGGCCGGCCGCCAATGTGTCATTGCGCCTTATCCGCAGGCAGGCGCCGTTCCAGGTCGATCCGGCGGGGGTCGGCCGGGTCCAGGGCGGCGATCAGGGGCGTCCACTGGGCGCGCGTCGTCGTCGTATCGCCCCGCTCCAGCGCCGCCTGGCCCAGGAAGAAGCGGGCGCCCAACTGGTCCGGGTCCAGGTTCACCGCCTGGCGGAAGGCGGCCTCGGCGTCGCCGCCGATCCGGCCGTCATCGGCCCGCACCAGGCTTTCGCCCAGCCGCGCCCAGGCCCGGGCGTCGCCGGGCTCCAGTTCGATCAGCCGGCGAAAGGCCGAGGCGGCGCCCAGCGGATCGTCGGCGGCGAACCGGGCCGCGCCCAGCATGGCCAAGGCCTGACGGTCCTGGGGATTGTCCCGCGCCACCCGCGCCGTCACCGCCGCCAGCTGCGCCGGCTCCAGGGTTTCCAGCTGGGTGGACCATTGATCGACCCGCCGCTCATAGGCCTGGTCCGGCAGACCCGGCGACCCGGTCAGGACATAGAGGGCCAGCGCCCCCGCCGTCGTCGCCGCGATCCCGCCCAACACCCAGAAGCGGTCATGCCGGCCGGCCACGGGCGTGGCCGCAGCCACGGCCTGACCCGCCAGCAGCCGCCGCCCCGCCTCGGCCCGTGCGGCGGCGTGGGCCGTTTCGTCCAGCAGGCCGCGCGCCTTCAACCGGTCCAGTTCGTCCAGTTCGCGACCGCCGACATCGGCGTCGGCGCCGGCCGCATCAGCCCCGCGTCGCGCCCCGGTCAGCACCAGCAGGCCGGCCATCGCCGCCGCCAGGCCGGTCATTATCCAGAAGACGATCATCCCCGCCGTCTATCGCATCAGACGACGCCGGGCGAGGCCCCAGTCGTGGCCCCAGTCGTCACACCTGTCGTCGCCCTTGCGGCCTCGGCGGCGGCCGCGCGTCGTCGCACCGCCCGCGCCGCCTCCAGCGCCTCGACCAGGGTCAGGAAACGGGCCGCCGTTCCGACCAGACGCAGGGCCTGATCGGGATCGGCCACATCGCCGTCGGCGATGCTGTCCAGCGCCTCATTGGCCCAGGTGGACAGATAGTCGGTCAGCTCGGTCTTCAGCGCCATCCGGTCCGCCTCGCAGCCGAAGGTGTTGGCCGCGCCGCGCAGGCCCGAAACCGCCGCCAGCAGGGCGGCCGCCGCCTCGATGGGTTCGCCCTTGGCCGGCGCCTCCAGCCAGGGGCACAGGCGCGTCATCCGCCCGGTCAGGACCTGACGCTTCATCGGCAGGGCGGCGTGGACGGCGGCCGAGGTCGATTTCATCAGGCCCGACAGCTGGCCGGCCACCTGGACCCGCGCCATCCGCGCCGTCTTGCCCCAGGGCGAATCGGGCCGGACCATCAGGGTCATGTCCATTTCCGCCAGCACCCCGGCGCACCAGGTCGCATCCTCCACCGCCTGGGCCATGTCCGGCCCGTCGCGGGGCGACAGACAGGCGGCGATGCGCTGGACACGGCTCTGGACCGACGTCAGCAGCCGTTCGACGAAGACGCCCATTTCGGAATGGCTGAGAATGGCCTCGGTGTCGGCCAGGCGGCTGGTGCGCGTGACGATCCGCAGCATCCGCTCAGCGTCGGCGACATGGGCGAACAGAATGTCGATCATCCGCCGCCCGCCCTCGGGCGATATCGCCAGACAGTCCTGGATCAGCAGCCGCAGCCCCGCCAACTGATTGTCGTCGGGCCGCTCCAGCCAGACCGACAGGCGGGCCACGGCGGTTCGCGCCAGGGGCGCCAGGTCGAAACAACCGGCCAGTTCCGCCGGGCTGGCGGCCGGGGTTTCAGCCTGGCCGGCCGTCGGGTCGGGCCATTGGTCGTCCGGCCAGACGTCGCGAGGCCGGTCCCGCAGCACCGCAGCCGCCCGCGCGCACAGCCGATCCGCCGCCAGGGTCCATTCGCCCTCGCCGACGCCCGCCCCGTCCAGCAATCCCAGGAAGGCCTCCTCGCCCGTCCGCGCCTCGCGCCAGACCCGCGCCAGGACGGCCGGCGGAAAGATCAGGGCCGGAGTTCGGTCGGCGCGGGGTTGGAACAGGGGCAGAAGGGGGGCGAAGGCCTGGTCGCGCCGGGCGCGGTCGCGCGCCTCCTGCACGATCATGGCGGTCAGTTCCGCCGCCTTGTCCCCGCCCAGGGACGGGACGGCCGCACGCAGCTGCGTCAGCACGGCGTCAGGCGCGGCCTGGACGACCGCCTGCAGGGCGGCGCGGTGGGCGACGGACAGCGAGGACAAGAGGCACTCCCGTCTGCAGGCGACGAAGACGCCACCGTGCCGTCTTTGGGTTAACAACGGCTTCTCGTCCCTGCAGAGACCGGCGCCCCTTGAGCCCAGCCGATGGCACGCCATATTCCCGCCACGACGACGCCAGGCGTTTCCGCCTCGGATCAGGAGCGCCCATGCCGGTTATCGAGATCGAAGGCCTGACCAAGACCTACAAGTCGGGGCTTCAGGCGCTGAAACGCGTAGACCTGACCATTGAGAAGGGCGAGATCTTCGCCCTGCTGGGTCCGAACGGAGCGGGCAAGACCACCCTGATCTCCATCGTCTGCGGCATCGTCAACGCCACGACGGGGACCGTGGTCGCCGACGGTCACGACATCAGGAAGGACTTCCGCGCCGCCCGCACCAAGATCGGCCTGGTGCCGCAGGAACTGACCACCGACGCCTTCGAGACCGTCCTGGCCACCGTCACCTTCAGCCGGGGCCTGTTCGGCAAGGCGGCGAACCCGGCCCTGATCGAGCAGATCCTGAGAGACCTGTCCCTGTGGGACAAGCGCGACGCCAAGATCATGACCCTCTCGGGTGGGATGAAGCGCCGGGTGATGATCGCCAAGGCCCTGAGCCACGAGCCGGACATCCTGTTCCTGGACGAGCCGACCGCCGGGGTGGACGTCGAACTGCGCCGCGACATGTGGGCCATGGTCCGAAAGCTGCGCGAGCGGGGCGTCACCATCATATTGACCACCCACTATATCGAGGAGGCCGAGGAGATGGCCGACCGGGTGGGGGTGATCCTGAACGGCGAACTGATCCTGGTCGAGGAAAAGACCGCCCTGATGAAGAAGCTGGGCAAGAAGACCCTGACCTTGAACCTGATCGAACCCCTGCCCGCCCTGCCGGCCGACCTGTCCGACTGGGATCTGGCGCTGAAGGCCGACGGAAGCGAGCTGGAATACAGTTTCGACGCCCAGGCCGACGACACCGGCGTGCCGTCGCTGATCCGCCGGCTGGAACGGCTGAATATCGGCTTCAAGGATCTGAACACCCGCCAGAGCTCGCTGGAAGACATCTTCGTCAGCCTGGTCCACCGCGATGGGGAGACCGTCTGATGAACTTCAACGGACATGGCGTCTGGGCCATCTATCGCTTCGAGATGGCGCGGGCCCTGCGCACCATCTGGCAGAGCGTGGTCACGCCGGTGATCACCACCGCCCTCTATTTCATCGTCTTCGGCAGCGCGATCGGCAGCCGGATGGAGGCGATCGACGGCGTGGCCTATGGCGCCTTCATCGTGCCGGGCCTGATCATGCTGAGCCTGTTCACCCAGTCGATCTTCAACGCCTCCTTCGGCATCTATTTCCCGAAATTCACCGGCACCATCTACGAGATCCTGTCGGCGCCCGTGTCGTCGCTAGAGGTGGTGATCGCCTATGTCGGGGCGGCGGCGACCAAGTCGGCGGTCTTGGGCCTGATCATCCTGGCCACCTCGACCCTGTTCGTGCCGCTGCAGGTGCTGCACCCTGTAGGCATGCTGGCCATGCTGGTGCTGATCTCGGTGACCTTCAGCCTGTTCGGCTTCATCATCGGCATCTGGGCCGGCAGTTTCGAACAGCTGAACTTCATCCCCATGCTGATCGTGACGCCCCTGACCTTCCTGGGCGGCTCCTTCTATTCGATCAACATGCTGCCTGACGTCTGGCGCGCGGTGGCCCATTTCAATCCGGTGGTCTATCTGATCTCGGGCTTCCGCTGGACCTTCTATGGCCAGGGCGACGTTCCCATCGGCATCAGCGTGGCCGCCACCCTGGGCTTCTTCGTCGTCTGCCTGGCCGTGGTCATGTGGATGTTCAAGACCGGCTACCGCCTCAAGAGCTGAGCCGTCACGAAACCGGCCAGATCGCCAGCGATTAGAGTATCATGTCCGACGACGCCAAGATCACCCCCGCTACGCCGCCCGCCTCGAACGGTCCATCGGGAGGACCGCCGGAGCCGTTCGTGCGCAAACAGGTGACCTGGGGGCGCATGCCCACGACCACCTTCCACGTCGGCCCGGTGCCGGTCGCGCCCAATCCGCTGGACCGGATTCCCAATCGCCCGCCGCGCACGACGCCGCTGGGCCAGACAGGCCCGAGCGGGGGCCAGGTTTCGGGACAGGTTCAGGAGCCGCCGCGCCGTGTCCCTGCGCCGCGCGCCGGCGGCAATATCCTGAGCGGGTCGCTGATCCCCCAGGCGCGTCCGCGCTCCGGTCCGGTGACGCCTGCGCCACAGCCCAAGCCTGCTCCCGCTCCCGCGCCCGCGCCCAGCGCCGACACGACCGTGCGGCCCCTGCCCGGCGCGGGTCTGACCAACGCCCCTTCGACGCCTGTCGATCAGCCTGATGTCGCCGAACAGGTCGCTGCGGCGCCTATGGTCGCGGCCCCCGCCCTGGCCCCGCTTGAGCCGTCTCCTGCTGTTGAGGCCGCCCCTTCGGTCACGCCCAGTTTCGCGCGCGCGGCGACCCGGCGGCCGTCGCGCCTGCCGCTGTACATCGGCGTCGGGGTGCTGGCGGTTCTGGCGGTCGGCGGCGGCCTGTGGTTCGCCCTGCGTCCCGCCCCTGTGGCCGCGCCGGTTGCGCCCGCCCCGGCGGCGGCGCCCGAAGCCGTTGCGCCTGAAGCCCTGACGCCGGCCGCCGCGCCCGTGGAGACGCCGGTCGAGACCGCAGCGCCCGTTGAAGCCGCACCGGTCGAGGAAACACCCGCGGGTGCGGCCGCGCGGCCTGCAGCGGCCCCGGTTCCGACCACGCCCCCGACCTCGTCCGCTCGCCCCGCGACGACGACGCGTCCCCAGACGCCGGCGCAATCAACGACGCAAACCCCGGCGCCCCGGGTCCCGACGGCTCAGGCCCCGGCGGCCGTCTCGACGCCCCCCTCCGCAACGCCGGCGCCGGTCGTCGTCGTCACCCCCTCGCCCGCGCCGACCGCCGCGCATCCGGCCCAGACCGACCCGAACGCTCCGGTCGTGACCCGGCCCCAGCCGCTGGACTGAAGCCGCTGGACTGAAGCCGCTTCCGCCCCCGCGCCCCGGCGTGTGGGGGCGGTTAGGCCGTGCGGATGACGCCGCCGCTGGTCGTCACCGGCCAGGGCGTCAGTCGCCCGCCAGCGCAGGGGCCGCCCTTGCATTCGCCGGTCAGGGGTTCGAACACCGCCCCGTGCCAGCCGCACAGGATCAGGGCGCCGTCCGGGGTCAGATAACGGTCGATCTCCATGGCGATGGGAAAACCGGCGTGCGGACAGCGATCGACCCAACCGGCCACCGCCCCGTCCTTGCGCACCACGAAACCATGGAAGAAGGCCTCGCCGATCTGAAGCACGAAGCCGCGCGCGCCGGGCTCGGCGATGTCGGCCTCGGCGCACAGGGCCACGTTCGGCGGCGTCTTCCAGACCCGTTTGCGCTCGGTCGGCGCCTGGTCAGACACGCTCGGCCTTCAGCGGGCGCGACAGCAGGCCGTCGATCAGGCCATCCACGGTGATCTCGCCGGCCAGCAGGGCGGCGATGCCCTCGGCGATGGGGGTCTCGACGCCCAGGCGCGCGGCCAGGGCGCGCACGGCCGGCGCGCTCTCGTAGCCTTCGGCCACCGAACGTTTGCCGGCCAGGGCCTGTTCGACCGTCTGGCCCTGGCCCAGGGCCAGACCCAGGCTCATATTGCGCGACTGGGGGCTGGAGCAGGTCAGGACCAGATCGCCCAAACCGCACAGCCCCGCCACCGTCTCGGCCTGGCCGCCCATGGCGACGGCGAGGCGGGTCATTTCCGCAAAACCGCGCGTGATCAGGGCGGCGTGGGCGCTGCGGCCCAGCTGCCGTCCCTCGGACACGCCGCAGGCGATGGCCAGCACATTCTTCAGCGCCCCCCCCGCCTCGGCCCCGACCAGGTCGGTGGCCAGATAGGGCCTGAAGCCCGGCGCCGACAGGGTGTTCAGCAGGGCCTGGCCCAGCACAGGATCGGCGCAGGCCAGGGTGACGGCGGTCGGAAGGCCGCGCGCCACTTCGCCGGCGAAACTGGGGCCGGACAGGACCGCCGCCGGCGCGTCCGGCAGGGTCTCGGCCAGCACCTCGGTCATCAGTTTCATCGTGCCCCGCTCCACGCCCTTGGAGCAGAGCACGACCGGCACGCCGGCGCGGTGATGGGGCGCAAAGGCCGTCAGGGTCGCCCGCATATGCTGGGCCGGGGGCACGGCCAGGATCAGGTCGCAGTCGCGCAGATCGGCTAGGTCGGCGGTGAATTTCAGGTCCTCGGCCAGGGTGACGCCCGGCAGATACAGGTCATTGGCCCGCGTCGTCGCCAGGGTCTCGACCAGCTGGGGCTCGCGCGCCTGAAGCGTCGTCTCCAATCCGGCGCGGACGCAGACCTGGGCCAGGGCGGTGCCCCAGGCGCCGGCGCCGATAACCCCTGCGGTGCGGAATTCCATGCGCCCTCCCGAGGCGGTCTCGTTGGTCATGCTTTCGCGCCCTTGCGGCCCGGCTTGTGCGAAGGATCGGCCAGGGCGCGGGCTTCGTCCAGCGGCCATCGCGGCCGGGCGACCACGTCGATGTCGCTGGTCAGCCCCAGGGCCAGCCGCTCGGCTCCCGCCAGGGCGATCATGGCGGCGTTGTCGGTGCAATAGGCCATGGGCGGCGCCAGGAAGTCGAAGCCGTGTTTCGCCGCCGTCGCCTGCAGGGTCGCACGAATGGTCTTGTTGGCGGCCACGCCGCCCGCGACGACAAAGAGGCGATGATCGTGGGTCTCGGCATAGGCGGCCAGGGCCCGCTCGGAGCGATCCGACAGTTGCCGGGCGATGGCGGTCTGGACCGCATCGGCCAGATCGGCCTTGTCCTGCTCGGTCTCGCAGGTCTGGGCGATGCGGAAGGCGGCCGTCTTCAGACCCGAGAAGGAGAAGTCGCAGTCCTTGCGGCCCAACAGGGCGCGCGGAAGATCGATCTTCGAGCCGTCGCCTTGCTGCGCCAGCCGCTCCAGCGCCGGCCCGCCGGGATAACCCAGGCCCAGGGCCTTGGCGATCTTGTCGAAGGCCTCGCCGGCCGCGTCGTCGATAGTGGCGCCGATCCGGCTCATGTCGCCGACGCCGCGCACCTCGAGCAGTTGGCAGTGACCGCCGGAGACCAGCAGCAGCAGGAAGGGATAGGCGACCTCCTCGCCCAGCCGGGCCGAGACCGCATGCCCCTCCAGGTGATTGACCGCCACCAGGGGCAGACCCCGCGCCAGGGCCGCCGCCTTGCCGAAGCTGAGGCCCACCATGACGCCGCCGACCAGGCCCGGCCCGGCGGTTGCGGCGATTCCGTCCAGGCCGTCATAGCCCAGACCGGCTTCGGCCATGGCGCGGCGCGTGACCCCGGCGATCATCTCGACATGGCTGCGGGCGGCGATTTCGGGGACGACGCCGCCATAGGCCGCATGGTCGTCGATCTGGCTGTGGACGACCGAGGACAGGACCTCGGCCCGGCCGCCCCGTTCGGACGGGTGCAGGCGCACCACCGAGGCGGCGGTCTCGTCGCAGCTGGTCTCGAGACCCAGCACCGTCAGAGGTCGGACATCGCGTCCGGTTGCCGCTGCGGCGCCGCTGCTATAGTCGGCGGAACTCTCCATCGGGTCGAGGTAGCGATCCGGCGTCCGGTAAGCAACGATCATGAACCTTCCTCTCCGCATCGGCACCCGGCGGTCCAAGCTGGCCCTGGCCCAATCGGGCATGATGCAGCGGGCCATCGGCCGGGCGCTCGGCGTGGCCGAGGCCGAGATCGAGGCCGCCGTGCCCCTGGTCGAGATCGTCACCACCGGCGACCGGATCCAGGACCGCCGCCTGATGGAGATGGGCGGCAAGGCGCTGTTCACCAAGGAGATCGAGGAGGCCCTGCTGGCCAGGCGGATCGACATCGCCATCCACTCGATGAAGGACGTCCCCGCCGAACAGCCCGAGGGCCTGTGCATCGCCGCCATCCCGGAACGCGAGGACGCCCGCGACGCCTTCATCAGCCGCGACTTCGACAGTTTCGACCAACTGCCCTTCGGCGCGCGGCTGGGCACCGCCAGCCTGCGGCGCCAGGCCCAGGCCCTGGCCCTGCGGCCCGATCTGAAGGTCGAGATGCTGCGCGGCAATATCGACACCCGGCTGCGCCGCGCCGCCGAGGGGGATTTCGACGCCATACTGCTGGCCGTCTCGGGCATGACCCGGCTGGGCGTGACCGAACATATCCGCGAAAAACTGTCGCTGGACGCCTTTTTGCCGGCGCCGGGCCAGGGCGCCCTGGCCATCCAGACCCGCGCCGAGGACATCGACGCCCCCTGGGTCGCCGCCCTGAACCATCCGGAGACCGCCGTCGCCGTCGCCGCCGAGCGGGGGGCCATGACCGCGCTGGAGGGATCGTGCCGCACGGCCGTCGGCGCCTACGCCCTGATCGAGGGCGACACCCTGCGCCTGACCACCGAAATGCTGAGCCCCGATGGATCGGCCCGCTGGCGCCGCGTCGGCGAACTGTTCCAGCCCACCGAGGCCGACGCCCGCGCCCTGGGCGAACGGCTGGGCGGCGAGGTCCACGCCTTCGCCGGCGATCAGGAGGTCGATCCGGCGAGCCTGGACGGATGACGGCCCCGGGCGCCGCGGATCAGAGCCCCCGCGTCTGGATCACCCGCGCCCAGCCCGGCGCGTCGCGCACCGCCGCCCGTCTGCGCGGCATGGGGTTCACGCCCCTGATCCAGCCCCTGCTGGCGGTGGAGACCCTGAGCCCGCCCGTCCCGGATCTGGATCGGTTCGCGGCCCTGGCCTTCACCAGCCGGAACGGCGTCGCCGCCTTCGCCGCCCTGACGTCCCGGCGCGACCGGCCGGTCTTCGCCGTCGGCGACGCCACCGCCCAGGCGGCGCGCGAGGCCGGCTTCGTCGCCGTCCGCTCCGCCTCGGGCGACCTGACCGCCCTCGCCCGCCGGATCGCCGCTGAACTGAGCGACGCCGCCCTGCTGGCGCCCCAGGCCGAGACGCCCGCCGGCGACCTCGCCGCCGCCCTGGGCGTCGCCGACGCCCGGGCCGTCAGCCTGCACCCCCTGAGCGTCTATCGCACCGCCCCGACCGCCGCCGCCGCGCCGCCAGAGGCGTTCGACGCCGTGCTGATCCACTCCCCGCGCGCGGCCCTGGCCCTGGCCGCCCTGGTTCCCGTCTCCCTGCCGGCTGCGCGCCTGGCCGGCGTCGTGATCGCCTGTATCTCGCCCGCCGCCGCCGCGCCCCTGAGCGCCGTCGGCCTGACGCCGGCGGTGGCGGACGCCCCGGACGAAGCCACATTGCTCGCGACCTTGAAAGCGGCGCTTGGCAAGCGCGATACGCCCGTATAAAGAGCCCCTCTCGCGCGGGCTGCTTCGCCTTCGCAACCGGGCCGCTTTAGCTCAGCCGGTAGAGCACCTCATTCGTAATGAGGGGGTCGCGTGTTCGAGTCACGCAAGCGGCACCATCGTTTCCGGGCCTTCAAATAGAAGAGTGTTCGCCCTGAACCTGGGTGCGAAGCCCAGTATCGGGTCGCTGCAGGCGTATCGATTTCGGATCCGAACCGCAGTCTTCAGGCTTCCCTTCGGTCAGTTTTCAGTCCCTTGAAACGGCCGGATAAGGTATCCTGTTCACACCGAGGGGGTCACAGGTTCAATCCCTGTCGCATCCACCATTTTTACCATTTAAAAACAGCAACTTACCAGACCCGCTCCCTCCGTCCACGGAGGGTTTTTCGTGAATATTCGCGTTTGTGGGGCAGTAGTGGGGCAGTCGATGCGTAAGATCCTTTCGCGAGACGTGACAACATCCCCTGAAATGCGTTGATGCGGGCCTGTTTGGGGCCTGATTCGACCTCACCGCCGCACCGGCTTTTTGCAGGGCGTTTCATCGGGTCAGGCCCGACCTCTCCGGATCCGTCGCGATCACTCATTTTAAGGAAACCCGATGGCGTCCATTCCGGACCACCCCAACGATGCTGGAGCCTGGACGCGCCTCGAAGGCCGCGAGGGGTTCGCCCTGTGGCGCCGCGAGCGCCAGGAGCTGGCTCCCGTGACGATGTACTATGTCGTCGCACCGCCTCGTCAGAGCGAAATTCTCTATGACGAAGCCAGGGCGCGCGCTCGCTTCAACCACCTCGCCGGCGCCTCCGACGCGGACGGCGTCATCTCTTAAGGGAACGCCACGCACTTGCGCGCCGGACCCCCGGGGGGGGGCTTCAGCGTTACCCGAACCGGTGTCGAGTTCATGTCTGTGGCGGGCGATAGGCATCGCCGACGCCTTCTGCTCTATTCGCCGCATGAAGCCCGCAACCATCTTCGTCGCCCTGGCGCTGTTCGCCGCCGCCTGCACGGCGACCGGCTCGAGCAACAGCCCCCATTCCGGTCCGGTCATCAAGCTGGCCAGTTGGAATATGGAGCATCTCGCGGAGCGGAATAACTCCGGATGCCGCCCTCGCACCGACGCCGATTATGCGGCGATGCGGGCCTATGTGGACGACCTCGGTGCCGACGTCATTGCCATTCAGGAGGTCGAGACAAAAGCCGCCGCTGAACGGGTGTTCAACCCTGCGATCTATACTGTGGTGATCGAGGACCGGATCGGCACGGATCGCGGCGGAGCGTGTCGAGGACGCGACGGGCTGACGATCAATGCCCAGCGCACCGGGTTCGCGGTTCGCAACGGTCTGGCATTCGAACGACATCCCGACGTCACCAACATTCAGGTGGGCAATCCCGACCTTCGCTCAGGCGTCGACCTTATGGTTCGGCCCCGGGGCGGTGCGCCTATCCGGGTGCTTTCGGTGCATCTGAAGTCGGGGTGTTCGTCCGGAGACCGGAACGACGCCTGTCCGGTCCTGTTCGAGCAGGTTCCGGCCATGGAACGCTGGATCGATGACAGAGCCGTGGAGGGGGTGCGTTTCGCAGTGCTGGGGGATTTCAACCGGCGCATGGGCATGGCCAATGACGCCGTCTGGGCCGAGTGGGACGATTTATCTCCGCCGAACTCGGACCTCGCCCTTGCGTCGGGCGACGAGTCCGCAGGATGCAATCCTCGCTACCGGGACTTCATCGACTTCATCGTCCTTGATCGGCGGGCAACCGCCAACCTGAGAAGCTTTGAGGAACGGACGTTCGGTGGCCAGGCTCTGAGCGATCATTGCGCGATTTCAGCCACCCTGAGCCTTCGCTGATGCTCGATCCGGGTCCCTTGCAGCGAGGGTGGTCCCGGTTGCGAACGGCGTGGTCACGCAATGATGAAAAGCCCCGCGAGGAATGGGCGCATGGACCCGACCTCAAGGAAACGGTGTTGATCGGAGCGCTGCTGGTCGTCGTGGTCGTCCTGACCGGGCTGGCGACCTGCAGCGTCATGGGTTCGATCTAGACCGCTTCGCGGGCGTCCGGCAGACGGTCGGTCCCGGGCATTCGCAGGGTCGGGGTGTCCCGCCCCTGCCGATGTCCCGGAAGGGTTCTGTCTGAACGAACGGCCCGACCGCCACCTCACCTTCTCCAGACGCGATCTGAGTGCGGGACCGCGGCGCGTCAGAGCCCCGCTCAAGGCACTCCCGATCAGATCGGCATCGGGGCACGTTGGTCGTGCCTCAGCGCCTGCCAGTAGTCAGTGGGAGCCGGCGTGCCATCTACCGTCTCGATGACCAGTGCCGGGTTCGGCATCGTCAGCCGGGCGTGGCGCGGGCTCTCACAGAAGGCATAGGCCTGCGCCCACGTCGTGATCGCGGCGTCCGTCGTCTCCTGCGAGCAGGCCGCGCTCACCCGTTGGCAGAATTCGAGCGACCTCACCAGGATGGAGGGGTCGTTCCGCCGCGACAGGGCGCGCAGGGCGTCGAGATAGTCCTCCCTGAACACCGTCGGGATCACGATCCGCGACAGGCCGCCGACTGTCAGCTCCTTCGTCATCATAATCCGGCTCAGGCGGCCGTTGCCGTCGTTGAAGGGGTGGACGTCCGACAGCAGGAAATGGACGAAGACGGCGCGCGAGAACGGATCCCTGAGCGTCTCGAGGATCGATACACCCTCCCGCAGGGTTCCCTCGACGCGGTCCGGGGCGACGAAGGTCGTATCTCCGGCCTTGTTGGTCCGGGTCTTGAACTGGCCCGGCCGAACCGACGGTCGCGCCTCCATGAGGATGCGGTGCCTTTCCCGGATTTCAGCGAGGAAGGCGTCGGCTCCCCGCCCCCCGGCCGCGTGCGGCCCCAGATCGACCAGCTGGAGGTAGGCACCCAGGACGTCGTGCCCGTCTTCGGGCCGGGCATCGGGCATCTTGCCTTCGAAGACGATTTCGACGGCCTCGTTGACAGCGAATTCCGTGCCTTCGATGAAGTTGGAAAAATAGGCCTCGATGAACGCGCCACTCGTCTTGCGCCCCGGGGTCGTGTCACGATCGGCGATCGACAGCGGAGCCCGGGCCTGGAGATGGTCGGCCAGGGTCACCAGCCGACCGACGCAGGCGGGGTCCAGAGGCGCGCCGGCGGCGCGGGCCCGGCCCTGCACCGTGCTGAGTTTACCTTGGCGGGTCCGGAGCAACGCCCCGATCAGGCCATTGAGAACCTCGAATTCCTTCTCACGCTCAAGGACGGGCGCCAGAACCCGGGCCTGGTCCCGGATATGGTTCAGACCCTCTTCTCCGTGGGTCGAGCACAGACTTTCCAGCGCGGCCTCGACACCCGCCTTGCCCACAGTGCGGGCGGGACCGTTCCGGGCGCGCGACGGGGCGAGGTTGTCGAGCAGTTTTCGGACCGGCCCGGCCAGCCAGGAGCCCAGATAGGGAATGTCACCGTCGACGGGTCCGACACCCTGACGGATATGCATCTCGAGACCCGGGAGGCGGATCACATCGCGGGTGCGCGGCGCGCTGACGAACACCAGGGCGTCGCCCTGCGGCGCGCCGCTGGATCGGTCTCTCCACGGCTGGCTCTCCATACCCGTTCGGTCGGTGGCGACCCCGTCGGGAACCACCTTGCCGAGGATGATCGACCATTTTCGGCGCACCACGGCCTCGATCGGCTCGGCACCGGGCTCGACATAGATGCCGCTCGCGATGCGAACGAGCTTGCCGGCTTCATGATCGCGCCGGATCTTCCTGTCGGTCGCTTCGCTGCCCGAGGGCGTGAAGAGGATATCAGCCATGACGGTCTCCCAAGACCGCGGAGTCTACAGGAATTGTCCGAAACAATCCCCTAATTTTCAATAATGTCCGCACAAGTCGCTTAACAAACATTCTCTTAAGGTGCCAGACCATCCGAAATTGTCCGCACAGCTCTCTTAAAACGCCGCATCGTCCGCACGGCCCACTTAGCGGACTTCACCGCGATCCACTGCACCCACGCCCGCGGCGAGCGCCCTGCCCCGCAAAACCTGCTCCGCCGCGCCAGAACCCGAAATCAATCTGATCGACGAGGCAAACTTTTGCGCCACCGGGGAGGATTGGCCGGGGCTTCAGGCTCCCGCTCACGCCGCCTTGTCAGGGAAACCGACCTTCATAGTTCGGCTGAAATCAGACGCGGCCTGAGCTGTCGAACCCGATCATCTCAAACCTCGGCGCGCACATCGGCCGCAGGCAGACTCAGATTGACGCGCAGGCCGCCCAGACCTGAGCGCGCATAATCCATTCGCCAACCCTGGGCCCGGGCGCAGGCCTCGGCGATCGAGAGCCCCAGCCCATGGCCGCCCGGACGGGCGTTGGCGGCGCGGAAAAAGCGATGACCGAGGTTGGCCAGATCGTCCGGGGCGACGCCGGGACCGTCGTCCTCGACAATCAGCCGCGCGAACGGTTCCCCCGTCTCCACCCGCACATCCACGCGGGCAGCGGCGTAGGCAGCAGCGTTGGACAATAGATTGCCGAGGATGACCGACAGCGGATAAGGCCCGGCATGCAGACTCACCGGCCCAGGCTCATGAATCTCGATACCGGCATGGTCGCCGGCCCGGTGGAGAAGCTCCGGCCAGACGTCGTTGAGCGCGATCCAGCGGCGGTCCTCAACGGTCGATAACAGCGCCTCGCTGCGTGACATCTCCAGCAACTGGCGGACCAGTCGCGCTGTACGATCGACCGAGGCGGTCATCTGCGCCAGGGCAGCGTCGCGCACGGTCTTGTCAGTAGCGGAAGCGGCGATCTGGGCCTGGACACGCAGACCGGCCAAGGGGGTGCGCAGTTCATGCGCCGCCGCGGAAATGAACTGTGACTCGCGCTTTCGCGCCGCGCCCAGACGCCCGATCAGACCGTTCAAGGCGTCGGTGAAGGGCTTGAGTTCGGTCGCGGCTTCGGGCGTCATGACGGGCGACAGATCATTGGCCTCGCGGGCGGCGATGACGCGGGTGACTGCCCGGATCGGGGCGAGGCCGCGCCCCACCGACATCCAGATCAGGCCAGCCATGGCAAGAAGGCCGAGGCCGGCAGGGGCAATCAGACCGGTGATGACGCTCTGCACCAGATGATCGCGCATGCCGAGATTGTCGCCGACCAGGACACGAACGCCCGCCTCGCGGTTCTCGACGGCGTAGACGCGCCAGCGCTCCCCCTCGATCGTCGTCTCGGAGAATCCCGACGCGTGGGTCGTCAGGCGGCGGCCCGGGGCCCCGTCCGAGCGACCGATCAGCGCGCCGTCCAGGGACCAAATCTGACAGGATAATTGCCGATCATAGGACTCCCGGCGCGTTGTGGAATTCAGTGGGCCGGTCGACGGGATGCGAGCTACCTCACCGCTGGACAGCAGGGAGGAGACCATGCGTGAGGCCTCGATCAGACGGGCGTCGAGGACGCGCTCAACCTCGTGCTGCGTACGGACATAGACCCAGCCCGCCGCAACGCTCCACACGACCGTGGAGACCAGGGCGAGGATGACGAACAGTCTGAGGCGTATCGAACTCATTGCAGTGTGTATCCCAGGCCGCGCAGGGTCCGGATCAGTCCCGCGCCCAGCTTGGCGCGCAGATGGTGGATATGCACCTCAACGGCATTGCTGCCGATATCTTCCTGCCAGCCATAGAGCCGCTCTTCGAGCTGGGCGCGCGACAACACCTGGCCCGGACGCTCGATCAGGGCCTCGAGGATCGTGAACTCACGCCGCGAGAGGAGCAGGTCACGGTCGCCCAGCCAGGCGAGACGCGCCTTGGGATCGAGCACGAGGTCTCCGTGTTTCAGGGTCACGGTCGCCCGCCCGAGGACCCGGCGTCGGACCGCTCGCAGCCGCGCCGCCAGCTCGTCCAGATCGAACGGCTTGCCCAGATAGTCATCGGCACCCGCATCCAAGGCGTCGACGCGATCGGGAGTCGAGTCGCGGGCGGTCAGGAGCAGCACGGCTACCGCCATTTCGCGTGTTCGGACAAACCGCAGAACTTCAAGACCGTCGCCGTCCGGCAGGCCGAGATCAAGTACCAGGGCGTCGAAGCTGTGACACTCCAGGGCAGCCAGGGCATCCTGAACCGTCCCGGCGACATCGACCGTCCAGCCATAGGCGGTCAGACCGACCTGCAGGCCGTTGGCGAGAATGGGGTCGTCTTCGACGGCAAGAATGCGCATGGCGATCGTGTCGGCCTCCAGGCTTAAGTCTGACTTAAGCTGCGATGGCGATCGACGCCGAATGAAAAAGCGCTTCGCCTTCGCTCCCGGTTTGCTGCTGGCCCTCGCCCTGATGGTCGCGGCGCTGGGGGGTGCTGTGCCCGCCACGGCCCAGGCACCCCTGTCTCCGCAGGACGCCTTTGACCTCTCGGTTACCCGAACCCAGGCCGGAGATGTGTCCTTCGCCTGGCGCATCGCGCCCGGACACTATCTGTACCGGGGGCATACCGTGGCCACAGCGGCGGACGGCAAGACGGCGCTTGCCCTCGACCTGGCTCCGGGCAAGCAAAAGGATGATCCTGGTTTCGGCGTCGTCGAAATCTGGCGCGGAGCCGGCCAGGCGACCCTGACCCAGGCGACGCTTGGCGGGGCCGGTTCTCCCCGAACGATCAACATCACCTACCAGGGCTGCGTCGAGGATTCGATCTGCTATCCGCCGGTTACCGAGGCGGTGGTCCTGCCGGCTCAGTTGGAAGGCCGCGCGGTGCCCTCCCAGGCCCTCACGACCCGCGCCCCGTCGGACGAAGTCGCGGCGAGTGCCAGCACCCTTGCCATCGCCGCCGCCGAGACGTCGTTTGTCGATAGCCCCGGCGTCGCCGCGGTTCCGACCCCGGCCGGCTCCGGGATTGGCGAGGTGCTGCTCCAGTCGGGCGGCGGAATGGTGGAATCGCTGTCGCTGCGTGGCGGCGCGGCCTGGGTGATCCTCGCCTTCTTCGGCTTCGGAATCCTGCTGGCGTTCACGCCCTGCGTCTTCCCCATGTATCCCATCCTGGCCGGCGTGATCGGCCGCGGCGTTGAAGGTCGCGACCCCCGGCGGGGCTTCGTCCTGTCCGGATCCTATGTTCTTGGGCTGGCGTTCGCCTTCGCCCTTCTGGGCATGGCCGCGGCCTGGTCGGGGCAGAATTTGCAGATGGCCCTGCAGTCGGTCTGGGCGGTCGGCGCGCTGTCGCTAGTCTTCGTCGTTCTGGCCGCGTCGATGTTCGGCCTGTTCGAGCTTCAGCTGCCCTCGGCCTGGACCTCGCGGCTGTCGGTGGACCGCAGCACCGGCCGGCGTTCGGCCCCATCGGCGGCGGGCATGGGTTTCGTATCGGCCCTGATCGTCGGCCCCTGCGTAACCGCGCCGCTGGCCGGAGCGCTGCTCTACATCGCTCGAACCGGCGACCTCGCTCTGGGGGCCGGTGCTCTGTTCGCCCTGGGTCTGGGCAAGGGGGTACCTCTCATCATATTTGGCACCATGGGCGCGCGGTTTCTGCCCAAGGCCGGTCCGTGGATGAACCGCGTCAAGGCCGTCTTCGGCTTCCTGTTTCTGGCGACCGCGTGGTGGCTGGGATCACGCATCCTGCCGCCGGGCGCGACCCTGGTGATCGGTGCGGCGCTGCTGCTGATGGCGGCCGTGGCCCTGGGCCTGTTCCGGCGCGAACCGGCGCAGGGGCCCGGCGCGCAGATGGCGCGCGTCGCGGCTCTGGCGATGACCGTCTGGGGCGTGATGCTCCTGGTGGGCGCGGGCGCGGGGGCGACGGACCCCCTGCAACCGCTCGCGCCATTCGGCGGGGTGCGCGGGACGGCCGTGTCCCCGGGCTATTCCGAAACCGTGGTGACAGACGAGACCGCGCTCAGGCAGGCGATCGCCGAGGCGACCGAGGCAGGGCGACCGTCGCTGGTCTATTTCACGGCGGACTGGTGCGTCAGCTGCAAGGTCATCGAGCGCGAGGTGTTCAATGACCCCGAAGTCCAGGCGCGACTGAGCGAGGTGGCGCTGATCAAGGTGGATGTCACAAGGACGGACGCCGAGGCGCGGTCACTGATGGAGACCTTCGCCGTGGTCGGGCCGCCGACAATGATCTTCCTCGACTCCCAAGCGCGCGAGCCCGCCGGTACGCGGATCGTCGGTGAGACCGGCGCTAGGGGCGTGCTCGACGCCCTCGCCCTCACACGAGGGGGCTGAGATGGGCGCGATTGTCCTCGGACCCCTCGTCCTGTCCGCTGAACGGTTCGCCATCCTTCTCGGCGTGGCGACCTTCATGATCGTGTCAGGAGTTCTCGCGAGTCGCGTGAGCGGACGGTTCAATCCCTGGAGCACGGTGGTGGTGCTGGGCGGCCTGGCGGTGGCCCGCCTGGCGCATGTCATCGGTCACTGGGCTTATTTCGAAGGCGATCTGCCGCGCATTCTGGCGATCTGGCAGGGCGGATTTGACTGGCCATGGGCTCTGGTCGTGGTGGCGATCGCCAGCCCGTACGTTCTCCGGCAGCGCCGCCTGATGATGTACGCCCTCGCGCCGGTGATCGCTGCGATCTTTGTCTGGAATGTCGCCTACCAACTGACGGTCAAGACCGACGCCCGCCCGATGCCGGCGTTGACCCTGTCCCGGCTCGACGGCGCGCCATTGGACCTCGCTCAAAGTGACGGCCGGCCGACCGTCATCAACGTCTGGGCAACGTGGTGCCCCCCGTGTCGCCGCGAAATGCCCGTCCTGGCGGCCGCCGAGGCGGCCCATCCGGAAGTGCGGTTCCTGTTCGTCAACCAGGGCGAAGGCCCGGAAACCGTCAGCCGGTTCCTCAATGCCCAGGAACTGGCGTTGAACACGGTGCTGCTCGACGAGACCATGGCCGTGCCCAGGCACTACGGGACCGTTGGAATCCCGGTGACCCTGTTCGTTGGGCCTGACGGGACCCTGCGAAAATCCCACATGGGCGAGATTTCGCCCGAACAGATCGACGCCGAACTGAGGGCCATCGCCCGATGACGGCTCTTTTGCTTTCAACACCCCCGGAGAAGAAAATGCTCAACACCCATCACATCGTCGCCACCGTCGTTGGTGCCGTGGCCCTGGCCGCCTGCAACCCCGCAGGGGCCGGAAATCCCCCGCCTGAATCAGCGCCCTCGGCTGCCCAGGACGGTGCCCTCATCACCAGCGTCGGCTTCGCGGATCTGCTGCGGGATCCGGCAGCGCCTTTCATCGGCGCGGAGAAGGCTGACGTCACCATCATCGGCTTCATGGACTACAACTGTCCCTACTGCCGGCAGATGAACCCCGAACTGGCGGCCCTGCTCGAGGCGGATTCCAAGGTCCGCATCCTCTACAAGGACTGGCCGATCTTCGGCGCGCCGTCGACGGCGGCGGCGCGGACCGCACTCGCAGCGGCCTACCAGGGTAAGTATGAGGCCGTTCACAACGCCTTCATGCGCTCGGCTGATCGCATTGCCAGCGAGGATGATGTTCGGGCCCTGGCCGAATCCGCCGGCGTCGACATGGCCCGGCTTGAGCGGGACCTCCAGACCCACCGGGCCGACATCGATGGCGTGCTGGACAGAAACAAACGCGAGGCGTCCGCGTTGGCGCTTCAAGGCACGCCGGCGTTCATCATCAACGGCAACCTGATCCCCGGAGGCATGCCGCTGGCGGAACTCCAGGCGGTGATCGCCCGCATCCGCGGGGGCGAGCCGCTCCGTTGACCGAAGAAGGACGTTCATGGCCCGACTGACCCTGCTGCAGCTCAACGACCTGCACGGCTATCTTGAGCCGCACCCGGAACTGGTGCGGACTGGTGGTGGCTGGCGGTTCGAGCAGCTGGGCGGGCTGGCGCGTATCGCTTCAATCTTCGCGGAGGCCCGCGTCGAGGCCAAGGGCGCGGCCCTGACCCTGGACAATGGCGACACCTTCCACGGGTCCTACGTCGCCCTGCAGTCAAAGGGGGAGGCTCTGGTTCCCCTGATGAATGCCCTGAAGATCGACGCCATGACCGCGCACTGGGAGTTCGCCTATGGACCAGCGGGGTTCGCCACCCTGGCGGCGCAATTGGACTATCCGGTGCTGGCCGCCAACGTCTTTCGCAAGGCAGACGGGGCTCCGGCCTTCGAGGGTCGGCGCGTGTTCGAACGGGGCGGCCTGAACGTCGGCGTCATCGGCCTGGCCTGCCCGATCGTCGACAAGACCATGCCGCCCAGCTTCAGCGAGGGACTGCGCTTTGAAATCGGCGTCGAGGATTGCCGGCATCACGTCACGGCATTGCGGGACGAGGGCGTCGATTTGGTAGTGGTCTTGTCGCACCTGGGCTTCCCCCAGGACGTGCAGCTTGCCGGAGACGTCGACGGCATCGACGTCATCGTCAGCGGCCACACCCACAACCGCATGCATGAACCCGCCCTGGTCAATGGCGCGATCATCTTTCAGTCGGGCTGTCACGGAGCCTTCGTCGGGCGGCTTGATCTTGAGGTCGAGGCGGGGCGTGTGGTCAGCCATCGCCACGCCCTGATCCCGGTCGACGACCATTGGCCCGAAGATCCGGAGATGACGGGACTGGTCGACGCCGTCATGGCACCGCATCGGGCCCTGCTGTCTGAAGTGGTCGGTCGCACGATCGTCCCGCTGCACCGCTACGCCATGCCCAGTGCGCCCATGGACGACGTTCTGCTCGACGCCATCGCCGCGGCTGCCGACGTCGAGATCGCCTTTTCAAACGGCTGGCGCTACGGCGCGCCGATGGCACCGGGCCCGGTAACCCTCAACGATCTCTACAATATCATTCCGATGAACCCGCCCGTCTCCCGCGTCGACCTGACCGGGGCCGAGATCCGCCAGATGCTGGAAGACAATCTGGAGCGCACCTTCGCCGCCGACGCCTATGAGCAGATGGGTGGCTATATCAAACGCTGTCGGGGCCTGACGGCCTTCGTGAAGATCGAGAACCCGAAGGGCGAACGCGTCGATCGCCTGTTCGTCGGTGACGAACCGGTCGATCCCGAGCGCGTCTACCCCTGCGCCTTCGTCACCACCCAGGGCGTGCCCAAACGATTTGGAACGGCCCGGCGCGATCTGCCGGTCGACGCCATCACCGCTCTGCGCCGCTGGCTTTCGACGAATCTCGTGGGTGATCGTCCGCGACCCGAAAGCATCGTCGTCGTCTGACGGGGATGTGCAGATTTTGCTGCATCCTTTCGCCGTCCTCAAAAGTTATCGCGCCTGACGGCAACGACCCGGCGGAGGAGTCTTGATGCAGCACTTTACCCACGGCGGGGCCCAGGTCGCGGCCCTTCACGACGAGAAAACCGGCAGCTGGCAGTATGTCGTCAGCGATCCGGACACGGGAGCCGCGGCGATCATCGATCCGGTATGGGACTTTGACGAGAAGGCCGCCGCCACCTCGACCAGAAATGCAGACGCCCTGCTGGATCACGTCCGGGACGCCGGGCTCAAGGTCGAGTGGATCCTCGACACCCATCCCCACGCCGACCATTTCTCCGCCGCGCCCTATCTCAAGGAGAAGTTGGGGGTGCCGACGGCGATCGGCGACATGGTCACCGGCGTGCAGGCGCTGTGGAAGGACATCTACGGGCTCGACGATGACTTCCCGACCGACGGTCGCCAGTGGGACCGGTTGTTCAAGGCGGGCGACACCTTCAAGGTCGGCGGGCTCGAGGGCCGGGTGATGTTCTCGCCCGGGCACACCATGGCCTCCATCACCTATGTCATCGGGGCCAACGCCTTCGTCCACGACACCCTGATGATGCCCTATGCCGGCACCTCCCGCGCGGACTTCCCCGGCGGCGACTCTCACGCTCTCTATCGCAGCATCCAGGAAATCCTCGCCCTGCCCGACGAGACGGGCGTGTTCGTGGGACATGACTACGGCCCGGACGGGCGCGAACCAGCCTGTTTCAGCACCGTGCGGGAGCAGAAGACCGATAACATCCACGTCGGCGGTGGCGTGTCGGAAGCCGATTTCGTGGCGCTGCGGGACAAGCGCGACGCTACCCTGCCGCTGCCGAAATTGATGCTCCATGCGCTGCAGGTGAACATCCGCGGCGGCCGCCTGCCTGAACCTGAAGCCAACGGGGTGAGTTATCTTCGGGTGCCGCTGAACGCGATGTCATGACCCCGGAACCCATTTCCTTCGTCTGGCCGCTCGCGGGGGGCCTGCTGGTTGGTCTGTCGGCCGCGCTCTACCTGCTGCTGAACGGGCGGGTCAGCGGCATCTCAGGCCTGACCGCCGCGGCGACCGGCCTGGCCAAGGGCGCGCCGCGCAACTTGAGCCTGGGGTTCATCGCCGGCCTGCTCGGCGGCGCGGCCCTGGCCTCGGCGCTGATCCGGCGGCCTGAGGTGCAGATCACCTCGGAGCTCTGGCTGCTGGTCGCGGGCGGACTGATCGTCGGCTTCGGCACCCGCTGGGGCTCGGGCTGCACCAGTGGTCACGGCGTCTGCGGCCTGGCCCGTCTGTCGCCGCGCTCCATCGTCGCCACCGGCGTCTTCATGACCGTCGCGGCGCTGACCGTCTTCGTCACCCGCCACCTGATGGGAGGCTTGGGATGAGGGCCCTGATCGTCGCCGTCGGCTGCGGCCTGCTGTTTGGCGCCGGCATGGTGGTCTCCGACATGATCAATCCGGCGCGGGTTCTGGCCTTCCTCGACGTGACCGGGGCCTGGGATCCGTCGCTGGCCTTCGTCATGGGCGGGGCGCTGATCCCCTCGTCGATCGCCTATCTGATCCGCCGCCGGCTCGACGAGCCGGTCGCGGCCGACGCCTTCCATGTGCCCGACAGTCGCCGGATCGACCGGGCGTTGGTCGGCGGGGCGGTGATGTTCGGCCTTGGCTGGGGTCTGGTCGGCCTGTGCCCCGGCCCCGCGCTGGCGGCCCTGACCACCGGGGCCTGGCAGGCCTTCGCCTTTGTCGCCGCCATGATCGCCGGGATGGCGCTCTTTCGCCTGACGCTCGACCGCAACTGTTGAACCAGAAAAGGGACCCAAACACATGGATAGCCGCCCTCTCGACGACCGACTTTCGGCCTCGCCGCAACTCAGTCCCGACGACCTGACCGCCGTCGCTGAGGCCGGTTTCAAGGCGGTCATATCGAACCGACCCGACGATGAGGCCCCGGATCAGCCCTCGGCTGCCGAGATGAGGGCAGCGGCCGAGGCAGCCGGGCTGGCGTTCGCCCACCTGCCCGTCGTCGGCGGGTCGATCAGCGACGAGGATGTCGCCGCCTTCCGCAAGACGCTGGAGGATCTGCCGCAACCCGTGCTGGGCTTCTGCCGCAGCGGTGCCCGCACCACCACGATGTGGGCTCTGGCGCTGGCGGGGGAGCGTCCGGCAGATGACCTGATCAGCTGCGCTCGCGCCGCCGGCTACGACCTCAGCGGCCTGCAACCGCGCCTGCAGGGTAAATAGGGTGGACCCGATCCCGACGCTCAGCCTGGTGCAGTACCTCCTCGGTGCCGGCGCGGGATCGGTGGTCGGGTTTTCCCTCGGTCTGGTCGGCGGCGGTGGCTCGATCCTGGCGGTGCCGCTGATCGTCTATCTGGTCGGGGTCAAGGATCCGCATCTGGCTATCGGCACGAGCGCCTTCGCCGTGGCCGCAAACGCCTTCGCCAACCTGCTGAACCATGCCCGCCACGGCACTGTGAACTGGAAGGTCGCGGGCCTGTTCGCCCTAGCCGGCGTCGTCGGCGCGGCGCTGGGTTCGACCTTCGGCAAGGCCTTCGACGGCGAGCGGCTTCTGGCCCTGTTCGCCATCCTCATGCTCGTGGTCGGGGGTCTGATGTTGCGTGACCGCAAGGGCGGCGGCGACGCGACCGTGACCCTCAATCCTCGGAACGCTACCAAGCTGGTGGGAACGGGCGCGGCGACCGGCGTCCTGTCCGGCTTCTTCGGCATCGGCGGCGGCTTCCTGATCGTCCCCAGCCTGATGTACTCGACCGGCATGCCGATCTATTCCGCGGTCGGATCCTCGTTGGTCGGCGTCACCGCCTTCGGCCTGACGACGTCGCTGAACTACGCGTTGTCGGGCTGGGTAGACTGGGCGCTGGCCGGGGCGTTCATCGCCGGCGGCGTGGTGGGGGGGCTGCTCGGGGCCCGGCTGGCCAAGACGCTGTCAGGCCGCAAAGGCGCGCTCAACACGGTCTTCGCGGCCCTGATTTTCGTCGTGGCTATCTACATGCTCTACCGCAGCGTCGGCTCACTGGCGGGGGGCTAGGCCGCGCCTGTCCCTGCCCATCAGGCGCTACATCGCCCCCATTCCGCCGCTGAACTGCGCCGGCCCCCTTCTTACCCGTTGTCCCAACCTGTTCGGAGCCCCCATGACCCGATTGTTCGTTGCCGCCGTCAGCGCCGTCTCCCTTCTGATCGTCGGTCTAGGCCCGGTCCGTGCGCAGACGCCGGATCGCCCGGTACCTGGTTATGGTGCCCATACCGCCTTGCCGGACGCTGGCGAACAGCCGGACCCGACAAGGGTCTATGAAGTCATTTTCGACGTTTCCATCGGGGGCAGCGAGGGTCAGCCCTCGCGCGGGCTCGATCGCGTTGCCCGCTTCATCAACATTCTCGCCGCCAGCGGTGTCGATTCCGAACACCGCCGGATCGTGGCAGTCGTTCATGGCGCGGCGACCACCGCGGTCATGTCGGACGAAGCTTGGGCAAAACGGCATGACGGTAACGCCAATCCCAGTTCGACCCTGGTCACGCAGCTGATTGCCGCCGGGGTCGACTTGCGAATCTGTGGCCAGGCGATGACGGGCAACGGGATCGATCCGAGCGAGCTCACTTCCGGCGTGAGTGTGGATCTCGCCGCGCTGATGACGACGGTCCACTTTCAGCAGCGAGGCTATGTTCTGGTCGTGAACTAGCGCCGCGCTGGCCCCGGGGACCGCGCACCGTTCCGCTGGTGGGTTCGCTGGGCCTGATTGGAGTCGACCCCAATGAAGCGGCTAGAATCCGAAATCGATCTGTTCTGTGGAAGTCTTTTGCTTGCGGCGGCGCGGAGCCGTGTTCGCCCGTGGTGTGGCGGGATGGGCGACGTTCGGTGCCGGGTCCTTGTCAGCCTGGCGGCGGGGCGCACGACCCGTCTGGATCAGCTTCGGTGCCCGGGGTCGGGCCAACGGCTTGGGATGCGGCAGGCCCCGGACCGTCCGGGTCGCCTTCCATGCGGTCAGCTCGCTTTCCCACCAGCCCACCCGGTTGGGGGAGATGCGCACGGGTTCGGGAAAATCCCCGACCTGCTGCAGGCGCCATGCGGTCGACCGGCTGAGGCCGGTGACGTCCCGGACCCGATCCCACGGCAAAAGCCGGTCCTCCGGCCCGCCCGTCTCGATCGGTTCGCCTTCGGGTTCAAACGTCATGACACGCCTCCAAACATCTGGTCAGCAAACGCTTCGAAGACGGTGCAAAGCGTTCGAGCGTCGACCGCGGCATCGACGCAATCGCGCCTCGCCCATCGCCGGGCCACCGCCTTGACTGTCAATCGGCGTCTAAAAGGGACCCCCTATCGGCGTGCAATAGGGACCCCCTTTTGAGGTTCGGGATGGACGTCA
>NZ_JBWKNX010000025.1:0-17770 GCF_059415785.1 Brevundimonas sp. GW821-FHT10A07
ACACATGGCCGCTCCGACCAGGCTCAGCAGAACGTCAGATCAACCCTTGCCAACGGGGAGCCGTCCACACATGGCGCTTAGTGACCGTGCCGCATCCGACAACTGTGGGCGAACGACACACCTAGCTCGCCTAATTCCGCAAATAAATCCCTTCCTAAACAAACCCCTGACCCCGACGATCCATATGAGCCGCCATCCTCGGGACAAGCCCCAGGATGACGAAACCAAGGGGCTTGGATCGACAACCTCCGCGCCTTGTGGTCAGTGCGGCGGAGATTTGGGGGATGAGGGGTCGTCATGTTCGTCGCGCCGCTGCTGGCACTCGCTGTTCTGGTTCCGGATCCGGGGACGCCCAAATTGTGGGAGCAGGAGGCGCCCGCCATCAGCTGGGCGCGGGCGCCTGAGCCCGAAGTGACCTACGACCTGATGCCGGGGTTCGCGCAGCAATTGGATCTGCGGGGCTGGGCCAGGGTGCGCTGCTATCAGGAGACGGACGGCCATCCCTACAACTGCCGGGTCGTCGACGAACGGCCCCATGGGCTGGGATACGGGGCGGCGGCGCGTGTGATCGTCGCCAGCGGGGAACTGAGGCTGGGACGGGTGGCCGGTATTCCGACGCCCGGCGAAATGCAGACCACGGTGCGTTTCCGCGTGGAGGATGAGACGGATGAAGGCGGGTGGAGCGGGCTGGAGCCGTCCGAAATCCAGCTGAAGCTTGCGCGCCAGATCGTCGATCGCGCCTATGAGGACGGGGAGCCGGAAGAGGAGGATTTCCTCGACGGGCTGGATTTCGACAGGCGGGCGGTCGTCCAGGCCTGGGTCGATGAACTGTTTGTCCAGGTCCGCGCCGAGCGGCGTGAGGCCCTCGTGTTGCAACTGGCGCGGCTGGCGAGCGAGAGCGACCTTCGTCGCCTGCTGGCCGGGGAGTATGTGTCGCCGCCGGATATGGAAAAGTTTGAATCGGCCTTTCCGGAATCGAAGGCCGCCAAGGCGGCGGTCGCAGAACTGAGACGTCGATACTGCGAACGGTACAGCTGCGACGCCAGCGAGGTGAAGACGGACGAGGCGGGCGGTCGGTAGGAATTGCGGGCGCTGGGCGGGCTGTAATCGCGCAATTCTGAAAGCGAACCCTTTTGAAATCAGCCGGTTGAAATCCGAAATTCGCGATTTGCGCGCCTGAGGAGCGGGCGGGGTTAGGCTTCTCCGCATGGGAAAGCCGAGCAAACTGAGCGATGAGGAATGGGAGGCCTTGTTCGACCGCGATGCGCGGGGCGAGCGGCGGTCGGATCTGGCGCGGGAGCATGGGGTGTCGATCTCGACCATATGCTGGCAGGCGAAGAAGCGCGGGCGGATGAAGGGGCAGGCGCCGGATGCGGTGGATCATCGCCGGCGGCCGGCGGAGGGCTGGCCGGCGGATCATGTCTTTCCTCAGAGCCGGTCGGGCATGACGCCCGCGCGCTGGCGCGAGCTGTTGGCGCGGCGGAATGCGGGCGAGACCAGTGCGGTCCTGGAGGCCGAGTACGGGGTGACGACGGGGGCCATCGGCTGTGCGGCGCAACGCTATGGGCTGCGGAAAATGGACACGCCGGGGGCGGTGTATCAGCCGCGCGGACCGGCGGCGGGGGCCTATAACTATGGCCGGGGGGAGCCGGCCCTGGCCATCGAGATCGACTGGAGCGATCCGGTGGGGACGGTGCGCGAGCTGCACGCCGATGTGCTGAAGCGGTTGAGCGACGGGGACGAGCCGGAGGCCGCGCGGCTGTGGCGCTGGTCGCAGAGGACGCGGGTCATGGCGGGCGTGGGGGCGGCGGATCTGCGGGCGCTCTGGAAAAAACACGCCCACCCTCGGGCGAGGCTGGGGCCCGGCTGGGGGTTTGGGGGCTCAAGCAGCCCGAAGGGCGATAGCCCCCAGGAAACACTGGTTCTGCGCGACGCGCAGAAACCGCCGGAGGGGGCGTGGTCGACCTGGTTGTTTCTGGGCGGGCGGGGGGCGGGCAAGACTCTGGCGGGGGCGTCGTGGATCGCGGACATGGCCGAGCGGCTGGGGCCGGGCGGGCGGCTGGCGCTGATCGGGCCGACCTTGCACGATGTGCGCGAGGTGATGATCGCCGGGCCGTCGGGGGTGATGAGCCTGCCGCGCTGGACGGGCGTCGGAGGAGATGGCGAGGTGGAGTGGCGGGGGCCGGAGTATCAGCCGTCGCGGCGGCGGCTGGTGTTTCCGAACGGGGCCGAGGCCTTCGTCTTCTCGGCCGAAGACCCCGACAGCCTGCGCGGCCCCCAGTTCGCCGCCGCCTGGGCCGACGAATTCTGCGCCTGGCGCAACGGCGGGGAGACGCTGGCCCTGCTGCGGATGGGGCTGAGGTTGAGGTTGCCCAACCCAGACTCCCCAGCCGTCGATGCAGACGCGGCGCAAAACGGGGGAGTGGGGGCTAAAGTAGCGAGGCTCCGCGAGCCGAGCGATAGCCCCCGGCTCGTTGTTACGACCACGCCGCGCCCGACGAGGGCGCTCAAGGCGCTCCGCGCCGAGGCGTCATGTGCGCTCACCCATGCGACGACGCGGGACAATGGGGATCATCTGGCGCCGGGGTTTCTGGAGGGGCTGGAGCGGCTGTACGGCGGGACGCGGCGGGCGGCGCAGGAGCTGGAGGGCCAGGTGGTCGAGCCCGAGGGCGGGCTGTTCACCGCCGAGATGATGGCGGCGGCGCGGGGGGAGGCGCCGGTCTCTGTTGACGGGCGGCCGGTCTATGAGCGGGTGGTGGTGGGGCTGGACCCCACCTGTTCGCGCGGCGGGGACGCCTGCGGCATCGTGGCGGTGGGGCGGCGCGGGGAGACGGCCTGGGTGCTGGCCGATCGCTCAATGCGGGGGCTGTCGCCGCAGAAATGGGCCGAGCGGGCCATGGAGACGGCGCGGCTGTTCGGCGCCCGATGCATCGTCGGCGAGGTCAACCAGGGCGGGGACATGGTCGAGGCGGTGCTGAAGGCGGCCGGGTGCGGCGATGGGGACGGCGTCGGCTTTACCGCCGTGCGGGCCTCGCGCGGCAAGGCGGCGCGGGCCGAGCCGGTGGCGGCCCTGTATGAACAGGGGCGGGTGCGGCACGCGGGCGCGTTCGCGGCGCTGGAGGAGGAGCTGATGGCGCTGGGCGCCGAGGAAGAGGGGGAGGCTGCCGGATCGGGGGAGGGGCACTGGGACCGGGCCGACGCCCTGGTCTGGGCCGTCACCGACCTGATGCTGGACGGCCGGGGCGCGGGGCCGCGGGTGCGGGCGCTCTAGGCCGCCCCCCCCCCCCCCCCGCTAGGCCGCCATCATGCCGATGTCGTCGGGGCTTTCGCCGCGGCCCAGAAGCCCGGTCTCGAAGTCCATGAAGATGTCCATCAACTCCTCGACATTGGCCGGATGGGCGGCCGGGCCGAAGCGGAAACGCCAGTAGCTGACGATATGCTGGACCGCGCCCAGCTGGTCGCCCAGTTTGGCGAACATCGAGGGGGCGTCCAGCAGGAAGTCGCGGAAGGCGGTGGGGCGGCCTTCCTGGGTCAGGCGGGCGTAGGCGTCGTCATAGATGCTGAGGGTGCGGCTGACCTCGTCGCAGGTGCGGATGATGCGGCCGCGCAGGACCGCGCGGCTGCGGTCCAGATATTCGCGGGCGGGACGGTCGATCCTGCCGCTCGGCTTGATGGTGCGCACGGCCTCGGCCACGGCGGCGACCTCGCCCAGCAGGGTGGACAGGGTCCATTTGTAATAGAGGAAGCCTTTCCAGCAGAAGACCCCCTCCTGATACTGTTCCGGCGCCAGACGCAGGGTCAGACGCAGGGCCTCCAGCTGGTCGCCGGGCGTGTTGGACAGGATCTTGGCCGCCATCCGCGCCGCCGAGTCCGAGGCCACCGCAAACGTGTCGGCCCCCAGGCTGAGGGTGACCAGGGGCTCGACCTCGCTATGGACGAAGGCCACCATCCGCTGCAGGTCGCCGTCGCTGATGGAGAAATAGCAGGGGGCCGGATCCAGTCCGCCGCGCCGCAGCTGCTCGCGCAGCAGGAAGGGGTCCAGGGACGGCAGTTTGTCGATCAGGCGCAGGGTCTCGATATCCGGGTGGGCGGGGGCCACGCCGAAGGCCTCGATCATCATCCGCTCGAAGCCGATCTGATTGACGAAGACATAGCGCCCCCCGGTCTTCAGATCCTCGTCGTCGATGGGGATGACCACCTTGGTGGCGACCTGGCGGCGGCCGGTGAAGAGATCGGTCTCGTTGCGCCGCAGCCGGTGCTTGATGATCAGGGACCGGTTCAGGGCGTGGGTGCGAAACACCGGCCGCGCGGCCCAGTCGGGATTACGCACGGCGCCGTCCGATCGGCTGTCGCCGTTTTCCTCCCACACCCGCAGAAGGTTCAGCACCCGGGCGGTTGAGGCGGAGCCCCGGAGGTGTTCGAGGTTGCGGACGGCGCGATCAGTCATGCCGCGCAGATTGCAACGCCAATCGTGACTAATGGCTTAGCTGTCGCGCAGAAAAACCGGGGGTCGGCGAATCCATCCCTGGCTCCGGGGGGATCAGGACGGGCTCGGTCGCTGGCGTCCGACGCGCGCGGGGACTAGAACAGGGGCATGCAGATGTTCGACATCCTGGTCGTCGCCGCCATCCTCGCCGTCACGGTGACGCTGGGTCTGGGCCTCTATTCGCTGTTCCGGGGCGGGGATTACGCCCGGAGCCATTCCAACAGGCTGATGCGCTGGCGGGTCGGGCTTCAGGCCGTGGCCGTGCTGATCCTGGTCGTCGGCATGGTGTGGAAGGCGACGCAAGGGGGCTGATCCATGGTGACGCTGAACAAGATCTACACCCGCACCGGCGACGACGGACAGACCCGGCTGGCCTCGGGCGCGCCGGTATCCAAGGCTGATCCCCGGGTCGAGGCTTACGGCGCGGTGGACGAGCTGAACGCCGTCCTGGGCGTGGCGCGGCTGAACAGCGGCCAGAACGACCGGATCGACGCCATGCTGGCCCGGATCCAGAACGAGCTGTTCGACCTGGGCGCCGACCTGGCCACCCCGCTGGACCCGCCCCCGGCCTGGGAGGCGCTGCGCATCCTGGACAGCCAGGTCGAGCGGCTGGAGCAGGAAATCGACTGGATGAACGAAAGCCTGAAGCCGCTGGACAGTTTCATCCTGCCCGGCGGCTCGCCCCTGTCGACCCATCTGCACGTGGCCCGGACCGTGTGCCGCCGCGCCGAGCGCGAGGCGGTGCGGCTGGTCGAGGCCGGGGAGGCGGTCAACGGCGCGGCGGTGCGGTATCTGAACCGGCTGTCGGACCATCTGTTCGTGGCGGGGCGGCGGGCGAATGCGAACGGTGCGAACGATGTGAAATGGAAGCCGGGGGCGACGCGGTAGGGGTGTAACGTCCATACAGGACGAAAGAAGAGAGGGCGGCGTCACCTCTCAGCGCGCGAAGGCGCGGGGGGGAGGACAGGTCGCGCTTGCGACCAGGCGGGGGCGACTCCGGCGGCGGTGATGACCGGACCAGCGTCTGGCGCCGAGTCGCCCCCACCTAGCGTTCGCAGATCTTCCCCCGCTTGCGGGGGAAGTGTCAGGTCGTGGCGCGTAGCGACACGCCTGACGATGGGGGGCGTTTTGCTTTGCTGAAAAAAGACTTCCCTCTCCGACCCTGGTTCGCTTCGCGAACGCCGGGCCACCTCTCCCGCAAGCGGGAGAGGGTCTGGTTCCACGCGCCTTCGCGCGCGCATCGCATCCTTGTCGCCGCCCCCATCAGTGCGGAAGCGTCGTCACCCAGGCCTCAAGCGCCGCCGTGTCGTTCATGTCTCCGTCAAAGCGATGGAGGGGCGTCACGGGCTGATTATGTCCCCGCTCCCGGCCGATATAGAATTTCATCGGCAGGGACATGGCGCCGAGGCCGCTGGGGACCCGGACGGATCGCACTTCCATATAGACGGTATCGGCCCCGGTCTCGCGTCCGATGGGTTTTGCGCCGAGACGAACCCACAGGTCCACGGCGTCCAGGCAGGCCGACATGCAGGTCTCGTCCGTCAGCACGAACACGGTCCCCCCCGGCGGCTGAAAGGCCAAGGCCTCGGGGGCGGTCGCCGAGCCGCCATCGAGATCGGGCCTTATGATCCAGCGATCATCGCCTCTCGCCAGCGCATGCTCCAGACCGGCGATGGAATTCCGATACCAGTCCCTGGCTTCGCTTGAGAGGCTTCCATTCGCGTCGCGCTTTTCCAGGTTCGCGCGCATGGCCTGCAGATTGTCGTGCGAGGCGCGCCAGACGACTGTCATCGGGGGCTCGGGCGCATGCTGAAATGCGCCGGGGCCCCATAGGTTATCGGCGATCTGATGCGACCAGAGGGATGATCCGCCGCCATTGCCGCGAAGGTCGAAGACAACCGCTGGGGCTGAACGCAGGGCGTCGGCCTGTGCCGCGATCTGCGTGATCAAGCCGCCCAGACCGCGCCCGTCTTCACTTTCCGGGTTGCCGTTGAAGGTCGGAAGCCTGATCCAGTAGCGACCGTCGTCCAGGCGGCGCATCCCGATCGCACCTCGCGTGCGGGCCGGAAAAACATCATAGCGGGAATAGAAGTCGGGTCCGGCCGGTCGCCAGTCCAGATCGACTGCGTGGGCGCCGGCGGGGGTTTCGAAGACGCAGTTTTTGATGGGGGCGACGTAAGGGTCGCCCGTATCGATCATGACCCATCCGCCGAACGACAGGCGTTGGGACGCCAGTTCCCAGCGTCCGAAGCGGGCGCCGATACGTTCATTCCCGATCTGGAAGGCGTCGCGACCGTCGCATGACGCGATTTTGGCGCCCGCAGGCACGCCCGCCCACGGCTCTGCAAACGTCACCACCAGGCCTCGGGCTCC
Organism: Brevundimonas sp. GW821-FHT10A07; assembly: GCF_059415785.1. Classification (NCBI taxonomy): domain Bacteria; kingdom Pseudomonadati; phylum Pseudomonadota; class Alphaproteobacteria; order Caulobacterales; family Caulobacteraceae; genus Brevundimonas; species Brevundimonas sp. GW821-FHT10A07. The sequence goes on from NZ_JBWKNX010000025.1 coordinate 6,860, forward strand.
GTCGTCCCGCGCAATAAAGCCTGGCCAGGTCTTCCCCTGGTCGGGCGTCGATCCGTAGACGCCGAAGCCGAGATGGCCGTCATCGAACGCCGCCACATAGTGCTGCAGGGCATAGAAGTAGTCGGCGAAACTGTCGGCGGCGTCGGCCCGGGTCAGAGCCAGGGCGTATTGCGCCTCGTTCAGGCGCGCGAACTGGGGGTCGTCGGGGTTGACCATGCCGGGATGACTGGAGGCGATGGCGTCATGGATCGCTGTCGCGTCCTCGCGCAGGGTTTTGCCCCAGTCTCTGTCTGCTGGGAGTTGAGCTGGGGGCGGGGCGTCCTGGGCTCCGGATCCGGAGAGCGAAGGGGCGGCTTGGGTCTGGGCGGGGAAGGTTGCGGCCGATAGGGCCAAGGCCCCCGCCGCGACAAGCGCAAGGCGACGAATAGACGGCATAGAAGTCCCCCCTTCGGCCGCAACCTCCGGGCGGCGTGGCCGGTTCCTAGAGTAGGCGGGCGTCAGGGGGCGGGCAAGATGTCGCTCGCCCGGCGGGGCGAGCTGAGCGACGCGGTAGGGCTCCACCGCCCATACAGGACGAAAGAAGAGAGGGCGGCGTCACCTCTCCGCGCGCGAAGGCGCGGGGGGAGGTGAATCGTGGTCACAGATCTTCCCCCGCTTGCGGGGGAAGTGTCAGCTCGTCGAGCGGAGCGAGACGGCTGACGATGGGGGGCGTTTTGCTTTGCTGAAAAAAGACTTCCCTCTCCGACCCTGGTTCGCTTCGCGAACGCCGGGCCACCTCTCCCGCAAGCGGGAGAGGGTCTGGTTCCCGGCGCCTTCGCGCGTGGAGAGGTGACGTTATCCGATCAGGTCGCCGGTCTGGCCGCGGCCAGGGCCGCCTTCTGGCGGGTGATTTCGGCGGCGCGGGCGCGGTCCTGGGCGGCGAGTTCGTCTTCGATGCGGATCAGTTCGCGGTTCTTTTCATCCGAGGCCTGGGCGCGGGAGACGCCGTTGGGGCGGCCGGTGATCTGGGCGATGGAGATGGGCTGGGCGCAGATGCGGTTTTCCATGTCGTACCATTTGCCCGCCGCCTCGCAGCGTTCGCCCGGCGCGACCCAATAGGCCTGGACCGCGAAAACCCCTGCGACGGCGACGCCGAACAGGGCGAAGAAGATCATGGCCAGGCGGGGAAAGGTCAGGAAACGCTTCATCTCAGCATCCGTTAGGCGGGTTTTGCACGGGAGCTTGACCCCGCGTTACGTTGACAGGCCTTCGCGACCGCTCCATGTCCTGCCCCTACATTCAGGCGAATTCACGGATAGACCCATGAAGGTTCTCGTCCCCGTCAAACGGGTGATCGACTATAACGTCAAGGCCCGCGTCAAGGCTGACCAGTCCGGCGTCGATCTGGCCAACGTCAAGATGAGCATGAATCCCTTCGACGAAATCGCGGTCGAAGAGGCGGTTCGTCTGAAGGAAGGCAAGGAACACCACGCCGCCGGCACGGCGACCGAGATCGTCGTGGTCTCCATCGGGGTGACCCAGGCCCAGGAGACGATCCGCACCGCCCTGGCCATGGGCGCGGATCGGGGCATCCTGATCCAGTCGGATGCGGACCTGGAGCCGCTGGCGGTCGCCAAGCTGCTGAAGGCGGTGGTCGAGGAAGAAAAGCCCGACCTGGTGCTGATGGGCAAACAGTCCATCGACGGCGATAACAACGCGGTGGGCCAGATGCTGGCCGCCCTGCTGGACTGGCCCCAGGCGACCTTCGCCGGGAAACTGGTGATCGAAGGCGGCAAGGCGACCGTGACGCGCGAGGTCGACGGCGGCCTGCAGACACTCTCGGCGGACTTGCCGGCCGTGGTGACGGTGGACCTGCGGCTGAACACGCCGCGCTATGCCTCCCTGCCGAACATCATGAAGGCCAAGAAGAAGGAGATCGCCATGAAGGCGGTCGCCGACTATGGCGTCGATGTCGCCGACCGTCTGAAGGTCCTGAAGGTCACCGAGCCGCCGAAACGCTCGGCCGGCGTCAAGGTGGCCGATGCGGCCGAACTGGTTTCCAAGCTCAAGTCCGTGGGAGCGCTGTAATATGGCTGTCCTCGTCATCGCCGATCACGACGGTTCGACCGTTCGCGACACCACAAACAAGACCGTGACCGCCGCCCTCGCCCTGTCGTCCGATGTGGATGTTCTGGTCGTCGGGCAGGGCGTGCAGGCGGCCGCCGACGCCGCTTCGAAGATCGCCGGCGTCCGCAAGGTGCTGCTGGCCGAGAGCGCCGGCCTGGGCCACGGCCTGGCCGAGGCGGTGACGGACACCGTCCTGCCCCTGGCCGCCGGCTACGACGCCATCCTGACGCCCGCGACCACGGACGGGAAGAATTTCGCCCCCCGGATCGCCGCCAAGCTGGACGTCGCCCCGATCTCGGACATCATCGAGGTGGTGTCGGCGGATACGTTCGTGCGGCCCATCTACGCCGGCAACGCCCTGGAGACGGTCCAGTCGGCCGACGCCAAGAAGGTGATCACCGTGCGCCCGACGGCCTTCGCCGCCGCCGCTGAAGGCGGTTCGGCCGCCATCGAGAGCGTCACGGGCGCCGATGCCGCCAAGACCGCCTTCGTCTCCGAGGAAATGGTCAAGTCGGACCGCCCGGACCTGGGCGCCGCCAAGATCGTGGTCTCGGGCGGTCGCGCCCTGGGCTCGGCGGACGAATTCCACGCGGTTCTGGAACCCCTGGCCGACAAGCTGGGCGCCGCCATCGGCGCCTCGCGCGCGGCGGTGGACGCCGGCTACGCCCCGAACGACTATCAGGTCGGCCAGACCGGCAAGGTGGTGGCCCCGGCCCTGTACATCGCCATCGGCATCTCGGGCGCCATCCAGCACCTGGCCGGGATGAAGGACTCCAAGACCATCGTCGCCATCAACAAGGACCCGGACGCCCCGATCTTCCAGGTCGCGGACTATGGCCTGGTCGGCGACTACAAGACCGTCGTGCCGGAACTGATGGCCGCCCTGGGCTGAGGCTCGAATGAGGCTGCCAGGCGGTGGGCAGGCGGTCGTTCCGGAGGGAAAGATCGAAGCCTACTGCCTGTCGGCGGACCACCCGGAAGGCCGACACAAGGCCCGGGTCTTCGCGTCCGCCCTGGGTCTGACCCGGGCGGACGCTCCCTATCTGAAACGCCGGCTTCTGGAAGCGGCCAGGGAGGCCGAGGCCGAGCCGGTCGGGACGACGCCGTTCGGGACTCTGTACCGGGTCCGCTTCATGCTAGAGTTCCGCGGTCGCACGGCGCTGATCCGCAGCGGCTGGATCGTAGGATCGGACGGGGTTCCCCGTCTGACGACCGCGATGGTGGAGTGACGACCATGATTGAGGAACTCGACGTCGTGGCCCTTCTGGCCGATCTTCCGGATCTGGGCCTGAAGAAGGGCGAGCGCGGCACGGTCGTGATGATGCTCGACCCGGCCCGCTTCCTGGCGGAGTTCGCCGACGAGAGAGGCGTGGAACGGGCGACCCCGACCCTGAGCGCCGAAGATGTCGAAGTGGTCTGGCGCGCCGCCGATCATCGCGCCCCGGATCGACGCGCCGCCGGTTGATCCCCTGTCCCGACTTCCGATCAAGCTTCAGCCCGGCGCGTCCAGCGACCGGATCGACGGCTGGGACGCAGATCCCGAAGGCCGGCCCGTGCTGAAGGTGCGGGTGCGCGCCCGGCCCGTGGATGGCGAGGCCAACGCCGCCCTGGTGAAATTCCTGGCCAAGGCGCTGGGGGTGTCGCGGTCCTCGGTCGTGCTGGAGCGGGGCGGGCAGTCGCGGCTGAAGATGGTCTCCGTCGAGGGGCTGGACGAGGCGGGGCTGAAGGCGCGGATCGACGCGGCCACAGGCGAGGCGGGCTGAACCGCCCGGAGCCGCCCGGAGCAGCCCAGAACCGCCCCGAACCGCATCGCCGCAGGGTCGGGGGACGGCGGCTGTCACAGGTTCGCGGTAGACAGACCGGGGCGGTTCGGGGGACGCGGGCGGCCTTGTCTGATTTGCTGGACCGACGCCCATGACCCCTGTCTCCCTCCGCCTGGTTTCCGCCCTCGCGCTTGCGATCGGTCTTTGCGCCTCGGGGGGCGCCTCGGCCCAGACGGCCCAGACGGCCCAGGCGGCGGCCCGTCCGCCGGTCGAACAGAGCCAGAGCCAGGGCCGGGCGAAGAATGTGATCCTGTTCCTGGCGGACGCCGGGGGCGTGGCCTCGGTCCATGCGGCCAGCGTGATGGCCTATGGCGAGCCGCTGAAGCTCCATATCCAGCAATGGCCGAACCTGGGGCTGAGCGAGACCTCGCCGGTCGACGCCTTCGTGTCGGACTCGGCCAACGGCATGAGCGCCATCGTGACCGGGGTGAAGACCCACAACGGGGTGATCAGCCAGGGGCCGGACGGCGAACGCGGCCGGCGCGACGGGACCCCGACCCAGACGGTGCTGGAATACGCCGAGCAGCACGGCCTGCTGACCGGGGTGGTGACCGACCGTCCGATCACCGACGCGACCCCGGCCGCGACCTACGCCCATTCGAACGACCGCGGCAAATGGGGCGAGATCTTCCCCCAGGCCTTTTCGCCGCGCTTCGGCGACGGGGTGGATGTGCTGATCGGCTCGGGCCGGACGGAGATCGCCGAACAGATGGCGGCGAACGGCGTCAGCTATGACAGCCTGGCCCGGGCGCACGACCGGCCGATCTATGCGACGCTGGACGCAGCGCCGGCGGGGAACCGGCGGCCCGTGGTCGTGGCCGATGAGATCGACGTGCGGGCGGCGACCCTGAGAGCGCTGGGCCTGCTGCAGGCGGGGGACAAGGGCTATCTGCTGGTTGTGGAATGGGACGCCCATACCGACGATCCGCGCGAGGGGCTGCAGAACATCGCCGATCTGGATCGGCTGATCGCCGAGGTGCAGTCGCGCGTCGATCTGGACGACACCCTGATGATCTTCACCGCCGACCATTCCTTCGGCCTGCAGGTCGACGGCGGGCGTCGCGGCCAGCCCCTGCTGGAAGGCTATGAGGCCTGGAAGGCGCGGGACGGCGACGACCGCGTGGTGCGGCTGGAGAATGTCATGGTCAACCGCACCCATACGGCCGAGGAAGTCCCGGCCCTGGCCATCGGCGTCGGCGCCGAACGGGTGCGGGGCTATTTCCCCAACACCCATCTGTTCGAGGTGATGATGAAGGCCTTCGGCTGGACGCCCTCGTCCGGCGACTGAGACTTCAAGAGAGGAAGTGGCGCGCCGCCGTGGACGAAGCTGAGAACTATTCCGCCGTCATCGGCTGGGCCGCGTGAGTCTGCGCTTCGGTCAACGCGAAAACCGCACTTCGACCCTTAGCGGACCTTGATCTTACGGCCGGGTCTTCCGAGATACTCGTCCACCGAACGGCGGCCCGACCGATCTTCGATGGTTACACTGAAATGCCGTTCGTAACGGCTATCGGTGGCGAAGCGAGCAGTCAGCTCAGCGAACGCTGACGCCCTTGTGCCGTGGCTCGCGCAGAGCCGATCAAGAGCGTCCCGATACAGTCTGATGACTTTGGTTAGGGTAGGAGATGTGGGGCTGCCTGAACTCGTTCCAGACAAGAAGTCCACCTCGATATATCCGGCTGGCGAACCTGCTGCCTCGGCGAAGATGTCGATCTCGTAGTAGCCCACGAGAATGCATATGCCGCTCCCGAGCGAGTCAGCGATGTTGTGTCCGATGGATTTGAGTTCGCCGAACTTCATCCGGTCACACTAACGAACCAACGACGGCATTCTACCCCTAGCAGCATTTCGGAGCGTCCGTTTTCTGGCCGCGACGCAAGCGCCGGAATTCAGCGCCGAAGCCTAAGGACTGAAATCGACCCATTGCGGGCATTTGCCGCTCAGCTAGCGGAGTCTGGGATTGTTCGCTGTCAGGACGCAAATCGGCGCCTTTGGCGGTCTAGGGAACTGCGGTGCCAGGTGCGCTGTCGTGGATGTTATCGCGAATGAGAAATAGAACGGCGGCCCCTTTTGGAGCCGCCGTATCCATTAGGCGTAGGGGTGGAAATCGGAATAACGCCAGCGCGGATACTGAATGTTGGGCCGAAGTAGGTTCGACCCCGTCCGACGTCTAGCGGCCAAGCGTTAGACGGAGCTTCCACCTCAGTTCACGGGGCGCACCTGCCAAGTGGTCCAATAGACCGGAACGCCGTATGGCTCGCCGATCGAACGGTCATCGTCCGTCAGTCGAGCAGTCTTGTCCGCGAAGGTCAACATGCCGCCTTGCGTTTGGTAGGCCGCTGGCGAGGCGAGATTGCCGTCACGGTCAGTCATCCAGTCGTGCTGCTCTCGCGCCGGGCCGTTCGAATTGCCGCCGATCCGAATTCCCAGATGATACTGAGAACGCGGATACGCAGTTGACGGCGGGTCATCGAAGAACGTCAGGCCCGCCACGCCTTGCGTTCCCAGCATCGTCAGGGTGTCGGTATACTGTAGGCACAAGTCCTGGATCACCGTTTGGCCCGGACCGGTGTTGGAATAGCAATTGTAGGCCAGAGCCCATTTGTCATAGCCCTGTGCCTTCGCTGCGCGGACGATCGTTCCGTAGGGCAGGCCGGATTTGACCACCTGAGCTGGCCCCCAACTACCCACTTGGGTGATGTCCGCAGCCTCGCGCACATATAGCGTCATTTCCGGCGAGGCGGCGTTGCAGTCCTGGCCCGCCGAGATATCGGTGTAGACGTAGTAATAACGCGCTCCGACATACGAGATCGAGCCGATCAGGCCTTGAGAGGCCCCTGTAGTGGAAGCGCAGCGTCCTGCGATGAGTTGACCTTGCGAGTCCGTAACCTCGTTGGCTCGGCGGGTGGTGGGATCAGAAATGTTGTTAAAGTTTACCCAAGTCGGGACGCCATTTACGTGCGTCCGGAGATCCCAGTTCACTAGATCGAGGCTCCGGGCGACTCCAAGAAAGTGCTGGACCTCGTTCGGACTGTTCCCTGCCGGAGCGTTCACAGCCATGACGAAGTGCATGTAATAATAGTTGTCTCCCGCCGCGTGCCGACCGGCGACGAGCATAGGATTTGCCGGCCCGCCGAGCTGGCTCAAGTAGGACGCGCCGCTTTCCTTCAGCCGGGAATAAAGGGTCGACGGCGGATCGTCCGTCGAGCTCCACAGCACGTAGGGGTGGACTGGCGACATACTCAAGCCAAGCGCATCGGGCTGAAAGCCGCCGCGTAGACTATCTCCGATCTGAATTTTGTCGGTCAAGGCCGCGTCACAAGTGCTTTCAATCTTTCTCGGTTCGCTGTGGTAAATCGTGTAGACTTTCCCGTCAGGCAGACGCATCGGCTGGACATTGTAGGCCAGCTCGCACCGAGGCGGTGAGAAGAACACCCCCTCTGGTTCGATCGCGCTGCGGCATACTTGCAAGGTGCCGCCTCCCGTCGTGTAGCAACGCTCAGCGGGTCCGGACTGCGCCTGTACGCTGATCGCCGCCCCAAGCGGCACAGCCAAGCCAATGACGAAGACGACGGCGCTGAGGGCAGTGCGGCTCAAGATCATTCGATTGTTTTTCATCTTACTCATTCGCCTTCGATTGAACTGCGTGAATCTCTGCACGCTTGCGACGACACTTTCGGACGTAGGCCCAGGCATCCTGAACCCATGATCGAAGAGCGGATGTCGCCATCGGACAGTTGACCGGCCGGCGCGCTTACCGGGATCCGCCGGCGGGCCTCTCCATCAAGGATCGCTCACATTCAACCCGAAGCGTCACGTTCGGGATCTACATCACAGGGTCGCTCGCCAGAACAGTTGGCCCGAGATGAGCGTTCGTCGAGAAGTTGAGATCGCTTGGCGGGAAGGGGTTGCGTATTTTGCGGCGGAGTCGCGCTTTTGGCTCGGAGCCATCGCTCCTCCGCACCTCGATCAGGTAGTCTAGATCGTGATCCGGCGGCGTTAGGTCGATGGGTTCGCGCGGATCGATGCCGAGAGCGGCGCAGTAGGCCTTCACAGCCTGTTTGGCGAGCAGTTGATGGCTACGTGTCTGAAGTATGATGATGACAAGGGCCAGCAGCACGAAGACGCGCGTCTTCCGCTCGACAATCACACCATCCGGGCGACGAACTTCGGGCCAACCTTGATCGGACGCGTAGAGCAACTGATTGCGAAGATTGGCCTCGCGGTCGATGTGCTGACGAATGGAACTCGCCCCATTGTCTTCAGCCCAAGCTTGTAACTGACTGGCAAACAGGGGCGCGATCGGCGGCGCGTCGTTCTCGCCTTCGTGGATCGCGAGATTGAGCGGCTCGTCGGGCGTGATGTGATAGCCTGGGGGAAGGCCCATGCCTTCGCTCGGAATATGCACATCGATCCGGGGCGGTTTCGCCTCTTTCTGCAACTGCAGCTTGGGTTCCCAAACGACAAGCCGGTGAATCGGGCTCTCCCGCGACTGGCCGACCCGAAAACCGTCTGGCCCCTGCGGCCGGACCGGTTCTGGAATTGACACCATCGCATGCGAGGCATTCCTCTCCTCCCGGTTCTCTCCTGCCCCCCTAATCGCGACCTCGCGGCGGCGAAGCGTGGCCACTAGACCAATACCAGAACGTGTGCTTCTACACCCCAGAAACAATTCCTTGGGGGAGGATCGATTTTGTCGAAGAAGATCAGCGGTGCGGAGTACCCGCTTTCGAAAATCTTCAGTTCGGATTTCGAATATGTGATCCCGTCCTATCAGCGGCCCTACGCATGGACCGTCGATCAGGCCTCCGAGCTCTTCGACGACCTTCTGGCCTTCTTCCAGGCGGAAGACGAAGAGGGCTATTTCCTCGGCAGCATCGTCCTCATAAAGACCGAGGGTGATCCTTACTCCCAAGTGATCGACGGACAGCAGCGTCTGACGACACTTACCATCCTGCTTGCCGCGATGGCGTCGGCCAATGACGGTGCCGACAAGGAGGAGCTGCGCCCCTACATACTCGAGGCGGGCAAAAGGATGGAAGGGATCCTGCCGAAGCCGCGCCTTTCCCTGCGCGAGCGCGACCGCAAATTCTTCGCGAAATACGTCCAGGCATTGAAGTTGGACGACCTTATCGACCTTGATCCCTCCTCGCTCCAGAACGAGTCGCAAATCAACATCCGCGCGAACGCCTCCTATTTCGTGCGCGCGGTAGAGGAGACGTTCGCGACGCCTGAAGATCTCGAGGCGTTCGTCAGTTTCCTTCTCACAAGATGCTATCTCGTCGCGGTATCCACGCCGAGCCAGGAGTCGGCGTTTCGAGTCTTTTCGGTGATGAACAGCCGCGGATTGGACCTGCAGCCGACCGACATCATCAAGGCCGACACGATTGGAAAGCTGAAGAACGAAGCTGATCGTCAGGAGTATAACGAAAAGTGGGAGGAGATGGAGGTCAATCTTACTCGGACCGGTTTCAACGATCTCTTCACGTACATCCGCATGATCTATGCGAAGGACAAGGCGAAACGCTCTCTACTCGAAGAGTTCAGGGCTCACGTTCTGCCAGAAAATCCCGATCCGAAAATCTTCATCGACGATGTGCTCGAACCCTTCGCCGAGGCGCTTGAAGCCGTCAGAACGGCGTCCTACGCGGCCACGTCTCACGCGGAAACGGTCAATGGCTATATTGGCTGGCTCAGCAGGATCGACAACTCGGACTGGATCCCGCCGGCGATCCTCTACCTCAAAGAGCAAAAGAATAAGCCCAAGCGCGTCGCCCGATTCTTCGAACAACTCGAACGACTCGCAGCCTATATGCACGTTTGCCGATGGAACGTGAATGATCGCATAGAAGCCTATGCCGACCTCATCTCGGACATCGAGTCCGGCGCTGACCCGGACGATATGGACACGTTCGTCTTCACAGACGAAGACCACGAAGCCTTCCGTGATGCGCTCGACGGCAACATCTACGAGCTCACCGCGCGCCGCCGAAACTACCTGATCCTACGACTGGATTCCTTCATCTCGGACGGGGCCGCGACCTATGATCCGAAGATTCTGACGATTGAGCACGTCTTGCCTCAGACCGTCTCCCTGGAGAGCGAATGGAGTGAGTGGTGGCCGGACGCGGCTGAGCGCAAGGCATGGGTCCACAGGCTCTCCAACCTCGTCCCGCTGAACAAGAAGAAGAACTCCTCCGCCCAGAACTACGACTTCGAACGGAAGTGCGACATCTACTTCTCGGGCACGAAGCATGTCTCATCCTACGCGTTGACCAGTCAGGTCATCGCGCAGGAGGACTGGACGCCCGAGATCGTTGAAGCTCGTCAGCAACAGCTTCTTCAGGTGCTGTGCGAAAACTGGGATATTCAGGCACCCTGACGCGAACCGTGTCGAGCATGGTCTTGTCCGGTCAGTGCGGGTTAATGGCGGCTTCGCCCTTGAATTCTTCGATCTGGGCCTGATGGAGCGCACATGACGGCGTTGAGCGGATCAGCGCGTCCGTGGATCGGCTGGCGCCTACGATTACGCCGGACGCCCTAAACCGATTTGCCAGCGCCGCGCGGCGCAAGCTGCGGGATCGCACCAGCGGCTATCGGCGGGATCACCTGCGCGCCCTGACGCAGCGGGTGGAGGTCATCAGCAAGACCGAGGCGCGCATCATCGGCTCACGAACCGAGCTTCTGCGGGCCTTGGCGTCTAGCGATGGTGGGAGTTACGCCGCCGCTGGCGGAGTTCTCGGTTTTAAACCGAAGTGGCGCACCCGACAGGATTCGAACCTGTGACCCCTGCCTTCGGAGGGCAGTACTCTATCCAGCTGAGCTACGGGTGCGCATGCGGCGTGACGCCGAAAGGGCCGCTTACAGCAAGCTGCGGGCGGCCTCAATCCCGAATAAGCGCAAGACGGTCGGATGACTGTCTTCCAACCGCCGTCGCCGGGCGCCCCTGGCCTCAAGCAGCGCGAAGCGCGGTAGGCCCAAC
>NZ_JBWKNX010000025.1:17867-39444 GCF_059415785.1 Brevundimonas sp. GW821-FHT10A07
AAAAGACTCCCCGGCCTCAAGCAGCGCGAAGCGCGGTAGGCCCAAAAGACTCCCCGGCCTCAAGCAGCGCGAAGCGCGGTAGGCCCAAAAGACTCCCCGGCCTCAAGCAGCGCGAAGCGCGGTAGGCCCTAAAACAAACCAATAGGGCGCGCGCGCCCTATTGCGCGGTCATGCCCCCGTCGATTTTGAACTCGGAGCCGGTGACGAATTTGGACTCGTCGGAGGCGAGGTAGAGGACGCAGTAGGCCACGTCGTCCGGCTCGCCGATCCGTTTCAGCGGGATGCCGCGGGTCAGGCGTTCGTGGGCCTTGGCCTCGTCGCCGCCGGCCAGGGCGATGAAGGGGTCGAGGATCGGGGTCTTGATGAAGACCGGGTGGACCGAGTTGCAGCGCACGTTCCAGTCGGCCTTGGCCGCCTCCAGCGCCAGGGTCTTGGTGTACATCCAGACGGCGGCCTTGGTGGCGTTGTAGGCGCCCATGCCGGGGGCGGCGACCAAGCCGGCGATGGACGAGATATTGACGATCGAGGCCGGGGCGGCGGCGCGCAGATGGGGCATGGCGTATTTGGCGCCCAGCATGATCGAACGCAGATTGATCTCGTACTGACGCTGCCAGTTGTCGACCGTGTCCTGTTCGACGAAGGCCAGGGGGCCGCCGACGCCGGCGTTGTTGACCAGGACCGACAGGCCGCCGAGGTCGGCCACGGCGGCGGCGATGACCCGTTCCCAATCGGCTTCGCTGGCCACGTCGTGGGCGTAGGCGAAGGCGGCGCCGGGGATTTCGGCGTTGATGCGCTCGGCCAGGGCGGCGGCGCGGCCGCCGTCGATGTCGGTCAGGGCCAGGCGGGCGCCCTCGCGGGCCATCATGGCGGCCATGGCCTCGCCCAGGCCGCCGGCGGCGCCGGTGATCAGGACGGTCTTGCCGGCGACGCGGCCGGGGCGGGCGGAGGAAGCGGCGCTCACGAGATCGCTCCCATGTCGGCGGCGGCGCGGTCGATGAACCGGGCCAGGGTCACGTCCTTGTCGGTCACGCCGTCGGCGTCATGGGTGGTCAGCAACACCTCGACCCGGTCATAGACGTTCGACCATTCCGGATGGTGATCCATCTTGTCGGCCATCAGGGCGACGCGGGTCATGAAGCCGAAGGCGGCGTTGAAATCAGCGAACTTGAGACTGCGCGAAATGGCCGCCCGGTCGCCGTCATGGGGGCGCCAGGCCGGCAGCGTCTTCAGGGTTTCCGCAACGTCAAGGCGAGTGTCGGTCATGGGCTTTCCTCTTTTCTTCCGGCGTAAGGCGCCCGGCGGATCGCGGCAAGCGTGCGCAAACGTCTCCGACGGTCGCGGAACGCATAACCAAGCTCTGGCGTTATCGGACGTCGCGAAAGCGTCGCCGTTTCTGGCGCGGAGGAAGTGGATATGGACAATCTGTGGCTCGCCGCTCTGGACGCGGCCGACCGGAAGCGGATCGAACCTCATCTGAGCGAGCACCAGATCGCGCGCGGCCAGATGCTGTACGACGCCGGCGAGGCGGTCGATCAGGTCTGGTTCCCGCTGAAGGGGGTGGTGTCGCTGATGACCGTCCTGCCGGACGACAAGATGGTGGAGACCGCCGCCATCGGGCGCGAGGGCCTGGTCGGTGTGACCTGCGGCCCGTTCAACGCCCGCGCCGCCAGCCGCGCCATCTCCCAGCGCGACGGGGTGGCCGTCTGCTGTTCGGCCGAGGTGTTCGGCGAGGCGCTGGATGAGAGCGAAGGCCTGCGCCAGGCCCTGTCGCGCTTCACCGAAGGCCTGATGGCCCAGGTGCAGCAGGCCGCCGCTTGCAACGCCCAGCACCGGCTGGACGAGCGGTTGGCGCGCTGGCTGCTGACCCTGCACGACCGGGCCGAGGACGACCGGATCGACCTGACCCAGGCCGACATCGCCGGCATGCTGGGCGTGCGCCGCGCCACGGTCTCCGAGGTCGGGACCGTGCTGGAGGGCAAGGATCTGATCCAGCGGGGCCGGGGCTGGGTCCGGGTGCTGGACCGCGACGGGCTGGAGGAAGCGTCGTGCGGCTGTTACGGCCTGATGCGCGAGGTGATGAAGGATCTCGAACTGCCCCAGCCGCAAGCCGGGTCGGAAGCGATGCGATCAGGCTCTAGTGACGCGTGACGGGCGGCCCGCGACGCGCTAGACCGCGCGCATGACCGACGCCTCCTCCCACGGCCCGCATTCGTCGGGCGACCGTTCCTCCTTCGGCTTCCGCGACGTGGACGCGCGCGAGAAGGTGAAGATGGTGCGCGGGGTCTTCGATTCCGTCGCTTCCAGCTATGACGTCATGAACGACCTGATGAGCGTGGGCGTCCACCGCCTCTGGAAGGACGCGGCGGCGGCCAAGCTGAACCCCCGGCCCGGCGAGACCATACTGGACGTGGCCGGCGGGACCGGCGACATGGCCCGGCGCTATTCCAAGATGGCGCGCGCGGCCCAGGAACGACGCGGCGGCGAGGACGCCTCGGTGATCGTGCTGGACTACAACGCCGAGATGATCCTGGCCGGGGTGCACAAGGGCGGCGAGCCGGAGATGAGCTGGTCGGTCGGCGACGCCATGGCCCTGCCCCTGCCGGACGCCTCGGTCGACGCCTATTCGATCAGTTTCGGCATCCGCAACGTGGCCCATATCGACAAGGCCCTGGCCGAGGCGCGGCGCGTGCTGAAGCCGGGCGGCCGGTTCCTGTGCCTGGAGTTCTCGCGCCCGACGACCGGGCCGATCCGCGCGGCCTATGACGCCTGGTCCTTCCACGCCATTCCGCGCATCGGCGGCTGGGTGGCCAAGGATCGCGACAGCTATCAGTATCTGGTCGAGAGCATCCGCCGCTTCCCGGACCAGGCGGCCTTCAAGGCCCTGATCGAGGACGCCGGCTTCAAGCGCGTGTCGGTGACCAATCTGTCGGGCGGGATCGCCGCCATCCACCACGGGTGGGCGATCTGACCCGGATCTATCGCACGGCCCCGCCGCCGCCGCCCGCCGTGGCGGTGCAGAACCCGGTGGCGGCCTTTCTGCGCCTGCTGGGCTGGCTGTGGGTTCTGGCGCGTCATGACGCCCTGATCCCGCGCGAGGCCAATCCCCTGCTGCCCGTCTGGGCCCGGCCCTTCGCCCGCGCCGTGCAGATGCTGTCCGGCCGCGACGGACGTCAGGGCCGGCCGGGCCAGAGGCTGGGCAAGGCGTTCGAACATCTGGGGCCGGTGGCGATCAAGCTGGGCCAGGTCCTGGCCACCCGCGCCGACATCTTCGGCCTGCAGTTCGCGCGCGACCTGGGCCGGTTGAAGGACGCCCTGCCGCCCTTCCCGCTGGAAGAGGCGCGGCGCGAGATAGAGAAGTCGCTGGGCCGGCCGGTCGAGAGCCTGTTCACCGACCTGAGCCCGCCGGTCGCCGCCGCCTCCCTGGCCCAGGCGCACCGGGCGGCCCTGGCCGACGGCCGGGCCGTGGCGGTCAAGGTGCTGCGGCCGGGGGTCGAGCGCCGCGTCGCCGACGGCCTGGACGCCATGCGGCTGGGCGCCGCCCTGGTCTGGCGGCTGGTTCCCCTGTCGCGCCGGCTCGAACCCCAGGCCTTCGTCGAGACCATCGCCAATTCGATGGATCTTGAGCTGGACATGCGGCTGGAGGCGGCCGCCGCCAGCGAGATGGCCGATGTCATGGCCAAGGACGGCTATATGTCAGCCCCCGCCGTCGTCTGGGACGGGGTGGGCAAGCGGGTGCTGACGCTGGAATGGGCGCAAGGGCTGCCCATGACCGATCCGGCCCTGGCGGACCTGCCGGGCCTGGATGTCGATCTGCTGGCCGACAATGTGGTGCGCGCCTTCCTGGTTCAGGCCCTGGACCACGGGGTGTTCCACGCCGACCTGCACGAGGGCAATCTGTTCGCCAGCGCCCCGGCCCATCTGACCGCCATCGACTTCGGCATCGTCGGGCGGCTGGGTCCGGCCGAGCGGCGCTATCTGGCCGAGATCCTGTGGGGCTTCATCAGTCGCGACTACGACCGGATCGCCCGGGTCCATTTCGAGGCCGGCTATGTGCCGCCGCACCATTCGGTCGAGACCTTCGCCCAGGCCCTGCGCGCCGTGGGCGAGCCGGTGATCGGACGCGCCGCCAGCCAGGTGTCGATGGGCCGGCTGCTGGGCCAGTTGTTCGAGATCACCGCCCTGTTCGACATGCGGCTGAGGCCCGAACTGATCCTGCTGCAGAAGACCATGGTCTCGGTCGAAGGCGTGGCGCGCCGGCTTCAGCCGGACCACGACCTGTGGAAGGCGGCCCAGCCGGTGGTCGAACGCTGGATCCGCCGCGAGCTGGGGCCCCAGGCCCAGGCGCGCGACGCCCTGAACGAGATGATCGCGGCGGCGCGCGCCATCTCGCGCCTGGTGCAGGAGCCGCCGCGTCCCGCGACGGTGGTCATCGAAAAGTCGGGAACTCCCGCTTGGGTGACGGCTTCAGTCACGGTCGCGGTCATCGCGGCCCTGACGGCCCTGGGCCTTTCGCTCTGGCCCTATCTGTCCTGACCGGAGCCTTCGCATGAAGACGACCCTGATCGCCGTAGCCCTGCTTCTGGCCCCGGCCTCCGCAATCGCCCAATCCGGCGGCGCCGCAGCCGGCGCCGTGCCGAACAGTTTCGACCGGCCGACCCAGGCGCAATCTCAACCGGCCCTGCCGGCGCCGACCGCTCCCGCCGTTGCGGCGACCGCGCCCGACATCGCCCGATCTGAAGAGGCGCTGCGCGCCGTGATCGCGGCGGCCCAGGGTCCCGGCTTCGACTATTCGGTCTTCACCGACAGCCTGGCGGCCCAGATCCGCCAGCAGGCGGATCAGGTCGCGCCGCTGGTCAAGGGCTTCGGCGCGGTCAAGACCGTCGCCTTCGAACGGCCGGAAGGCGAGGCCCATCTGTTCAAGGTGACCTTCGACAACCAGGTCACCGAATGGGTGATCGGCTTCGACGCCGACGACAAGATCGCCGCCCTGCTGTTCCGTCCGGTCGAGAGCTGAGTTTAGTCCAGCGTCGGCCGGCCGCGTCCCGACTTGATCGAGGCGCGGCTGGTCTTGGCCTTCAGCCGGCGCTCCTTCGAGGCCTTGGTCGGCCGGGTCGGGACGCGGAAGACGGGCTTGATCGAGGCCTCGTCCACCAGGGCCTGAAGCCGTTCGATCGCGTCGGCGCGGTTGCGCTCCTGGGTGCGGTGGCGGACGGCGGTGATCAGGATCACCCCGTCCAGCGTCAGCCGGCTGCCGGCCAGCTTCATCAGCCGCGCCTTGACCGGCTCGGTCAGGCTGGGGGAGTTCTTCACGTCGAACCGCATCTGGACGGCGGTCGAGACCTTGTTGACGTTCTGGCCGCCCGGTCCCCCGGCGCGGTAGAAGTGGAACTCCAGCTCGTCCTCGGGGATCGTCGTCATGGCTGGCTCGGGGGGGCGACCCGACGCGCCTTGACCACGGCCTGGTCCAGGGCCTGAAGAAACCGCGACCGGTCGGCGGCCGAAAACGGCGGAGGGCCGGACGTCGCCACCCCCATCGACCGCAGATGCTCGCCCACCATCCGCCCGGCCAGGGCCGAGCCGATGGAGTCCGGGGTGAAGGGCTGGCCGTTGGACTTCAGCGCCTGGGCGCCGGCCTTCAGGCAGCGGTCGGCCAGGGGGATGTCGGCGGTGATGACCACATCGCCCACGCCTGCCCGTTCGGCGATCCAGTCGTCGGCCACGTCCGGCCCGGCGTCCACCACCACCTGTTCGATCAGGGCCTCGCGCGGGACCTGCATCCAGCCGTTGGAGACCACATAGGTCTTCAGCCCATAGCGCCGCGCGACGCGATAGACCTCCTCCTTCACCGGGCAGGCGTCGGCGTCGATGTAGAGGGCGGTCGGCATGGGCCTGACCTAGCGCGGACGGGGGCGGGTCGTCGATACCCGGTCACCGCCTGCGCCTGCGGCGCTCTCCCTCTCATTCGTCATCCTCGGCCTTGTGCCGAGGATCCATACGCCCGGTGCGTCTGTGGCGGACTCGGGCTCTTCACAGCTCCGACTTGACGAACGCTACCATCCAAACGAACATAAAGTGAACAAAACGGATCGATTCGATGGTTCAACTCTTTAAAGTCCCTGGCGTCTCCGAGATCGAGAATCGAGTTGTCCTGAATGAACTGACAGGCACGAAAGTTGATCACGATTTGGATCGCAAGGTCGCGAAGGTGATCCGTGACGTGTTCGGTATCGAGGGGAGGCCAGAAGATTATTTCGAATGGGCGTATCTCGACACGGGCGAGACAGATGACGACATGCTTAGAGACATAGAGCATTGGTCGCGCGCTGGTTGGGATATCGTTGATTCTAATGGAAAAGAGCTGCGATGCTTTGGCCTATTTGAAGCCGCAATGGTCTGTGTGACGGAAGGTTATGCGGGCAGTTCGATTATCGAAATCGACGCTGTCATATGGCGACAAGATAAATCTGCGAGCGCGGCATTGCCGCCGCGACTCAAAGCTCAGAACCAAAACTTCTTAGCGCTTGGACAGCCGAAGCGAAAACCAGCTGCTTAGCAACGCGAATATGCGGCTGCGTAGGGTTTGTGCCCTGTCTTCTAGCGGTGGAGGCTCTGGACGCCGCAAAGGCGCCGGTCTTGCGGACACACCCCCTCCGTCACGGCGCGGAAGACGCGCCGCGCTGCGTCCCCCAGAGGTGGAGGTGTCGGGTGTGGGGGCGGCAGGTCGGGGGCTGGGCTCAGCTTGGGTTGGCCATGAAGAGGGCCAGGCCGATGCTGTTCCAGACGGCGTGCGACAGGGTCGGCAGGGCGTAGGCGCGAAGCCGTCCCAGCCGTCGCGACCAACCCCAGGCGGCGTAGGCCATCACGGCGAAGGCGGTCGCCTGGCCGAGCGAGCCGGGGCTCATGCCGTGCAACAGCCAGGCGAGCGCCGCAATGATCGCGATGATGAAGGCCAGCCCGAGGCTGGGGGCGTCGTCGCGGGCGCGCCGGACCGCCCAGACGACCAGCGGCGTCTCGATCACCGCAGGCAGAAACACGGCCAGGAGAAACCCATAGGCGAACCGCGAGACCGTATCCTGGGCTGCGACCATGGCGTCCGGCGCGCCGGGGCCGGCGGTGAAACTGCCGACGACCATATTGGCCGCCGCTCGGATGAGCAGGGATAGGGCGAACAGGCCTGCGCCCAGGAGTACGGCCTGTAGCCAGGGGTTTCGGAATATCGGCATGCGTGGCCGGTTTGAATCTAGCGTCTGTCGCCTAGGCGCTGCCGCCGACGTATGTATTCGATGGTCCAGGCGAGCGTCGAAATGGCCACGACGACCAGGGCGAACAGGCCGGGGCGTCCGCCCCATTCAGCCGGAAAACTGGTCCGGAAAGTCCCTATTAGGAAGGTGGCGAGGGCCGCCCACAAGGCAAGGCTCAGTTTCGACATCGTCTGCCCTCCCGCAGTCGTCAGCGCACCATTTGGACCCGGATCGCAGCGGTCCGCAAGAGGCGCCGGTCGTGCGGACGCGCCCCCTCCGTCTCGGCGCTATGCGCCGATCCACCTCCCCCAGAGGGGGAGGAGACAGGTTTGGGGATGGGGCTTGACCCCGGCCGGGGCGGGTTTGAGAAGTGGGGGCGGTCGGGCGATTGCGGCCGGCGCGGCGAAGGGTCTGGATGCGATGACACACGACGGGCTCTCGGACCGGTTCGGGCTTCAGCGCGCGGCCTCGCGGGCGGAGGGGGCTGCGTCGGCCCAGGTGCGGCGCGGGCGGCTGGAGACGCTGAAGGCCCTGGTGCTGGAGCGGCGCGAGGCCTTTGCACGGGCCATAGATGCGGATTTCGGGGCGCGGTCGGCGATGGAGACGGGGCTGTTGGAGGTCACGCCCCTGATCCGCAGCCTGGACCATGCGCGCGCCCATCTGGGGCGGTGGATGCGGGACGAGCGGCGGCCGGTGGACCTGATGTTCCAGCCGTCGCGGGCCTGGATCCGGCATGAGCCCCTGGGCGTGGTCGGGGTGATCGCGCCGTGGAACTATCCGCTGCTGTTGGCCCTGGGGCCGACGGTGGACGCCCTGGCGGCGGGCAATCGGGTGATGATCAAGCCGTCCGAACTGACGCCCGCCTTCGGCGCCCTGCTGGAGGCCGCCGTGGCCGAGCGGTTCGATCCGGCGGTGCTGACGGTGGTCAACGGCGGGGTGGACACGGCCCAGGCCTTTTCGCGTCTGGCCTTCGACCATCTGGTCTTCACCGGATCGACGCGGGTAGGGCGCGAGGTGATGCGGGCGGCGGCGGACAATCTGACCCCGGTGACGCTGGAGCTGGGCGGCAAGTCGCCGGCGGTGGTGGCGCCCGACTATCCGCTGGACAAGGCGGCGCGGTCGATCGCCTTCGGCAAATTCCTGAACGCGGGCCAGACCTGTATCGCCCCCGACTACGCCCTGGTCCCGGCCGGTCAGGTCCGGGTCTTCGCCGAGGCCGTGCTGGAGCAGGCGCGGCGGGCCTATCCGACGCTTCAGGACAATCCCGACTACAGCGGGGTGATCAGCGAACGCCACCGGGTGCGGCTGCGCGAGGCGGTGGCGGCGGCCCGCGCGGCGGGGGCCGTGGTGCTGGAACACCCCGATGCGGGCGAGGGGGACAACGGCAAGATCGCCCCGACCCTGGTGCTGAACCCGCCGACCGACGGCCTGTTGATGCAGGAGGAGATCTTCGGCCCGGTCCTGCCGGTGGTCGGATACGACAGCCTGGATGAAGCCCTGGCCTTCGTGGCCGCCCGGCCCCGGCCGCTGGCCCTGTACGGCTTCACCAACCAGGCGCGGACGCGGGATCGGATCCTGGGGTCCGGCCTGTCGGGCGGCGTGACCCTGAACGGGACCATGCTCCATATCGCCCAGAACGACCTGCCGTTCGGCGGGGTCGGCCCCAGCGGCCTGGGCGCCTATCACGGCCGTGAGGGCTTCAAACGCTTCAGCCATGCGCGGGCGGTCTATGACGCGGGGCCGGTGAACGCCTTCGAACGGCTGGGGCCGCCGTGGGACGGGGCGGCGGGCCGGCTGGCGCGCACGGCCCTGCGGTTTCTGGCCCGGTAGGCGGAGACGAAAAAGGGCGGGACCCTGCGGTCCCGCCCTTTCCGTTCAGACCTGAAAGGCCGTCAGTTGCGATAGGCCGGCGGCATCGGCGTCTGTTGACGATAACGGTCGCGCAGCAGCAGGGCGCGGCTGGTCAACGGTTGCTCGACCCCGTCGATGAAGACGGCCGAGGGCTGGCTGAGCGGCTCCAGCGGGTCGCCGGACCAGACCACGACGTCGGCGGCGGCGCCCGGCGCGATCTGGCCGAACTGTCCGGCCATGCCGAAGATCCTGGCCGGATTGACCGTCAGGGCGGCGATGGCGGCGCCGTAAGGCAGGCCGTGCGAGACGGCGTTGCCGGCGTTGTAGCGGGCCTCGCGGGCGCGGTGGGTCGAGCCCTCATTGCCCTTGATGGCGATGACCACGCCGGCCGCGTTCAGGGCCGCCGCATTCTCCATCCGCGCCGCCCGCATCTCGAAATCGCTGGGCAGGTTGGAGATGGGGTTCAGCAGGACGGGTACGCCCGCCGCGGCGATGTCGCCGGCGACCAGCCAGCCTTCCTCGGCGCCGTCCAGGATCAGCTTGATCCCTTCCTCGCGCGCCAGACGCAGCACCTGCTGGATGTCCGACGCCCGGTGGACGCTGACGATCAGGGGCATGGAGCCGTTGGCGACCGGGATCAGGGCCTCCAGATCCGCGCGCGACAGGCTGAGGTCGCGCAGGCCCGCCCGTTCGTAGGCGGACTTGTTGCGGGCGTAGAGGCGGACCTCGGCCAGGGTTTCCTTGAACAGGACGAACTCGGCGCCGCGGGCGCCGCCGGCGATGTCGGCCCCGGCCTCGCCGAACGGGGCGACCATGGCCACGCGCGGCTTGACCAGGATGTTGGCGTCGCCGTTTATCAAGTCTGGGCCCAGGTCGATGACCGCCGCCTGACCGGCGAACAGGCCGGGCGTCTGATAGCCGCCGTCGCCGGCGCCGGCCGTCTCGTCCTCATGCACATGGCCGCCGGAGGAGCCGGGGTGCTGGGGCACGACGACGGCGCGGGTGATGCCGCCCAGTCGCGCCACCGGCAGGGTGAAGGACCAGGGGTCCAGGCCGTAGGAGATGTCGAAGGCGGCGCTGAGGGTGTTGGCGCTGTTGCGCAGTTCGTTGGTGCCGCCGACGGCGCCGACCTCGGTCCCGGCCAGGCCGGAATCGACGGCGACGAAGCCGGGGGCGACCGTCTTGCCGGTCGCGTCGATGACGCGGGCGCCGGACGGGGCCGCAGCGGTTCCGACCGAGACGATCTTGCCGTCGCGGATCACGACCGTGCCGCGCTCGATGACCGAGGTTCCGGTCAGGACGCGTCCGCCGACGATGGCGACGGTGTCCTGGGCGAGAGCCGGGGCGGCGAGAGACAGGGCGGCGACGGCGCCCGCGAGGATGTGGGACAGACGCATCAGCGGGCTCCTTCGGCGACGTTGGCGGCGGTCAGGCCATAGCCCGGCTGGCCCAGCTCGAAATCGCTGGTCGGCTGATAGGCGGGGTTGGTCCGGTCGAAGGTCAGGGCGCCGTCGATGAAGACCTGGTCGGCGCGGGCGTAGATGGAGAAGGGATCGGCGCTCCAGATCACCACATCGGCGCGCTTGCCGGCCTCCAGCGAGCCGGTCTGGTCGGCGATGCCGATGGCCTTGGCGGCGTTGGAGGTGATCCAGCCGATGGCGTGTTCTTCCGAGATGTTCAGTCTGGCGCGACGACCGGCCGACAGGGCGGCGGCGGCCTCCTGATTCAACCGTTGAGTCAGTTCGGCGTCGTCGGAGTGGATGACGGCGCACGAGCCCTGTTGCGCGTCCACCAGGGCGGCGTTCTCCTCGATGGCGTCCAGGGCCTCCATCTTGAAGCCCCACCAGCCGGTCCACATGGCCGCGCAGATGCCGTTCTGGGCCAGTTGCGGCGCCAGCTTGTAGGCCTCGGTGGCGTGGTGGAAGGTGGTGATGCGGTAGCCGAACTCCTTGGCCATATCGATCATCATGGCCATTTCGTCGGCGCGGTAGCAGTGGTTCTGGATCAGGATCGACCCGTCCAGCACCCCGACCAGGGTCTCGTTCTGCAGATTGCGGGTCGGGGCCGCGCCCTCGCCGGTCTCGCGCCACTTGTCCCACTTGGCCTTGTAGTCGCGCGCGGCGATGAAGGCGGCGCGGTAGCCGGCCATATTGCCCATGCCGGTCGCCGGGCTCTGGTTGCGCGAGCCATAGACCCGCGAGGGGTTCTCGCCGCAGGCCATCTTGATCGTATAGGGGGCGTCCGGGAACTTCATGCCCTGCATGGTGATCGAGGGCGTGTTGCGGATGGTCACGCCCCGGCCGCCGAACAGATTGGCCGAGCCGGGCAGGATGTGAAGCGTGGTGACGCCGCCGGCGCGGGCGGTGTTGAAGCCGGGATCCTGAGGCCACAGCGAATGTTCGGCCCAGACCTGGGCGGTGTTCGGGCTGGTCGCCTCATTGCCGTCGCTCATGCCCTGCACCCCGGGCGACGGATAGACGCCCAGGTGGCTGTGGACGTCGATGATCCCGGGGGTGACATAGCGGCCGCGCGCCTCGACGACGCGATAGCCGGCGGGGACGGGGGTCGAGGCGTCACCGACGGCGGCGATCCTGCCGTCGGTGACCACGACCACGCCATTGTCGATCTTGCGGTCCGCGCCGGTCAGGACGGTCGCCCCGACCACGGCGAAATTCTCGCGCGGCAAGGGTTGATAGGTGGACGGATAGGGGTTCAGGGTGGTCGCCGGATCCAGGCCTGCGGCCAGGGTCTTGTCCTTGGACGGCGCCGCCGTTTCCGATTCCGCGCCGGTCGTGGCGCAGGCCGCCAAGCTCAGCATAGGCAGGCCGAGCATAGCAAAGCCTATGGCCGCGAGGCTGACGCCCCGCAGATGATGTCCGATCATCAGATCCCCTCTTCCCCACTGACACGCCAGCCCGACGTGTCTTGCGCCGTCATAGGAGGGTCATCTGACGGAGGCGTCAAAAGATTTCGATGTTCATTGAGTGGTGCGCCTCCCCGTTCGGGAAGGCGAATGGGGAGGTGAGAGCGGATGGTCTGGACGCTCCGGCCTGGGACCGCTAACGGCACGCGCATGAACGACGACGAAAACCCCCATCTCGACCGGCCGCTGCGGTCGTTCGGCCGGATCAAGGCGCGGCCGATCAAGCCGCGACAGGCGGCGCTGATGGAGACGCTGCTGCCTCAGATCGCCGTGCCCGATCCCAAGGCCGGTCCGCTGGACCCGAAGGCGATGATGCCCGAGGCGGTCGAGGTGTGGCTGGAGATCGGGTTCGGCGGCGGGGAACATATGGCGGCCCAGGCGGCGACGCGGCCCGACGCCCTGGTGATCGGCTGCGAGCCCTTCCTGAACGGGGTCGCCTCGGCCCTGCGCCATGTCGAGGAGGGCGGGCTGAAGAATGTGCGCATCCACGCCGACGACGCGCGCGACCTGGTCGACGCCCTGCCGGACGCCTCGGTCGACCGGGTGCTGATCCTGTTCCCCGACCCCTGGCACAAGGCGCGGCACAACAAGCGCCGCCTGTTGCAGGACGAGACGGCCCAGGCCTTCGCCCGCATCCTGAAGCCGGGCGGGACGCTGCGGTTCGTCACCGACTGGCGCGACTACGCCGAATGGACGCTGGAGCGGCTGGAGCGGACGCCCGGGCTGGAGCGAATCGGGGCGGCGGACCAGGACTGGTTCCTGCCCCCTGCGGACCATGTGATTACACGCTACGAGGAGAAGCGGCTGGGGGACACGGCGCCCATCTTCTTGGAATTTCTACGGAAACCCTGAAGACGACAAATAAGTGATTTTACGTATTCACTCCTTTGACGGGTGTTTAACGAACTTCATTAGTCATTGTCCCAATTAATATAAGATTGGGTGGGCTATGAAGGCGCTGACGATCGGCGGCAGGATTAATCTCCTGGCCTTGGTGACCATGGTGGGGCTTCTGGTCGTCACGGGTCTGTCCCTGATGCGGCTGGACGCCGTGATGCGCGACGACATCGCTGACCGCACCAGGAAGTCCGTAGAGATCGCCTACAGTGTCGTCGCTCACTACCAGGCCGAGGAACAGGCCGGTCGCCTGACCCGTGTTCAGGCCCAGACCGCCGCCAAGGCCGCTGTCGGGGCCATGCGTTACGGCGCCGACGACTATTTCTGGATCAACGACATGCATCCCACCATGGTGATGCACCCGATGAAGCCGGCGCTGAACGGCAAGGACCTGAGCGAGAACAAGGACGCCGACGGCGTGCTGATGTTCAAGGAATTCGTCGCCGTGGTTCAGAAGGACGGCGAGGGCTTCGTCAACTATCAGTGGGCCAAGCCGAACCAGGACGGGGCCTCGCCCAAGATCTCCTATGTGAAGGGCTTCGCCCCCTGGGGCTGGGTGATCGGCTCGGGCGTCTATACCGACCAGATCGCGGCGGCCGTGGGCAAGGCGGCCCTGGCCCTGGGCTCCATGGCCCTGCTGGTGCTGCTGGCGGTCGGGGCGACGGGCTGGTTCATCGGCCGGTCCGTGTCGGCCCCGGTGGTGGCGCTGGAGCGGCGCATGCGCGGCCTGGCGGACGGCGACAAGACCTCCGAGATTCCCGGCGTCAAGCGCGGCGACGAGATCGGCAAGATGGCCTCGGCCCTGGCGATCTTCCGCGACGCCGCCATCGAGAAGGACCGGCTGGAGGCCGAGACCCTGTCGCAACGCTCGATGAGCGAACAGGAACGGGCCGCGCGCGAGGCCGAGAAGGCCGCCGAGGCCGAAGCCGACCGCGTCACCATCGCAGCCCTGGGCCAGGGGCTGTCGGCCATGGCTGACGGCGATCTGACCTATCGGATCGAGGCCGAGTTCGCGCCCAAGGCGGCGCAGCTGAAGACCGACTTCAACGCCGCCATCGCCCAGCTGCAGCAGGCCGTCGCGGTGGTGGTGGCCAATATCGCCGGCATCCGCTCGGGCGCCGGCGAGATTTCGCAGGCCGCCGACGACCTGTCGCGCCGCACCGAACAACAGGCGGCGGGGCTGGAAGAGACGGCGGCGGCCCTGGACGAGATCACGGCCACGGTGAACAAGACCGCCTCGGGCGCGCGTCAGGCCTCTGACGTGGTTCAGGCGGCCAAGGGCGACGCGGAAACCTCGGGCGTCATCGTCCGCGACGCGGTCTCGGCCATGCAGGCGATCGAGGGTTCGTCATCCCAGATCAACCAGATCATCGGCGTCATCGACGAGATCGCCTTCCAGACCAATCTGCTGGCCCTGAACGCCGGGGTCGAGGCGGCCCGAGCCGGCGAGGCCGGTCGCGGCTTTGCTGTGGTGGCGTCCGAAGTCCGGGCCCTGGCCCAGCGTTCGGCCGAGGCGGCGAAAGAAATCAAGACCCTGATCTCGACCTCGACCCACCAGGTCGGCTCGGGCGTGAAACTGGTCGGTCAGACCGGCGAGGCCCTGCAGCGGATCGTGGACCGGGTCGCCGAGATCGACGGCCTGGTGTCGGAAATCGCCGCCTCGGCCCAGGAACAGGCCATCGGCCTAGCCGAGGTCAATACGGCCGTGAACCAGATGGACCAGGTGACGCAGCAAAACGCCGCGATGGTCGAGCAGTCGACCGCCGCCAGCCATTCGCTGTCGCAGGAAGCCCAGTCTCTGCAAGCCTCGGTGGCCCAGTTCAAGGTCGGGACGAGCGGCGCCGCGTCGGTCGCCGCGCTGACGCCGGCCCGCGCGGCGCCCGCCCGCCAATTGGTTCAGGCGCTGAAGACCGTCGGTCGCGGCGGCGCGGCGCCCAAGCCTCAGGTCGAGTCCGAAGGTTGGGAAGAGTTCTGACGTCGTAGGCGCAGGTCGCCGCTGAGGGAGCGGCGGTATATGTAGTTTGCCCTAACGCCGCGTTTACGATTCGTCCCGATCCGGGACGCCACATTCTCCCAGGTTTCAGGTTTCACCCCTGTGTCGCTTCTGGGGACTGGATTGTCCGTTCTTCCGGGGCCGCATGCCCAGCGGAGCGCCTGAAGCCAGGGTTCAAGATTCTTGAATCCTGTCCGTGCTTTGGCGCCTGGAGATGGCCTTGAACAAGATCCTGTCCGATACGAAGATCGCCGTGAAGATCATCGTGCCCCTGATCCTGTTGGCCCTGGTGGGGCTGGGGGGCGCCGCCTACAGCGCCTGGGAGATGAAGAAGATCGACGCCGACTACAGCCGGCTGGTCGATGTGGACAACGTCGCCCTGGTGAGGATGATCCGGGTCAACCGGACCCTTCAGGGCCTCGGCTACGACACCTACAAGGTCTTCGTCTATGACGGCGCCTCGGCCGAGGCGCGCCAGGCGGCCGATCAGGCGAAGGAAAAAATCGAGGCGATCGAGACCTTGCTGGTGGAGGCGGGATCCATCGCGCCGCAGTGGAAGGACGAGATCGAGGGCTTCCGCGGCCCCTTGAACGAAGTCCGCGCCCTGGCCGCGCGGTCTGTCGAGCTGGGCCTGGCCAATGACGCGGTGGCGGGGCGTCCCGTGCTGACCGAGATGGACGCCAGGATGGCGGATCTGATCACGAAATTGACCGCCTTCACCAACGCCAAGGTCGAACTGACCGCCGAGGAGTCGGCGCAGGCCTCGCAAAAGGTCGATGCGGCGGCGCTGACTACCCTGATCGCCATCGCGGTGGCGACCATCGCCGCCCTGGCCGCCGGCCTTGTCGTGGCGCGGTCCATCGTCGGCGCCCTGTCGGGCATGGGCGACCGGATGGGGCGGCTGTCGGCCGGCGACACCACGATCGACGTGCCCCACGCCCAACGCAAGGACGAACTGGGCAAGATGGGCGTCGCCCTGATCGCCTTCCGCGACGCCGCCATCGAGAAGATGCAGCTGGAGGCCGAGGGCGCGGCCCTGCGCAACCAGTCGGACGAGGAGCGGGCCCGCAACCAGCGCGCGGCGGACGCCCTGGCCCGCGAACAGGCGACCGTGGTCGCGGCCCTGGGCGAGGGTCTGGAACACCTGACGCGCGGCGACCTGACCTACAGCATCACTCATGATTTCCCCGGCGACTACGCCAAGCTGAAGACCAATTTCAACACCGCCATCGCCCAGCTGCAGCAGGCCATGGGCGTGGTCCTGGGCAATGTGGCGGGCATCCGCTCGGGCGCCGGCGAGATTTCGCAGGCCGCCGACGACCTGTCGCGCCGCACCGAACAGCAGGCGGCCAGCCTGGAGGAAACGGCCGCCGCCCTGGACGAGATCACCGCCACGGTGAACAAGACCGCCTCGGGCGCGCGCCAGGCCTCGGACGTGGTCCAGTCGGCCAAGGGCGACGCGGAAACCTCGGGCGTCATCGTCCGCGACGCCGTCTCGGCCATGCACGCGATCGAGGGGTCTTCGGCGCAGATCAACCAGATCATCGGCGTCATCGACGAAATCGCCTTCCAGACCAATCTGCTGGCCCTGAACGCCGGGGTCGAGGCGGCCCGCGCGGGCGAGGCTGGGCGTGGCTTTGCGGTCGTGGCGTCGGAAGTCCGCGCCCTGGCCCAGCGTTCGGCCGAGGCGGCGAAGGAGATCAAGACCCTGATCTCGGCCTCGACCCATCAGGTCGGTTCGGGCGTGAAACTGGTCGGTCAGACCGGCGAGGCCCTGCAACGGATCGTGGACCGGGTCGCCGAGATCGACGGCCTGGTGTCGGAGATCGCCGCCTCGGCCCAGGAACAGGCCGTCGGCCTGGCCCAGGTCAATACCGCCGTCAACCAGATGGACCAGGTCACCCAGCAAAACGCCGCCATGGTCGAGCAGTCGACCGCCGCCAGCCATTCGCTTGCCCAGGAGGCCGAGACCCTGCAGGCCTCGGTGGCCCAGTTCAAGGTCGGCGAAACCGCATCGGCCCTCGCCACCGCGCCCGCGCCCCGCGCGGCGTCGAGGCCCGGCGCCCCCGCTCCCGCCCGTTCGAACCATATGGTCGCCGCCCTGAAGACTCTCGGTCGCGGCGGCGCGGCGCTGAAGGTCGAGGCCGCACCCCAGGCCGCGCCTGCTTCGGAGGGCTGGGAAGAATTCTAGGGCCGGAGGTGGAGCGGGGGCTGGCGCCGCGGCGATGAACCGCCCAGCTATGGCCTCCTCACCAAAGCCCTGGCCGGATCCCTGGAATGACCCTCTCGATCTACGACGTCGCCTCGCCCATCCTCGTGCGCGGCCTGACCAATCTGTCCGGCCTTCTGGACAAGGCCTTGGCGGAGGGGTTTGACGAAGCCGTCCTGATCCAGGCCCGGCTTCACGAGGACATGCGCCCCCTGGCCGCCCAGGTTCAGCTGGCGTCAGACTCGGCCAAGGGCGCCGTGGCGCGGCTGGCCGGCGTCGACAACCCGGCCATGGCGGATGACGAGACGAACTTCGCCGAACTGAAGGACCGGATCGCCCGCACCATCGCCTTCATCGACAGCGTGGACCCCGCCGCCTTCGCCGGAGCCGAGACCCGGCCGGTGACGCTGAAGACACCGAGCCGCGAGATGAATTTCGACGGCCTGGGCTATCTGACCAGCTTCGTCCTGCCGAACTTCCATTTCCACGTCACGACCGCCTACGCCATCCTGCGCAAGGAAGGCGTGCCGCTGAGCAAGATGGATTATCTGGGGCGGCTGGCGCTGATCTGAGCCCAACGCCCGCGCCCCCCGACACAAAGAGGGCTGACAAGCGAATGTGAAACGCCTATATGGCCCTCCACATCGTTAGACCGGCGTCCAACGGCGTCGTTCCAAGCGGCGGCCCGGACGGACCGCCGCTTTTGTTTTGGATAATCGCCGCTTGCGCGCAAGAACCGCCCAGGACCGCCAACTGCTCGAGCTGATCGACCCCATTGCGGAGTCGCTGGGCCTCGAGATCGTGCGCGTCCGCCTGATGACCGGCTCCAAACGCCAGCGTCTGCAGATCATGGCCGAGCGTCCGTCCGACCACGACATCTCGGTCGAACAATGCGCCAAGCTGAGCCGCGCCGTGTCGGAGGTGTTCGACGCCGCCGACCCGATCGCCGGCGAATATATGCTGGAAGTCTCGTCGCCCGGCATCGACCGGCCCCTGACCCGTCCGCTCGACTTCGACCTGTTCGAGGGCGAGGAGGCGCGGCTGGAGACGGACCGGATGATCGAGGGCCGCAAGCGCTTCAAGGGCGTGCTGGCCGGCTATGAGGACGGCAATGTCCTGATCGACCTGGACGGCGAGGAAGAGACCGCCCTGATCCCCTTCGACTGGTTGAGCGATGCGAAACTGGTCCTGACCGACGCCCTGATGAAACGGGGCGCCGCCATTCGCGCCGCGCGCGGCGAACCTGAAGACGACGGCCTGCCCGAAGGGGAAGCCGCCGAAGACACAACCGACACCACGACCCCTTCTGAGGACAACGCCTGATGGCCGTCACCGGTATTTCCGCCAACCGCCTCGAACTGCTGCAGATCGCCGAGGCCGTGGCCCGCGAGAAGAACATCGAACGCGAAGTCGTCATCGAGGCGATTGAAGAAGCGATCCAGAAGGGCGCCAAGTCGCGTTACGGCGCCCACCACGACATCCGCGCCAAGATCGACCACAAGACCGGCGAACTGGCCCTGACCCGTCACGTCACCATCGTCGAGGACGACTGGCAGCCGGAAGACGAGCTGGAAGAGTTCAACGACAGCGCCATGGTGCGCCTGAAGGACGCCCTGAAGCGCGACCCGGAAGCCGTGGTCGGCAAGGAATATGTCGAGACCCTGCCGCCGTTCGAGTTCGGCCGCGTCCAGACCCAGATGGCCCGCCAGGTCGTGACCGGAAAGGTCCGCGAGGCCGAGCGCGCCAACCAGTACGAAGAGTTCAAGGATCGCGTCGGCGAGATCGTCAACGGCACGGTCAAGCGCGTCGAATACGGCAACACCATCGTCGATCTGGGCCGGGGCGAGGGCGTAATGCGCCGCGACCAGTCCATCCCGCGCGAAGTGTTCAACATCGGCGACCGGATCCGCACCTACATCTATGACGTCCGGCCCGAGGCCAAGGGCCCGCAGGTCATGCTGTCGCGCGCCCATCCGGGCTTCATGGCCAAGCTGTTCGCCCAGGAAGTGCCGGAAGTCTATGACGGGGTGATCGAGATCCGCGCCGCGGCCCGTGACTCGGGCTCGCGCGCCAAGATGGCCGTCCTGTCGAACGACAGCTCGATCGATCCCGTCGGCGCCTGCGTCGGCATGCGCGGCTCGCGCGTTCAGGCGGTCGTCGCCGAACTGCAGGGCGAGAAGATCGACATCATCCAGTGGAACCCGGACGAGCCCACCTTCATCGTCAACGCCCTGGCCCCGGCCGAAGTCTCCAAGGTCGTGCTCGACGAAGAAGCCGGCCGCGTGGAAGTCGTGGTGCCCGACGAACAGCTGTCGCTGGCCATCGGCCGTCGCGGCCAGAACGTCCGCCTAGCCTCCCAGCTGACCGGCTGGCAGATCGACATCATCACCGAGTCCCAGGACTCTGAGCGTCGCCAGCGCGAGTTCAGCGAGCGCACCGGCCTGTTCCAGGAAGCCCTGGACGTGGACGAGGTCATCGCCCAGCTGCTGGTCACCGAAGGCTTCGCCACGATCGAAGACCTGGCCTATGTCGACCCCTATGAAGTCTCGGAGATCGAAGGCTTCGACGAGGAGACCGCCGAGGAGCTGCAGGCCCGCGCCCGCGACTTCCTGGACCGCAAGGCCGCCGAGCTGGACGCCAAGCGCGTCGAACTGGGCGTCGAGGACGGCGTGCTGCAGGTGCCGGGCGTGACCCTGGCCATGGCCGTCGCCCTGGGCGAAGGCGGGGTCAAGACCGTCGAGGACCTGGCCGACCTGGCCACCGACGAGATCCGCGGCGGCTACGAAGTGAAGAACGGCGAACGGGTCAAGGTCCCGGGCGTGCTGGAAAGCTTCAACCTGGCCCAGGAAGACGCCGAAATGCTGATCCTGCAGGCCCGTGTGGCCGCCGGCTGGATCGACGCCTCGGAACTGCCGCAGCCCGCGCCGGAAGAGGAAGAGGAAGAATTCGCCGACGGCGAATACGACCCGGATCAGGTCTTCGGCGACGCGCCGGCTGAAACCGAAGCCGACGCCGACGGTTCAGACGCAACTGCCGACGATGCGGAGGTCCTCGCCGAGGACGACTCCGAACCGTCGAACGCGTGATGGGAGACCTGGCCACATATGAGCTTGCGCGACGCAACGATTGATCGGGAACGCCGGGACCTCGTCTCTCACGAGGTCATGGACGAATCTCGCCTGATCCGTTTCGTCGCCGGGCCCGATGGCCAGGTGGTTCCCGACCTGGGCAGGAAACTGCCCGGCCGCGGCCTGTGGGTCGAAGCCAGCCGCACGTCGATCGAGACGGCGGTCAAGAAGAACGGCTTCACCCGCGCCGCCAAGATGAAGCTGACCGCCCCGGCCGACCTGGCCGATATCGTCGAACGGCTGCTGTTCCGGCGCTGTCTCGACCAGCTGGGTCTTGCCCGGCGCGAAGGCGTGCTTATCTCTGGCTTCGAAAAGTCCGCCGCCAATCTGCGGGCCGGCAAGGTCGCCTGGGTGATCGAGGCCGCCGACGGCTCGGCCGACGGGCGTGGCAAAATCCTCGCCCTGGCCCGCCATCAGACCGCGAAAGTCTGCGGCGCGTTCACTGTGGACGATTTGAGTTTGGCCCTTGGGCTGGAAAATGCGATACACGCCGTCCTGCTTGCGGGCGGAAGGGCCGAGCGTTGGACCATGGAGGTCGAACGACTGGCTGGATTTCGGCCGCTTCGCCCCGCTCACTGGGATATTCCCAGGGACGGGGACGGATCGGCGGGAGCAACCCCGACTGACCTTGATAAAGGTGGGGCGAGCTGAGGATTTTGGCGGCCGAGGGCCTGTCTCCAAGGGCGGAGACGGGCTCACGGTCGTTCATGTGCATTGAGACGACGGCGGGATTTTCCGCCCCTAGTAAAGCGACCGGATGAGCGACGAAAACGACAAGACCAACCAAGGCCAGGGTTCGGGCCAAGGTGCGAGCCAGGGCAATCAGGGCGGCACGCCGTCCCAGACGGGGCCGCGCGCCCCGCTGAGCCTGAAGCCGCGCGTTGTGGGATCGGTCCCGACCGGGACCGTCAAGCAGAGCTTCAGCCACGGGCGGTCCAAGACGGTGGTGGTCGAGACCAAGCGTCGACCCGGCGCCGGCGGGCCGCAACGCCCGCAGGGCTTCGACGTGGCGCGTCCGCAGCAGTCGTCGTCGCAGAACCGTCCGCAGGGTCAGCGCACGTCGCAACCCGTCGGCGGCGCCCTGTCGCCTGAGGAGCAGGAAGCCCGTCGTCGCGCCATCGCCGTCGCGACCCAGGCCAACGCCGAGCGTGAACGCGCCGCCGTCGCCGAGAAGGCCGCGCGTGAAGCCGCCGAACGCGAACGCGCCGCCGCCACGGAACGCGCCGCCCAGGCGGCCCGCGACGAGGCCGCCGCCGCTCAGGCCGCCGCCGAAGCCGCCCGCGCCCAGGCCGCCAAGCTGACGGCCGCCCCTGCCGACCGCATCGGCGTGATCGC
>NZ_JBWKNX010000026.1:0-30645 GCF_059415785.1 Brevundimonas sp. GW821-FHT10A07
TGACGTCCATCCCGAACCTCAAAAGGGGGTCCCTATTGCACGCCGATAGGGGGTCCCTTTTAGACGCCGATTGACACCCAAGATGTCGATCAATCGCCTCCGCTCTAGAGCTCCAGCCCCAATCCGCGCCCGCGCGACTGGCCGAAGCGGAAGTCCACCTGACCGCCCTGCAGCACCCCGGTGAGGGCCTGTCCGCGACAGGCCTCCAGCGCCGGCCGCCACGGCGCCAGGGTCACGGCGGTCTTGCTCTCGATCACCGCATAGGTCCGACCGCCCATATGGGCCCGGTCCAGATAGACGCCGGAGAACCTCTGCCCCTCCTGGGCCCTGACCAACGGCTTGCCGGTCTGACCAAGCCGCTCCATCTGGCTCTCCAGCTCCAGGGTCCAGAGCTGCCGCCTTTCCCCCTCGCCGAGCCCCATCGGCGCGCCAGAGCCGATGCCCCAGCTTTTCAGAACCTCAGCCCGCTGAAGTCCGAGCGCCTTCGCCTCGTCGGCGAGCGCTCCCGATACCGGCCCCTTCGCAAGCCCGCTGGCGACCTTGTCGAGCCAGGTCACGCCTCTGGCCTGCGGCTGTAGCTCCAGCGGCCGGACGTCCAGCACCCGCAGCTCCAGATCCACCGCGCCATGACGCGCCTGATCGGCCGCTGACGCCTTCGCTCGATAGTCGTCCGGTATGGCGAACCTTCCGTCCCCCAAGGCCTTGCACGCGCCCTCGCGGCTCATGGCCTCCAGCCGCCGCACATGCCGCTCGATGAAGGCCGGACTGTCTGCCGGTCGCGCGGCCTGGTGCTCCCTCGCCGAATAAACCCCGCTGCGCTCGCCCGCGATCTCGGCGATGGTTCTGTCCGAGGCTCGCTCCGGCCGCGCCTTGCCACGCACCTCGACGATCGCTCGCTCGGGCACCCGGTCCAGAATCAAGGCGCTGTCCAGCGACGGCAGCCGCACATGGCCGAACCGTCCATCCATCGTCTCCATCACTAGGGCCTGGGGTCCGCTCCCATAGGGACCGATCGGCTGGACCCCGGCATAGGCGCCGACCACGGTCTCGCCCGCCTTGATCTCCAACGGTTGAAGCCGCTCCACCTCTCCGCCCCATCGGCCGCCCCAGATCGCCTTGGCCGCCGCCGCGTCCCTCGCCTCGCGCTCGCCGACCCGTTGCAGGGTCTCACGGAGATCGGCGGGGACGGTCCATCGGCCCGGCCCCTCGCGCTCGACCCAGCCTCGCGTTTCCAGATGGACGAGCCGTCGTAACGCGTCGGTCCGCTGCGCTTCCGGCAACCGCTCCAAGCTCAGCCGCCCGTCCCGAACCTCTCCGATCAGGGTCTGATCCAGACGGGTGAATCGGTCCGCCGTCAAATCCCGCTCTGACGCCGCCCGCTCTTGCCTCGGCCCGAGGATCTCGGTCGCCAGTTCTTGGGATCGCTGACGTAGCCCGTGGCTGACGTACTCGCGCGGCAGGACCAGATCCCGGCCGTCGTCACGCTTGCCCCGCAGCAGGATATGAAGATGCGGTCTGCCGGTGTCGTAGTGCTCTCCCGCCACCCATTCGAGCGGCGTGCCCATGTCGGCCTCCACCTGCTCCATGAACCGGCGCGTGAAGGTCTTGAGGTCTGGCAGATCACGCCCGTCCTCCGGATTGACGATGATGCGGAAGTGATGCCGGTCTCCCTCACAACGCCGCGCGAAGCCGGACGCGTCCACCGCATCCTCGCGCGCATCAAAGAATCGACCCGGCTCGCCCTCCGCACCAGCCCCCTCGCGGGCCACATAACGGACATGGGTCATCAGCGCCTTCTTCGCGCCCGGCGTCATCGGCACGACCCGCACCTTGACCATCACCCGCCGCATCCCGCCCGCCGCCGAACGCACCGGCCGGACGCGCTGAACCGAACCCTTCGAGGAGAAGTGTCGCGCTCTCGCACGCGGGGGCATCGACGGCGTCGCCCGGCTGACCAGACGCCCGACGGTCCAGGTCGGCGGCGCCTCCCGCCGCGCCGTCATCGGCGGCTTGAAGCCGTAGTCTTCAGGATCGCGCGGTTCGGTCATGGCGGGCTCCAGCGCCCTCGAAACCCTTCGCCTTCACCGATGTACCCGGCCGGCGATGTCCAAGGATCGCAGGCCGGATTTTATCTTGCCCTGCCACCCTGTCGCTAAGCGCCTCGATTCCCGTGGTTGCTAATGATTGATACGGACATGACTGAGATAGAGTGGCTGTCTCGGCGCAAGACGTGCTGTTCTCACAAACGTAGTCTGACAATCACGGGCATCAGTTGTGAGCTGATACACCTGCGAATCCAGCCAGGCGGCTATGAGGCTGATCAGGCAGCATCTCGACGAGACCGTAGCCGTCGCCCACGGTCGTCTCAGACGGGCAAAGCTGCATCTAAACAGACTTTAGGCCAACTACCGCATTCCTCGGTTAGGCCTATGTCCTGAGGACATAGGCCTAACCGAGGATAGTGGCAATACCCAGATCAGCAGTTGGACACCATCAGCGGGCGGGGAAGATTTGACGTTCGCATCCAATAGGCCTATGTCCTTAGGACATAGGCCTATTGGATGCAGTCGGTTTGCCATGATGCTAGCGTTCGCTGATGCCGCCGAAGCGGCCATTCTCAAGGCAAACTGCCCCATCGTCACCGACTATGGGATTTTCCTGCTTGGCTTGAGATTGGCTGAGGCACGCACATGGGAAGGAGAGGCGCTTAAGTACGTCCCGAGCGATTGGGATGAAAAAAGGTCCCGCAACCTGACCAAAAGACTCGTTGCTCGTCGAAGCCTCGTTCAGGATAGGGACTTCCGATCAGGTGTTTGGCGAGTTGTTCAGGCGACACGGGCCGGGACTGCGGAAGAAGTCGCCTGCATAGCCGACCCCTTCTGCTACGTGTCCCACCTATCTGCGATGCAACGATATGGTCTGACCGAACGCAGCCCAGGGGCGCTGCACCTTACCCGTCCATCGCGCCCGATTTGGAACGCGCTCAAGCTGGCGAAGCTGTCAGACGAGCTTTCAACAGAACATATCAGGGAGGCTTCTGGCGTCCTGTTGCACTTCGGCATGAATCCGACTCTTCGCCGCCGGCCGGTGGAAGTTCATGAGACGAAGTATCCCGCTCGTACAACGGAAATGCGTGGCGAAAGCACGCGCATCGTGGAGATCGGTCGCGTGTTCGTTGATATGCTGGCCCAGCCGCATCTCTGCGGAGGAATCCATCACGCACTTGATGTCTGGGAGCGAACGGCCGACGACTGGATTGAACCGATCATTGCCGCCGTAGACGAGGAAAACGCATCGATCGTGAAAATGCGCGCGGGCTACATCCTTTCTGAAAAATTGGGCGTCAAAGATCCCAGAATCGAAGCCTGGAAGGCGTTCGCCCAGCGAGGGGGGTCGCGTAAGCTTGATCCAGACGCGCCTTACGCGCCCGCCTTCTCTGAAGCTTGGATGATATCTCTGAATGCCTGACATCGAAGAGCCCGGCCGCGCCGCCATCGTCGATGTAGACCTTAAGGGTTGGGTGGAAGCGGCCACAGACGACCAGGTCCTCTACAGGGATCGGCGCGTCACAGAAATCGTGCTTACCGCGATCGGTCTCGCTCCCACGCTCAAAGACGCCCTCGTTCTCAAGGGCGGAACTCTCATGGCGCTGGCCTTTGATAGCCACCGGCTGACAGCGGACGTCGATTTCACGGCGTTGTTGGGCCCGGCCGAGTTTGAACAGCCTTTGGTCGAGGAGCTCAACGCCCTCCTTCCGAAGGCCGCCATTCAGCTCGGACACCTGGATTTGATCTGCCGGGTTCAGTCACTCAAGAAAATGCCTAAACCACTGAACTTC
Source organism: Brevundimonas sp. GW821-FHT10A07 (assembly GCF_059415785.1). Taxonomy (NCBI): domain Bacteria; kingdom Pseudomonadati; phylum Pseudomonadota; class Alphaproteobacteria; order Caulobacterales; family Caulobacteraceae; genus Brevundimonas; species Brevundimonas sp. GW821-FHT10A07. The sequence goes on from NZ_JBWKNX010000026.1 coordinate 3,839, forward strand.
GCGGACCATGACTTCCCGGCGTTGCTCGTGCGAATCGGGTCGGCTCTACGCGGCACACCGGAGGAGAAGCGTCTTGACGCGGGTCAGGCGACGCGGGTGCTCGACGTCGAAATCAGCTTCAAGGATCAGGTCTACACCGCCCAAACCCTCCAACTGAGCAATCCCGGCGTCGCGGTCCGAGCCTTCACGCTCCACGAACTGATCGCCGAGAAGTTTCGCGCTCTCCTCCAGCAGCCGATCCGCAACCGATATCGGCGTCAGGACGTCTACGACATCGCCTATCTGGTCGATGCGCACCCGATGGAGGAAAGTGATCGACAGGTGATTTACGACACACTCATCGAGAAGTGCGCGACAAGGGACATCCAGCCCGACCGGCAATCCTTGGAGGCGGAAGAGGTGGTTCGTCGAGCACAGGCGGACTGGGATACCCTTAAGTTGGAAGTCGCCGACCTGCCGTCCTTCGAAGAGCGTTTCTTCGTGGTCGCCAGACTGTACCGCGACCTCCCTTGGCCGGAAACCGAGCCCCTGCGGTCCAGTTCTCCGGTAGGGGGCTGAGGACGACCAGAGAGAGCGCAAGGCGTCTCCCTCAGCCATCGTCAGCTGACGGCGCCAAGGCCGATCAGGCACGTCAGAACGGCTTCATTTCACTTCGACGCCGCACGAATGTGCCTCAGTGATTGCTTATGATAGATTGGATTTTCTGCGTCTTGGGTCCCATGCGGGTCCCAGGGCCCCACGCTAAGCGGAGCAACTACAGCAAGTGTTTGAAAAGATGGCGCACCCGGAGCGATTCGAACGCCCGACCCCCAGATTCGTAGTCTGGTGCTCTATCCAGCTGAGCTACGGGTGCGGCTGCCTTGCGGCGAGGGCGGGTCTTTAGCCGTAGAAACCGGCGGGCGCAAGCGGCGGAATGCAGTTTCTGCGTGGTCGGCGGTTGGCGCGGACGCCGGGACGGCCTACGTCGGGAGGCGACGTCCTCCCTCGTCCGGATTTTCTCATGCATTTCATCCGCCGTCGTCTCGCCGTCCTGCTCATTCCCATTGTCATCGCCGGCTGCCAGACGGCGGGCGGGGGTGCCCCGACAGCGGCCGAGACACCGGTTCAGGGTCAGGCGACGACGCCGGAGGCCGGGACGCCTGCGCGCGGCCCCTTCGTGGCGGCGGCCAATCCGCTGGCGGTCGAGGCGGGGATGAAGGTGCTGCGGCGCGGCGGGTCGGCGGTGGACGCCGCTGTCGCCGTACAGGCGGTCCTGGGCCTGGTGGAGCCCCAGTCGTCGGGTCTGGGCGGCGGGGCCTTCCTGATGAGCTATGAGGCGGCGACCGGCCATGTGACGGCCTATGACGGGCGCGAGACGGCGCCGGCCTCGGCCACGCCCGAACTGTTTTACGAGGACGGCGAGCCCCTGGCCTTCATCGACGCCCTGTTGTCGGGGCGCTCGACCGGGGCGCCGGGCGCGGTGGCCATGCTGGCCATGGCGCAGAAGGATCACGGCCGGCTGGAATGGCGCGACCTGTTCGGCGAGGCCGAACGCCTGGCGCGCGACGGCTTCGTGGTCAGCCCGCGCCTGGCCGGCATGATCAACGGCCCCGCGCCCCAGGCGAGAACCCGGTGGGCCAAAGCCTATTTCACCCGGCCGGATGGCGAACCCTATCGGGCCGGCGACGTGATGCGGAACCCCGCCTATGCCCGAACCGTGGCGGCCCTGGCGAACGAAGGGCCGGGCGTCCTGTACGGCGGCCGCATCGGGCGCGAGATCGCCCAAACGGTGGCCGAGGCGCCGCGCCCCGGAGGCCTGACCGAGACGGACATCGCCGCCTATCGCCCGCTGCGTCGCGACGCCCTGTGCCGTCCGTACCGGATCTATGTCGTCTGCGTGCCCCCGCCGCCGTCCAGCGGAGTGGCCCTGCTGCAGTTCCTGGCCATGGCCGAGCAGACGCCCGACATCCGAAAGGGCCCCGACAGCCCGGCCGCCTGGGTCGCCTTCGGCCGGCTGCAGCGTCTGATGTACGCCGACCGCGACCGCTATGTGGGGGATGCGGACTTCGTCGGCGTGCCGATCGCCGGCCTGCTGGATCCGGACTATGTCGCCGCGCGCGCGGCCCTGGCGCCGACCCTGAACGGTCCCGCGACGCCCGGCGCCCCCACGGGCTCGCCCCCGCGCGGCGCGGACCGCACGGCCGAGCCCGGCGGCACCTCGCACATGGTCATCGTCGATGCGGAGGGAAATGCAGTCAGCATGACGACCACGGTCGAGAGCATCTTCGGCAACGGCCGGATGGTCGAGGGTTTCTTCCTGAACAACCAGCTGACCGACTTCTCCTTCACCCCGAGCGAGGACGGCCATCCGGCCGCCAATGCGGTGGCGGCGGGCAAGCGGCCCCGGTCGTCAATGACGCCGGTGCTGATCTTGGACCGTCAGGGCCGTCTGGTCGGCGCCATCGGCTCGCCGGGCGGGTCCAGCATCCTGGCCTATGTCGCCAAGGCCCTGATCGGGGTGATCGACTGGGGCCTGCCGATGCAGGAGGCTGTCGCCCTGCCCAATCTGGTGGTGCGCGGCGAGATGGTCGGCGCCGATACGGCCCTGATCGCGCCGGACATCCGCGACGCCCTGGGGGCGGCGGGCATGAGCCTCAAACCCAATGCAACCGAGACCTCGGGCCTGCATGGAGCCATCTGGCGGAATGGACGCTGGGACGGCGGCGCGGATCCACGCCGAGAGGGGGTGGCGGTGTCGGAGGTCCAGGAACCCTAGGTCCGGACCATCCGCCGGATCAGCGGCGCGGCTTGATCGACAGCTGGAAGGCGATCAGGCCCTCGTCCAGATCGGTGTCGAGGCCGTTCATGCCGCGCAGCCCCTTGCCGGCGTCGATCTCGCGATAGACCAGCCCGACGGAGGTCTGAACATCGCCCCGGCGATAGGCCACGCCGACCGAGGCGTCGCCCAGGAAGCCGCCTCGATCCTGGGTATAGCCGGAGCGGGCGTAGTCGCCGTCGCGGGTGCGGGCGAAATTATAGCCGACCGCCCGGCCGGACCCGGCGGCGTAGAGATACCACCGGGGACGCTCGCCGAAGCGCGCGGTTCCGTCGGGGGCGAGACGATCCAGGCCCTCGCCGATCTTCAGGGTGGCGCCGGCCTCCGCCGATCCGCCGTCGCTGCCCAGGCCGAAACCGGCGTGGGGCGTCAGACTGACTTCCAGGCCGGACGGCGTGCGTCCGACGGCGCCGCGGAAGCCGCGAACATAGCGCAGGTCATAGGCTTCCGCGTCCAGCTCGGCCCGGTCGATCGGCGTGACCGGCAGGGGCGAGCCGTCGGCGCGACGCAATCGCCCGGCGGTTTCCAGCGTGACCCGGTCGGTGAAAGCCTTGCGGTCGATCCAGATATCGTTGCGGGTGGCGGCGGCCAGACCCTCGGTTTCGGCCGGCCGCAAGGGCGCGCTCATCTCGATTTCGGATCCGAAGCGGGCGTCGGGCGTGACGCGGAACCCGCCTTGCTCATTGAGGCGCGCGGTCAGGGTTTGAGCCGTCGCGTGAGTTTCGTCGAAGGCGCCGGGGATCCAGGCCTGGGCGCGCGAGTCGGCGAACCCGGCTGCCGCCAGGACGATTCCCACTCCAACGCTCCACACCGCAACGCGCATTCGGTCTCCCCACCGTCCGCTGTTCTCCAGCTTGCACCAGGTGCAACCAGACTCCAACAGACATTTTCAAGACACTGTTTCGTCCCTTTTGAACGACGCCGCCGCGCCGGAGTTCCAGTCGTGAAAAAGGGCCCCGCCTGCGCGGAGCCCTTTCAGGTCTGGCGTCCGACCGCCTACTGGCAGGCCAGGCACTCGTCGTAGTCGGTCTTGGGCATGGAGAAGAGGTCGGGCTGGTTCGGATCGATGACCGCCTCGGCCTTGTCCTCGGCGCCGGCGAAGGCGGCGCGCTGCACCGACTTGGAGCGCAGATAGTACAGCGATTTCACGCCGCGCTCCCAGGCGGACCAGTGCAGCATGTGCAGATCCCATTTGTTGACGTCGCCCGGGATGAACAGGTTCAGCGATTGGGCCTGGCAGATTTCCGGCGCGCGGTCGGCGGCCAGTTCGACCACCCAGCGCTGGTCCAGCTCGAAGGCGGTCTTGTAGATGCCCTTCTCGTCCTCGTTCAGGGCGTCCAGGTGCTGGACCGAGCCCTCGTGCTCGAGGATCGAGTTCCAGACCGCCTCGGTGTTGATCCCCTTCTCGTCGAGCAGGCGCTCCAGATAGGGGTTCTTGACCGCGAACGAGCCCGACAGGGTCTTGTGGGTGTAGATATTGGCCGGGATCGGCTCGATGCCGGCGGAGGTGCCGCCGCAGATGATCGAGATCGAGGCGGTCGGGGCGATGGCCAGCTTGTGGCTGAACCGCTCCATGACGCCGCGCTCCTCGGCGTCCAGGCAGGGGCCCTTCTCTTCGGCCAGCAGGCGGCTGGCCTTGTCGGCCTCGCGACGCAGGTGCTTGAACAGGCGCATGTTCCACGACTTGGCCATGGCGCTTTCGAAGGCGACGCCCTGGCCCTGCAGGAAGGAGTGGAAGCCCATCAGGCCCAGGCCGACCGAACGCTCGCGCTTGGCCGAATAGACGGCGGCCTTCATTTCCGGCGGGGCGCGGCGGATGAAGTCCTCCAGCACATTGTCCAGGAAGCGCATGATGTCTTCGATGAACTTGGGCTCTTCGCGCCACTCCAGGAAGGTCTCGGCATTGACCGACGACAGGCAGCAGACGGCGGTCCGGTCCACGCCCAGGTGGTCGCGGCCGGTGTGCAGCATGATTTCGGCGCACAGGTTCGACTGCTTGACCTTCAGGCCCAGGTCGCGCTGGTGCGGCGCCATCTGGCGGTTCACCGTGTCGGAGAAGATCATATAGGGCTCGCCGGTCTGCATCCGGATGTCGAGCAGCTTGGTCCACAGCGAGCGGGCGTCGACGGTCTTGATGACCGCGCCGTCCTTGGGCGACTTCAGGTCGAAGGTCGAGCCGGTCTTCACCGCCTCCATGAATTCGTCCGTGACGTTGACGCCGTGGTGCAGATTCAGGGACTTGCGGTTGAAGTCGCCCGAGGGTTTGCGGATCTCGAGGAATTCCTCGATCTCCGGATGGTGAATGTCCAGATAGACGGCGGCCGAGCCGCGGCGCAGCGAGCCCTGGCTGATCGCCAGGGTCAGCGAGTCCATCACGCGGATGAAGGGGATGATGCCCGAGGTCTTGCCCGCGCCCTTGACCTTTTCGCCGATGGAGCGGACCCCGCCCCAGTAGGTGCCGATGCCGCCGCCGTTCGAGGCCAGGGCGACGTTCTCGTTCCAGACGCTCTGGATGCCGTCCAGGCTGTCGCCGACAGCATTCAGGAAGCAGGAGATCGGCAGGCCGCGATCCGCGCCGCCGTTCGACAGCACCGGCGTCGCCGGCATGAACCACAGGCGGCTCATATAGTCGTACAGGCGCTGGGCGTGCTCGGCGTCGTCCGAGAAGGCGGTCGAGACGCGGGCGAACATGTCCTGATAGCTTTCGCCCGCCAGCAGGTAGCGGTCTTCCAGCGTCTTCTTGCCGAAGTCGGTCAGCAGGGCGTCGCGCGAACGATCCACCTGGACCGATTTCACGACAGTCAGATGCGGCTTCTCAGGGGTCGCATTCGTCACAACACCTTGGAATTCCGTCGTCTTCAAAGCCTCGCCGCCAGCCATGGTCATCTGCGTCCTGAACAATAAACAGCCTAGAGCCACCTGCGCCGTAACCACATCATCTAGTGGCTTCAGCGCTCCCCGAGCCCACATATAGGGCGCACATGCCTAATAACCCGTCAACGTCTTGACGCTCGCTTTGTCGGCGAATCGGTCGGACAAGTCGTCCACGCCTGGGGAAAATCCAGCGAGCAAGCCAGCAAAGCCGTCAGGCGGGTTCGCAGTTGCGATATCACGAACGCGTGATCGGAACATAGGGCGAGCTTGGCCGTTTGGCCCGTCCATGACCGTTTCAGATTTCCGTCCCTTTTTGATACGCGCCCTGACGGTTGCGCGAACAGAGATCGCCGCTTTGACGGCCCTGTTCGTGGCCGCGATCGGCGTCATGACCTTCGTCGAGATCGCCGACGACATGACGGAGGCCGACGGCCAGGCCTTCGACCATCAGGTTCTGGCCCTGCTGCGCCCCTATGCCGACGATCCCGGCCGGCCCTGGGGGCCGTGGTGGCTGAAGGAGGCGGCGGCCGACATCACCTCGCTGGGCGGCATATCGGTGCTGGGCCTGTTCGCCCTGATCGTCATCGTCTTCCTGTTGAGCCAGAGGAAATGGCTGTCGTCCGTCCTGCTGGCCCTGGGCCTGATCGGCGGCGTGATGCTCAGCGAGGGGCTGAAGGCGGTGTTCGAGCGCGAACGCCCGCCCCAGGCCCTGCAGGCGGTCGAGACGATCAACGCCAGCTTCCCCTCCGGCCACGCCCTGCTGGCGACGGTCTTCTACCTCAGCGTCGCGGTCATGCTGACGCGGGCCTTTCCGCGCCAGAGGTTCAAGATCTTCGTCCTGGGGGTCGGCATTCTGATGGCCCTGCTGGTGGGGCTGACCCGCATCTATCTGGGCGCCCACTGGGCGACGGACGTCTTCGCCGGCTGGGCCGTGGGCTCGGCCTGGGCCATGGTCCTGTGGCTGGTCGCCTATGGGATTGCGCGCTGGCAGAAGCGTCATCAGGCGCCCCTGCAGGACGAGCCGTCGCCGATGGAGCCTGAAACCGGGGACGATCCGACCAAAGTCTAGCCCCGCCTTGGCGTCGGACGCAGGATAGTCTGTCTTGAGACGCCGCCTCGATCTGAACAGAGCGGCGCGCAGACGGGAGATACGCCATGGACCACGCCGCCCTCTATGCCGAACGGCTGAAAACACCGGACCAGGCTGCGGCCCTGATCCGGTCGGGCGCCAAGGTCGCCATGGGCCTGGGCGTGTCCCAGCCCCCGGCCCTGCTGAAGGCCCTGGCCGAACGGGCCGAGCGCGGCGAGGTCGAGGATGTGAACCTCTATTATCTGCTCTCCACCGCCATCGCCGGCGAGACGGTGCTGCGCTACGAGTTGATGGACCGGATCCGGCCGTGGAGCCTGTTCCACAGCGCCGTCGAACGCCGGCTGGAGCAGCGCGCCTTCGAGGAGGGGCGGCCCAATCCGGTGCAGTTCATCCCGACCGGCTTCCAGCAGTCGCCGCGCCTGCTGTGCGACGAAGTCGGGGTGGATGCGCTGGTCTGCACCGTCTCGCCGATGGATGCGGACGGATTCTTCTCCTTCGGGACCAACACGGACTACGCCAAGCCGGTGTCGGAAACGGCCCGGACCATCGTGGTCGAAGTCAATCCGCACATGCCGCGCGTGTTCGGCGACTGCACCGTCCATGTCTCCAGGATCGCCGGGATCGTGGAACACGCCGCCCCCCTGCTGGTCGTGCCCAGGGCCGAGCCCCAGCCGGCCGACCTCGCCATCGGCCGGATCATCGCCGATCTGGTCGAGGACGGGGCGACGCTGCAGATGGGGATCGGCGCCCTGCCCAACGCCGTCTGCGACGCCCTGAAGGACCACCGCGACCTGGGGGTCCATACAGAAATGCTGACGCCGGGCCTGGTCGAACTGATGCAGGCCGGCGTCGCCAACCACGCCCGCAAGACCCTGCACCCCGGGGTCGGGGTCTTCGCCTTCTCGATGGGCGACCAGAACACCTATGACTTCCTGGACGGCAACCGCGGGCTTGAGGCCCATCCCGTCTCCTATGTGAACGACCCGGCGGTGATCGCCCACAATGCGAAGATGGTCTCGGTCAACGCCACGCTTCAGATCGACCTGAGCGGCGCCTGCTGTTCAGAGTTCCTGAACGGCCGCCAGTTCACCGCCTCGGGCGGACAGCTGGACTTCGTACGCGGCGCCTATGGGTCCGAGGGCGGCAAGTCGATCATCGCCTGCCATGCGACGGCGGCCAGGGGGACCTGTTCGCGCATCGTCGCCCGGCTGGACGGCCCGGTCACCACGCCCCGGAACGACGTCCACATCATCGTCACCGAACACGGCTGGACCAACCTGAAAGGCAAGTCGACCAGCGAGCGGGCCCGCGCCCTGATCGCCCTGGCCGCGCCCGAGTTCCGCGACGACCTGACGGCCGAGGCTGGGCGGCAGGGTCTGATCTGAGGCAAATCTTGCGAGTCGTTATCGACTTTTCATTTCCGGCGGCGCGTCCTAAACCCCGGCCCGTCATCGGGGAGTAGCCGCCCGCAACAATCAGCGGGGCTCGCGTCAACATGCTTCCTCTCCCGGAGAGGATGGCGCGGGAACGGTCCGGGACCCTCTTGGGGTCCGGATCACGGCAAGACCGGCGGCTTTCGCAGGGATGTCCACGCGGGGCCCGGCTGCGAACGCCACAGGTCCGTCCGCCGAGGCTCCCGCGCACACAGGTTCCTTCTTGGAAGCCTTTCTGATCTCGACCGGCCTGGTCTCCATCGCGGAGATCGGGGACAAGACCATGTTGTTGTCCATCGTCATGGCGGCGACCTGGCGACGGCCCACGCCCATCATCCTGGGCATTCTCGCCGCCACCCTGCTGAACCACGCCTTCGCGGCCCTGGCCGGCACGGTTCTGGCCCATTTCATCACCGGCGACTGGATGCGCTGGATCGTCGGCGTCGCCTTCCTGGGCTTCGCCGCCTGGGCCCTGATCCCCGATACCTTGGACGAACAGAAGGGCGAGGTTCAGCGCGGCTTCTGGGCCATCTTCTGGACCACCGCCTCGGCCTTCTTCCTGATTGAGATGGGCGACAAGACCCAGGTCGCCACCGCCATGCTCGCCGCCCGGTTCGAGAACCTGCCGCTGGTCGTGGCCGGATCGACCCTGGGCATGATGCTGGTCAACGGCCCCGCCGTCCTGCTGGGGGAAAAGGCGGCGAAGACCTTGCCCCTGAAATGGATCCGCCTGGCCGCCGCTGTGGGTTTCGCCGCGACGGGGTTGTGGATCCTGTTCGCCACATAGGAAGCCCCGCCCGAGGCTCGCAATCTGTCCGGCCTGGCCTTACCAAGAAGCCATGCGCCGTCACATCCGCCCCCTGCTTACGCTCCTCGCGCTCGCCCTGCTCAGCCTTCCGGCCGGCGCCAAAGCCGCCTCGCGCGCCTATGCCGTGGACGGCGACTGCGGCGGGCGGCCCGCGACCACGGTGCGGATGGCGCCGGGCTATTGCCTGGGCCTGATCTGGCAGGGCGCGGGGACTGACGGACCCCGCATGCCGCGCGGCCTGCTGCCCCTGCCCGGCGGAGACTGGCTCGTCACCGACCTGGGCGGGTGGGAGGCGGGACGCGGCGCCGTCTGGCGGCTGTCGTTCGGCGCCGACGGGACGGCGCGCTGGCGCAGGCTCGCCCAGGGGCTGTCCATGCCGCACACGGTAGCGCGGGGCCCGAACGGACGGATCTATGTGTCCGAGATGAACCGCATCCTGACCCTGGACCCCGATGCGGCCGATCCGGCGGCGACGGTGCGGACCGTGATCGGCGACCTGCCGGACAACCGGCTGCACGACAATCGCCACCCCCTGTCCAGCTTCGTCTTCGACGGCGACGGCGCTCTGCTGGTCAATGTCGGGGCGCCCAGCGACCGTTGCCTGGACGCGCGGGGTCGGCCGCGCACTGACGCCAAGGGCGCCTGCGCCGAAAGCGCCCGAACCGCCCAGGTGCGCCGCCACGCCTATCTGGGCGACGGCCGGTGGGCGCAGGACAGCACCGTCTTCGCCTCGGGCCTGCGCAACTCCATCGCCCTGGTGCGGCATCGGTCGGGCACGATCCTTCAGGGCGAGAACTCCGTCGATCTGACCACGCCCGACCATCCGTATGACGAGATCAACGTCCTGCGTCAGGGCGGCCATTACGGCTGGCCCTATTGCGTGGACCTGACGACGCCCCTGCCGGGCTGGAGCGCGGCCCAGGCCCGCTGCGACCGGCGCGACCGGCCGGTCGCCCTCTTGCCGCCGCACGCCGCGCCGCTGGACCTGATCTATTACCAAGGGGCGATGTTCCCCGAACTGCGCGGCCGGCTGTTGATGAGCTGGCACGGCTATCGTCGCGCCGCTGGACGGATCGTGGCGGCCGAGACCGACGCGCAAGGCCGCCCTCTGACCGACATCGGCGGACGTTACGCCATCTACCCGCGCGGCGCCCTGCCCTATCCGGCCGGGGCGCCCAGCGTGCGCGGCAAGGTGCTGACGCCGGGTTGGGACGCGGTCGCGGGTCGCCAGCCGCGCGGCTCGCCGGTGGTTCTGGCGGTCGCCGCCGACGGATCGATCTGGGTCACGGACGACCGCAGCCGGGCGATCCTCAGGATCGCCCGGTCGGAGATCGCCGACTAGGCCGGAACGGCGCGCCTACGCCCGCAGCGTCAAAGCCAGATGCTGCAACAGCATGATGGTCTTGGCGTCGCGGATGCGGCCGTCGGCGATCATGGCCAGGGCCTCGTCCAGCGTGGGCTCCAGCACCTCGATGTCCTCGCCCTCGTCCGGATGACCGCCGCCGTCGCCGATCTTCATCGACGGATCGTACTCGGCGACGAAGAAGTGCAGGATTTCGGTGACGGAGCCGGGGCTCATGAACGCCTCGAACACCTTGCGGACCGCGCCGAGACGATAACCCAGCTCCTCCTCGACCTCGGCGCGGATCCGCACCTCGGGCTCGGCGTCGTCCAGCAGGCCGGCCGCCGCCTCGATCAGCAGGTCGTCGTAACCGTTCAGATAGGCCGGCAACCGGAACTGCCGCACCAGCAGCACGGTGCGCGCCGCCGGATTATAGGGCAGCAGCACCGCCCCATTGCCCCGGTCGTAATGTTCCCGCTCCTGGGTCTGCCAGCGTCCGTCGCGCCGTTTCCAGTCGAACCGGGTCGTCTTCAGCACATACCAGTTGTCCGAGAGAAGCCGGGTCTCGTGGATCCTGAGACGGTCCTTGACGGTCATCGGCTTGCCTCGGGCGGGTCTGGCGCTAGGCCTTGCGCGCGTCGCGCTTGGCCAGCACCCGCAGGCGCAGCGCATTCAGCTTGATGAAGCCGGCCGCGTCCTTGTGGTCATAGGCCTGGACGCCTTCCTCGAAGGTGACGAGGTCCTGGTCGTACAGGCTGTAGGGGCTCTCGCGGCCGATGACCGAGACATTGCCCTTGTACAGCTTGACCTTGACCGTGCCCGAGACCTTTTCCTGGCTCTTGTCGATGGCGGCCTGCAGCATCTCGCGCTCGGGCGAGAACCAGAAGCCGTTGTAGATCAGCTCGGCGTATTTCGGCATCAGCTGGTCCTTCAGGTGCATGGAACCCCCGTCCAGGGTGATGCTCTCGATGCCGCGGTGGGCCGCGATCAGGATGGTCCCGCCGGGGGTCTCATAGACGCCGCGCGACTTCATGCCGACGAAACGGTTCTCGACCAGGTCCAGACGGCCGATGCCGTTGTCGTGGCCGTACTGGTTCAGGGCGGTCAGGATCGTGGCCGGCGACATGGCCTCGCCATTGATCGAGACGGCGTCGCCCTTCTCAAAGCCGATCTCGATGACGGTCGCCACATCCGGCGCGTCCTCGGGCGAGATGGTGCGCTGGTGGACGAACTCGGGGGCCTCGACCGCCGGGTCTTCCAGCACCTTGCCCTCGGAGGACGAGTGCAGAAGATTGGCGTCGACCGAGAAGGGCGCCTCGCCGCGCTTGTCCTTGGCGATCGGGATCTGGTTCTTCTCGGCGAAGTCCAGCAGGGCCTCGCGGCTGCGGAACTCCCATTCGCGCCAGGGGGCGATGACGCGGATGTCCGGTTCCAGGGCGTAGTAGCCCAGCTCGAACCGGACCTGGTCATTGCCCTTGCCGGTCGCGCCGTGACAGACGGCGTCGGCGCCGACCTGACGGGCGATCTCGATCTGGCGCTTGGAGATCAGCGGACGGGCGATGGAGGTGCCCAGCAGATAGTCGCCCTCATATTGGGCGTTGGCGCGGAACATCGGGAAGACGAAGTCGCGCACGAACTCTTCGCGCAGATCGTCGATGAAGATGTTCTCGGGCTTGATGCCCAGCTTCAGCGCCTTCTCGCGCGCCGGGCCCAGCTCCTCGCCCTGGCCCAGGTCGGCGGTGAAGGTCACGACCTCGGCGTTATATTCGGTCTGCAGCCACTTCAGGATGATCGAGGTGTCCAGCCCGCCCGAATAGGCGAGGACGACTTTCTTCACGGGCTTGTCGGCGGGGGCGGACATGGCGGCTCTTTCGATAAACTCGGCAGCAGGGATCGGGGAGTTGAGGCGCGCATAAGACCGGGGGTCCGGGGATGCAACCTTTTCCGGGGCTCGTGCGTGCGAACATGAAGCTTTGTTCATGTTCAATGGGTCGCGTTGCCAGCAGATCGACCGTCGTTATGGTCCGATCCAGCTGCAATCAAGGATGTCATCCATGCGTCGTGCCGGTTCTCTTGTCGCCGCGGCCGCCCTGCTGGCGGTCTCCAACCCGGTCTGGGCCTCCGTCGCGCCCGCCCAGGCTCCCTCTCAGGCCTCCGCCCCCGCCTTCCAGGCCGCGCCGGTGTCCGAACTGGTCGCTGAAGTCGATATTCCCTACACCAAATTCACCCTCGACAACGGCCTGACCGTGCTGGTCCACGAGGACCACAAGGCCCCGGTCGTGGCCGTGTCGGTCTGGTACAATGTCGGCTCCAAGGACGAACCGGCCGGCAAGACCGGCTTCGCCCACCTGTTCGAACACCTGATGTTCGGCGGGTCCGAGAATGCGCCGGGCAGCTATTTCACCCCGATGCGCAACATGGGCGCGACGGACATGAACGGCACCACCTGGTTCGACCGCACCAACTATTTCGAGACTGTCCCGACCCCGGCGCTGGAACAGGCCCTGTTCATGGAAAGCGACCGCATGGGCTATATGCTGGGCGCCATCTCCCAGGAGACGCTGGATCTGCAGCGCGGCGTCGTCCAGAACGAGAAGCGCCAGGGCGACAACCAGCCCTACGGCCTGAACCAGTACAAGCAGCTGGAGGCCCTGTTCCCCGAAGGCCACCCCTATCGTCACTCGACCATTGGTTCGATGGCCGATCTGGATGCGGCGTCGATGGAGACGGTGCGCGACTGGTTCCGCTCCAACTACGGCCCCAACAACTCGGTGCTGGTCCTGGCCGGCGACATCACGCCCGCCAAGGCGCGTGAACTGACCGAGAAATATTTCGGCCCCATCCCGCGCGGTCCGGTCAACACCCCGGCCCAGGCCTCTGTGCCGACCCTGGCGGCCCCGATCAGCGAGACCACCCGCGACCGCGTCTCCAACGCCCGCGTCGAGATCAGCTGGGCCGTGCCCGGCCTGCTGGACCCGGACGCCGTGCCGCTCAGCGTCGGCGCCTCGGTGTTGGGCGGCCTGGCCAGTTCGCGCCTGGACAACGCCCTGGTGCGCGGCGAGCAGAGCGCCGTCTCGGTCAGCGCTTCGAACGGCGCCTTCCACCGCGTCGGCATGTTCGACATCACCCTCGACGTCAAACCGGGCCAGGACCCCGCCGCCGTCGAGGCCCGCGCCCGTGAGATCCTGAACGGCCTGATCGCAGACGGCCCGACCGCAGCCGAGGTGGAACGGGTCAAGACCCAGTATGTCTCGCGCACCGTCCAGGGGCTGGAGCAGGTCGGCGGCTTCGGCGGCAAGGCCGTCGCCCTGGCCGAGGGCCAGCTCTACGCCGGCGATCCGGAACACTACAAGAAGGAGCTCCAGGCCTATGCGGCGGTCACCCCGGCCCAGGTCCAGGCGGCGATGCAGAAATGGCTGACCCGCCCGGCCTATACGCTGACGACCCTGCCGGGCGAGCGTGAAGCCTATCAGGAGGCGGCCGAGGCGCCGTCGGGCGCCAACCACACCCCGGCCCCGCCGATCGAGCGCGTGGCCCGTATGCCCAAGCCCGAGATCGCCGCCGTCGCCAACGTCGACTTCCCGGCGGTCCAGCGCACCCGCCTGTCGAACGGCGTCGAGGTGGTCTACGCCCAGCGTGACGCGGTGCCGGCGACCAAGATCGCCATCGACTTCAACGCCGGCCTGGCCGCCGACGACGCGTCGAAACTGGGTCTGCAAAGCCTGATGCTGGACCTGATGGACGAGGGCACCCGCACCCTGAATGCGACCCAGCTGGCCGAGGCCCAGGAAGCCCTGGGCGCCAGCATCTCGACCGGCGCCTCGATGGACCGTTCGGTGGTCCAGCTCTCGGCCGTGACGCCGAACCTGCAGCCGTCGGTGGCCCTGCTGGCCGATGTGGTCAAGAACCCGGCCTTCGCCGCGTCCGAGCTGGAGCGTCTGCGCGCCACCCGCCTGTCGCGCATCGCCGCCGAACGGACCCAGCCGGCCGCCCTGGCCAGCCGCGCCCTGCCGGAACTGATCTACGGCGCGTCCAGCCCCTATGGTCGCCCCTTCAGCGGCAATGGCGATGAAGCCAGCGTCAAGTCGATCACCGAAGCCGACATCCGCGCCGACTACGCCGAATGGATCCGGCCCGACAACGCCAAGATCTTCGTGGTCTCGGACAAGCCCCTGTCGGAGATCACCCCGGTTCTGGAGGCCGAGTTCGGCCGCTGGACCGCCCCGGCCGTCGCCAAGGGCGTGAAGGACTTCTCCGGCTCGATCCCCGCCACCACGTCCAGGATCGTTCTGATCGACCGCCCGCAGTCGCCCCAGTCCTACATCATGGGCGGCGAGGTTCTGGCGGCGCAGGGCACCGACGACCTGCTGGTGTTCAACGCCGCGAACAATGTGCTGGGCAACGACTTCCTGTCGCGCATCAACTCCGACCTGCGCGAGACCAAGGGCTGGTCCTATGGGGTCAACGCCTCGGTCGCCGGCTTCGCCGGACGCGTCCCCTATCTGGTCACCGCCCCGGTCCAGGCCGACCAGACCGGCCCCGCCATCGAAGCCCTGAACCTTCAGTTCAACGACTTCCTTAAGGGCGGCAAGGGCGTGACCCCCACTGAGCTGGAACGCACCGTCAACGGCAACACCCGCCGCCTGGCCGGCAGCTACGAGACCTCGGCCGCCGTCCTGGGCGCCATGCGGACCAATGACCTGCTGGGTCGTCCCGACGACTATCCGGAAACCGTCGCCGCCCGCACCAACGCCTTGACGGCGGCTCAGATGGACGCCGCCGCCAAGGCGGCGCTCGACCCGTCGCGCTTCGTCTGGGTGGTCGTCGGCGACGCCTCGGTGGTCAAACCCCAGCTCGACGCGCTTGGCCTGCCCGTCGAAGTCCGCTCGGCGGCGCCGGCCGCCCAGTAGGGCAGGCGACAGGCTGAAACGATTGAGGCCCGGAGAGCGATCTCCGGGCCTTTCTTTCGTGATCCTCCGGCAAGCCGCGTCTTCGGGGCGCAGACCGGGGCCCAGCGGCGCGCGTGAGCGAACCAGTCGCGCCCGCAATGTGAAACCAGGAGGCGGGAGACGACGGGCTGAGCCTTCGCCCATGTCCCCCGGCGGCATTCGAAATGCGCTGCGGAAAGTCGCTGCGAACTGATCTGTGTCAAGGCCGCTCGTACGGCAAGCGCCCACAGCGACGGGGTCGGCGACGACATCGCGCAAGGCGGGCTTCCGTTATGGCCATCAAGATATCGATCCTGAGCGAGACCCGGAACGGCCAAGGCCGGGCTGGGATGACGCCCCCCGCCGGACCGGCGCCGGTCGGCGATCTCCCTCTCGGCGGCTGACGGTCCCTCCGACACATTTGCATCGCATTGAGAAGAGAACCGATCGTGGCCTATCAAACGACAAATCCATTTACGGGCGAAGTGCTCAAGACCTTCCCCGACGCGACGGACGCGGAGGTGTCTCAAGCCATCGAGCACGCGCACGCCGCGTTCCTGGCTTGGCGCGAAACGGCTTTCAGCGAGCGCGCCAGAGTGATGCGGAACGCCGCCAGCCTCCTGCGACAGGACGTCGACGCCTTCGCCGCGATCCTGACCACCGAGATGGGCAAGCTGCTGTCCGAGGCGAAGGCCGAGGTCGAGCTTTCGGCGCAGATTTTCGACTACTACGCCGCCAACGCCGAAAATCTGCTGGCCGACGAAATCCTGCCCGTCGCCCATCCGGCCGAGGGCGAGGCGCGGGTGACGCACGAACCGCTCGGCGTGCTGCTGTGCATCGAACCCTGGAACTTCCCCTACTATCAGATCGCCCGGATCATCGCGCCGCAACTGTCGGCCGGGAACACCATGCTGCTCAAGCATGCCTCCAACGTCCCCCAGAGCGCCGAGGCTTTCGAGACGCTGATGAAGGCGGCCGGCCTTCCCGAGGGCGCTTTCAAGAACCTGTTCGCCACGCGCTCGCAGATCGAGTTCATCCTCAATGATCCTCGCGTTCAGGGCGTGGCCCTGACCGGTTCGGAAGCCGCCGGATCGGTCGTCGCGGCCCAGGCCGGCAAGGCCTTGAAGAAGTCGACCCTGGAACTGGGGGGCGCGGACGCCTTTGTCGTGCTGGCCGACGCCGATCTTCAGAAGACCGTCGACTGGGCGGTGTTTGGACGCCACTGGAACGGCGGACAGGTCTGCGTGTCGTCCAAACGGATGATCATCGTCGATGAGATCTATGACGCGTTTCTCGACCTTTACCGCCAGGGCGTGGCGGCCTTGGTCGCAGGGGATCCCTTCGACCCCCAGACTACCCTCGCGCCTCTGTCCTCTCAGGGCGCCGCCAATGAGGTGAAGGAAAAGATCGCCGAAGCGGTCAAGCTGGGCGCCAAGGCGGAAGCCGTTGGACCAGCCGCGCCTGACCGGGGCGCCTTCGTGCAGCCGACCATTCTGACCGAAGTCGGTGACGACAACCCGGCGCGGCACTGGGAGTTTTTCGGGCCGGTCTCAATGCTGTTTCGAGCCAAGGACGAGGCCGACGCCATACGTATCGCCAACGACTCCCCGTTCGGGCTCGGCGGCTCGGTCTTTACCAGCGATCCCGCCCATGGCGCCGAGGTCGCCCGGAAGATTTCCACGGGCATGGTGTTCGTCAACCATCCAACCATGGTCAAGGCCGACCTGCCGTTCGGGGGCGTGCGGCGCTCCGGCTATGGGCGCGAACTCATCGGCTTGGGCATCAAGGAATTCGTCAACCACAAGCTTATCGACGTCGTCGACATAGACGCGCCGTTCTAGCGCACTGAGACCACCGGAAAGGACGTCGCCATGTACTACAGCAGCGGAAATTACGAAGCCTTCGCCAGGCCTCGCAAGCCCGAGGGCATAGAGAACAAGACGGCGTTCTTCGTCGGCTCGGGCCTGGCCAGTCTGGCCGGCGCGGCCTTCCTGATCCGCGACGGGCACATGTCCGGCGACAGGATCACCATCCTTGAACGACTGGCGCTGCCGGGTGGCGCGCTGGACGGGATCAAGGATCCGGAGAAGGGTTTCGTGATCCGCGGCGGTCGCGAGATGGAAGAACACTTCGAGTGCCTCTGGGACCTCTATCGCTCGATCCCCTCGCTTGAGGTCGAGGGGGCCAGCGTGCTCGATGAATTCTACTGGCTGGACAAGGACGACCCGAACTTCTCCCTGCAGCGCGCGACCCAGAACCAGGGCCGGCCCATTGAGGATGTCGCTCTCCTCACCCTGAACGACAGGGCGCAGAAGGACCTCATCACCCTCTTCCTGGCGACCCGCGAGGAGATGGAGAACCGGCGCATCAACGAGGTGATGGGCGAGGACTTCCTGAAGAGCAATTTCTGGCTCTACTGGCGCACGATGTTCGCCTTCGAGGAATGGCACTCGGCGCTGGAGATGAAGCTCTATGTCCACCGCTTCATCCACCACATCGGCGGTCTGGCCGATTTCAGCGCCCTGAAGTTCACCCGCCACAACCAGTATGAATCGCTGGTGGAGCCGCTTTACAAGTGGCTGACGGATCACGGCGTCACGTTCCGATACGGCGTGGAGGTCACCGACGTCGACTTCGACATCACGCCCGGGCGTAAACAGGCCACCCGCATCCACTGGCTGCAGGACGGCGCGGTCGGCGGCGTGGATCTTGGCCTCGACGACCTGGTCTTCATGACCATCGGCTCCCTGACCGAGAACTCCGATAATGGCGACCATCACACGCCCGCCCGGCTGAACGAGGGTCCCGCTCCGGCCTGGGATCTCTGGCGCAATATCGCCGCCAAGGACCCCGCCTTCGGTCGCCCGGACGTCTTCGGCGCCCATATCGCCCAGACCAAGTGGGAATCGGCGACGATCACGACGCTGGACCCCCGCATCCCCGCCTACATCCAGAAGATCGCCAAACGCGACCCCTTCAGCGGCACGGTCGTCACCGGCGGCATCGTCACCGTCAAGGATTCCAGCTGGTTGATGAGCTGGACCGTCAGCCGCCACCCGCACTTCAAGCAACAGCCGAAAGACCAGGTGGTCATCTGGGTCTATTCGCTGTTCGTCGACACCCCCGGGGATTTCGTCAAGAAGCCGATGCAGGACTGCACGGGCGAGGAAATCACCCAGGAATTGCTGTATCACCTCGGCGTGCCGACGGAGGATATCGCCGACCTGGCCGCGACAGGCGCCAGGGCCGTGCCGGTGATGATGCCCTACATCACGGCCTTCTTCATGCCGCGGCAGGCGGGGGATCGTCCGGACGTCGTGCCCCACGGCGCGGTCAATTTCGCCTTCATCGGACAGTTCGCCGAGTCGGCCGAACGCGACTGCATCTTCACCACCGAATATTCGGTGCGCACGCCGATGGAGGCTGTCTATACGCTGCTGAATGTGGAGCGCGGCGTTCCCGAGGTCTTCAACTCGACCTACGACGTGCGCAAGCTGCTGGCCGCCGTCGGGCACGTTCGTGACGGCAAGGCCCTCGATATTCCCGGGCCGGCGTTCATCCGCGATTTTCTGCTGAAGAGGATCGATGCCACCGAGGTCGGCGAGCTTCTTCGGGACGCGCATCTGATTTCACAGTGAGGCAGGCCCCGGCCTCGCCCCTGGCGTCGCGCCAGGGGCGAGGCTTGCGATCGCCGACATGAATATCCGCTTGGGGTCTTGCGCAGCCCTCGGCGCAGGCGCCGACGCCGGACTTTTCACCGCCTGGCCTTGCCGATCCCGGTGGATTGCCGCCGGAGGATGACGACCGGCGTCAGTCGATCGTCGCGCCGGTGGTGCGCATGATCTCGGCGCGCAGTTCGGGCAGGCCCAGGCCCTTTTCCGACGAGGTCAGGGCCACGACCGGGAAGGCGGCGGGGCGTTTGGAGATGGCCTTCAGCGTGGCTGCCTGCACCGCCTCGCCTTCGCCCTTCTTCAGCTTGTCGGCCTTGGTCAGGACGATCTGATAGCTGACGGCGGCGAGGTCCAGGGCGTCCAGCGCCTCCGAATCCACGCTCTTCAGGCCGTGGCGGCTGTCGATCAGCAGATAGACCCGCTTCAGCGTCACCCGCCCGCGCAGATAGTCGCGACCCAGGTCCTGGAACTTGCGCACCGTCGTCTTGGAGGCCTTGGCCCAGCCGTAGCCGGGCAGGTCGACCAGACGCATCCGGCCGTCCAGGTCGAAGAAGTTGACCTCGCGCGTCCGCCCCGGCTCGTTCGAGGCGCGGGCCAGCTTGTGCATGCCGACCAGGCCGTTGATCAGGCTGGACTTGCCGACGTTCGAGCGGCCGGCGAAGGCGATCTCGGGCAGGTCGGGATCGGGCAGTTGCTCGATCTTGGCGGCGCCCATGATGAAGGTCGCCGGCCGTGCGAACAGGATCCGCGCGGCCTCGATGTCCTCAGGGGTGAACTCGGTTTCGTCGATCACGCGGCCTTCGTCTTCCGGATGCGCGCGATGAAGTCGTCGATCGGGTTCTCGGCCTTGTAGCGGTGCATGATGTAATACTGCTGCAGGATGGTCAGGATGTTCGACCAGGCCCAGTAGACCAGCAGACCCGCCGCGAACGGGGCCATGATGAAGGTGAAGACCAGCGGCATGAATTGGAAGATCTGGCGCTGGACCGGATCGGCCGCCGGCGGGTTCATCGCCGTCTGCAGCCACATGGTCAGACCATAGGCCACCGCCAGAAGACCGATGCCCAGCGGCCCGACCAGCAGCCCGCCCAGCAGGGGCAGGGTCGCCGGATTCCAGGGGATCAGACCGAACAGGTTCCACACCACCGAGGGGTCGCGCGCCGACAGGTCGTGGATGAAGCCCAGGAAGGGCTGGTGACGCATTTCGATGGTGACGGTCAGCACCTTGTACAGGGCGTAGAAGACCGGGATCTGCAGCACGAGGGGAAGACAGCCGGCGACCGGATTGATCTTCTCCTTCTGGTACAGGGCCATCGTCTCCTGCTGCTGCTTCTGCGGGTCGTCTTTGAACTTCTTCTTGATCTCCTCCATCTTGGGCTGGAGGTTCCGCATCTTGGACATGCTGGCGTAGGCGTTGTTGGCCAGCGGGAACATCACCAGCTTGACGATGACGGTCAGGGCCAGGATGGCGACGCCGAAGCTGCCGACCAGGCCATAGACGTTCTCCAGGATCCAGAAGATCGGGCGCGTCAGGAACCAGAACATGCCCCAGTCGATCGCATAGACGAAACGCGGCAGGTGCAGGGTCTCTTCATAGGTCTTCAGCACCTCGGCCCGCTTGACGCCGGCGAACAGGCGCTGGGTCTCGGTCGCGGTTCCGCCGGGCTGGATGGTGCGGGCCGCGCCCAGGATATTGGCTTCCAGCTGCTGGCCGCCGTTGACGTCGCGGACGCGGAATTCGGTCTCGACCGCCTCGTTCTGCTGGGGCAGCAGGGCCGCCAGCCAGTATTTGTCGGTGATGCCCAGCCAGCCGCCGGTCGAGGCGTTCTCGATGCGGGGCTCCTTCAGCCAGTCCTTGTACTTCTTCTGCTCGGTCCGATAGTCGCCCGGCTTGCCGAAGGTGCCGATGGCGCCCTCGTGGACGATATGGGACGAACCGGCCAGCGGCGGCACGCCCTGGCGCTGGACGCTGCCGTAGGGGGCGATGGTGATGGACTGGGTTCCCAGGTTCTGGACCGTGTCCAGGATCGAGAAGACATAGCGGTCGTCGACCGACACCAGGCGGGTGAAGCGCAGGCCCTGGCCGTTGTCCCAGGTCAGGGTGACGGGCGTCGTCGGGGTCAGGGTCGAACCGGCGGTCAGGCGCCAGACGGTGTTAGGTCCGGGAACCCCGCCGACCACATTGGGGCCGGTCCAGCCGAACTGGGCGAAATAGGCGTTCTGCATGCCCTGCGGGCGGAACAGTTCGACCGGCTCAGGCTTGTCCTGCGTCTCCTTGTAGTCGGTCAGGAACAGGTCGTCGATGCGGCCGCCCTGCAAGGACAGCGACCCCTTCAGGGTGCCGGACTGGATCGGCACGCGCGCGGCCGTGCTCAGCGCCTGGCTGCGGTCGGTCACAAAGGTCGGCCCCTGCGGGCTCAGCGCCGTGCGGGCGGC
The DNA here is from genome assembly GCF_059415785.1 of Brevundimonas sp. GW821-FHT10A07. Taxonomy (NCBI): domain Bacteria; kingdom Pseudomonadati; phylum Pseudomonadota; class Alphaproteobacteria; order Caulobacterales; family Caulobacteraceae; genus Brevundimonas; species Brevundimonas sp. GW821-FHT10A07. The sequence continues at coordinate 25,236 of NZ_JBWKNX010000026.1, forward strand.
GTTCTCGGCCGTCTGGGACTGTTCAGCCTGGGCCTGCTGCTGGACGGCGCGGCGCTCGGCCTGCGGCCGCAGCACGGCGAACCAGTAGACCCCCAGGATCAGGGCCGAGCACACGATGAAGATGATCGTGTTGCGCGAGTTCTCGTTTTTCATGGATTCGGGCGGTCCTGGCCGGAGGGGGCGCGGGCGGGCGAAGGCCGATCAGCCTTCGGTGTCGCCAGCCTTGTAAGCGTCGATTTCACGTCGTCAAGCAGACGGTCCCACGCGCGCTCGGTCGTGCCCATGCGGGCGATGAAGACATAGTCGCTCCCGGGCAGGCCATGAACGGGCAACATGGCCCGCGCCGCCTCGCGCAGACGGCGTTTGGCGCGGTTGCGCACCACGGCGCCGCCGATCTTGCGGGTGGCGGTGAAACCCACGCCGATATGCGGCGATCCGTCGCCGCGTTCCAGCCTCTGGATCACCACGCCGCCGCGCGCCTCGGAAACGCCTTTGGCGGCCGCCAGGAACTGGGGCCGCCGCAACAGACGTTTGATCTGTAAAGGGTCGCTCATGCGTCCTTGGCTCCGGACGCGAGAGCCGCTTACGCCGTCAGGCGCTTGCGGCCCTTGGCGCGACGGCGCGCAACAATCTTCTGGCCGTTCTTGGTGGCCATCCGGCTGCGGAAGCCGTGACGGCGCTTGCGCACGAGTCGCGACGGCTGATAGGTCCGCTTCACGGTCGGCTCCTGACGTTAAAAGGTTGGGCGACGGGGCAAGAGGCGTCCGTCGCAGGAAGGGCGGGCGTATAAGTCGCATGACCGCGCGAGTCAACGCTCGGTCGGCAATTCGGGAATGACGAGCGTATGGCGAAACGAACGGCGAAGGACTGGGCCCTGCGGTTGGCGCCGCTGGCGGTCATCGCCGGCCTGGTGGTCGTTTTCTTCGCCCTGGGCTGGAACCGCTATCTGTCGATGGATCTGATCCGCGAGCACGGGCTGAACCTTCGGGCCTATGCCCAGGCCCATTGGTGGATCGCCCTGGCCGCCTTTGTCGCCGTCTACGCCGTGGCCACCGCCTCGACCATTCCCGGCCCAGTCTTCCTGACCCTGCTGGGCGGGATGATGTTCGGCCCCTATGTCGGCGCCCTGGCCCAGGCGAGCGGGGCCACCATAGGCTCGGTCGTCATCTATTCCGTCTATCGCACCTCGATCGGCACCTGGCTGCGCGCCAAGTTCGAGGCCGACGCCGGCTTCATGGATCGGGTGGCCAAGGGCATCGACCGCAACGCCTTCACCACACTGTTCACCCTGCGCGTGATCCCCAGCGTGCCCTTCGTCCTGGTCAACGCCACGGCGGGCATGATGGCGGTGCCGCTGCGGCCCTATGTGATCGCCACCTTCATCGGCCTGCTGCCGTCGACCTTCATCTACACCTGGATCGGATCGCAACTGGGCGGGCTGCTGCGGGCCGGGGTGCGCCCGGACCTGCCGATGCTGCTTCACCAGTTCTTCTGGCCGCTGATGGGGGTGGCCTTCCTGTCCCTGCTGTTGCCCATCGGCATCAAACTGATCCAGATGGTCCGCGCCCGACGTGCGGAGACCGCCCCGACATGAGCCCCCTGTTCGACAAGGCGGCGACGGTGCTGAAACTGTCGCCCGAGGCGGTGGAGACCTGGCGCGAGCGTTTGCGGCCCCGGGCCCCGGACGGCCTGTCGGCGCGGCTGCTGCTGCTGACCGCGGCCTTCACCCTGGCGGTCGAGGCCCTGATCATGGGGCCCAACCTGGCCGCCTTCCACGAACGCTGGCTGCGTGACCGGCTGCAGGCGGCCGAACTGGCCTCGGTCGGGGTCGAGGCCCTGCCCTATAGCGCGGTCGAGGACGACACGGCGGCCGAGCTGATGCGGATCGGCGGCGTCCAGGCCGTGGCCCTGACCGAACAGGGGGTGCGGCGGCTGCTGCTCCAGGCCCCCAATCTGCCGCGGGCCCCCGAACTGATCGACCTGCGCCAGCAGAACAGCTGGGCGCGGCTGACCGACCCCTGGCGCACCCTGTTCGGCCATCCGGACCGGTCGCTGCGGGTCCAGGCCAAGCCGCGCTATCGCTCGGGCGACTTCATCGAGATCGTCACCCCGGCCCAGCCGTTGAAGCTGGAACTGAAGTCCTTCCTGCTGAACAGTCTTCTGGTGTCGCTGCTGGTGTCGGTGACGGCGGGCGCCCTGCTGTATGGCGGCCTGGCCCTGCTGGTGCTGCGCCCCCTGCGGCGCGTCACCCGATCAATGGAGCGGTTCGCCGCCGATCCCGAGAGCGAGGCCGAGCCCCCCTCCGACCGGCATGACGAGATCGGCCGGGTCGAGCGCGAACTGTCGCGGATGCAGGAGGAGGTGCGTCAGTCCCTGCGCTCGCGCGCCCGTCTGGTCGCCCTGGGCGAGGCGGTGGCCAAGATCAACCACGACCTGCGCAACATGCTGACCTCGGCCCAGATGGCCTCGGAGCGGCTGGCCACCTCGGCCGACCCCCAGGTGGCCAAGGCCCTGCCCCGGCTGGAGCGGGCGCTGAGCCGCGCCGCCGGTTTGTCGCGCAATGTGCTGGAGTATGGCCGCAGCGAGGAACCGGCGCCGCAGAAGACCCGCGTGGTCCTGACCAAGGCCCTGACCGTGGCGGCCGAGGACGCCGGCCTGGAGCCCGACGGGGTGCGGCTGGTCAAGCAACTGCCCGCCCGGTTCGCGGTCGAGGCCGATCCGGACCAGCTGTACCGCATACTGGTCAATCTGATGCGCAACGCCCGCCAGGCCATCGAGGCCGACGGGGGACGTCCGCCGGAGCGACGCGGCCGGGGGGCCGTCACCGTCAGCGCCTTCGGCGAGGACGGGGTCTGCGTGGTCCGCATCGCCGATGACGGGCCGGGCATTCCGCCGCGTCTGGCCGAGCGTCTGTTCGAACCCTTCGTCAGCTCCAAGAGTTCGGACGGATCGGGCCTGGGCCTGACCATATCGCGCGAACTGGCGGCCCTGCACGGCGGCGACCTGAGGCTGGTCCCCGGCGGAGGCGCCAATGAGGGAAGCGGCGCCGTGTTCGAGCTGCGCCTGCCCGCCTAGAGCTTCAGATCCGGCGCCTATTCCAGACCGTCGTCCGAGACGATGAAGGCGCGGTTCGCCGCCTTGGCCTGGGCCGCCAGTTCATCCTGCACCAGATGCCAGCGCCGCAGCCGCTCATAGTCGATGGCGTGCTCGGGCGAGGCGTCCAGCCAGTGGCGGAAATCCTCGATCTGCAGCCGCGCGTTCGGCGCGGCCGGATCGGGCAGGGCGGGTACGTTCGGCAGTTGACGCGCGACGTCGGCGGGGATCGGATAGTCTCCGGACGAGGTGCTTAGGATCATGAGGTCTGCTCGGTGTCGGGCTGGGCGATCGGAACGACCGCGACCATGACGTGAAGCGGCGCCGCGCGCCACCTTTTCGTCACGACTGCGTTATTGCGGATCGACGCCGTTACGGCGAAGGTCGGGCGACGAGCGTTGAGCGAAGGATAGCTGCATGACCATCCGAATGTCCCTGTTCGGCGCCCTGCTGGCGACGATCGCCCTGACCGGCGCGGCTCAGGCCCGGACGGCGCCGCAGACGGCCCCGGGTCCCTATAGTGCGCCGGACCCCTATCGCGATCAGCGCGCCCTGCCCGACCCCCATGACCCCGCCGCGCGCGAGGCGCTGCTGCGGGCGAAGGGCGAAGCCTACCACCGGGCTGAGGATTCCAGACAGACCGAGGAAGAATTGCGTCTCACCCGAGCGCTGAACGACGAGATCGCCGCCCAGAACGCCCTGGCCGACAAGGCGGACGAGGCCGCCCGGCTGGACTATGACGCCGCCGTGGCCCGTCATCAGATCGAGGTGCGTCAAGCCGAGGAACAGGCGCGAGCCGCGGCCGAGGCGACCCGGGCGGCCCAGGAACAGTACGACCGCGACTACGCCGCCTGGCGCGAACAGGTGCGGCTGTGCCAGTCGGGCTTCCGCGAGGCCTGCACGGCCCGACCCGCCTGGGTCAGGCCGCAGCCGTAGCCAACAGGGCTCAGCCTGCGACCAGGCTCATGTCGCGGCGGGCCATCATCCGGTCGAACTCGGTCCAGACGCCGTCCGAACCGTGCCAATTGCCCTGCGTCGCGGCCTTCGAATATTCGGTGGCGCGCGCCTCGAAGAAGTTGGCGTGTTCGACGCCCGACAGCAGGGACTGCAGCCAGGGCAGCGGGTTTTCCTTGACCCCATAGACTTCCGGCAGCTTCAGCTGGCGCAGGCGCCAGTCGGCGATGAAGCGGATGTACTGTTTGATGTCCTCGGGCGTCATGCCCTGGACCGAGCCCATTTCGAAGGCCAGGTCGATGAACCTGTCCTCCATGTTCACCACGGTCTTGCAGCAGTCGACGATGTCGTCGGCCACGGCCTTGGTGACGGCCCCCGTCTCCTTGTTGAAGGCGTGGTACAGCTTGATGATGCCCTCGCAGTGCAGGCTCTCGTCGCGCACCGACCAGGACACGATCTGGCCCATGCCCTTCATCTTGTTCTGGCGCGGGAAGTTCATCAGCATGGCGAAGCTGGCGAACAGCTGAACCCCTTCCGAGAAGCCGCCGAACATGGCGAGCGTCCGGCAGATGTCGGCGTCTGAATCCACGCCGAACTGGCCCATATAGTCGTGCTTGTCCCGCATGGCCTCATATTCCATGAAGGCGCCGAACTCGCTCTCGGGCATGCCGATGGTCTCGAGCAGCAGGGCGTAGGCCGCGATATGGATGGTCTCCATATTGCCGAAGGCGGCCAGCATCATCTTGATCTCGGTAGGTTTGAACACCCGACCGTAGCGTTCCATGTAGTTGTCCTGCACCTCGATGTCCGCCTGGGTGAAGAAGCGGAAGATCTGGGTCAGCAGGTTGCGTTCGTTGTCGTTCAGGGTCGAGGCCCAGTCCTTGACGTCCTCGCCCAGCGGCACCTCTTCCGGCATCCAGTGGACCTGCTGCTGCTTCTTCCACATGTCGAAGGCCCACGGATAGCGGAACGGCTTGTAGGCGGCGGAGGGGGTCAGAAGACCGGCGCGGTCGGCGCGGATGATCGGGGTGGTGGCGTTCATCGAACTGGACCTGAAAAGAGCGATTCCGGAGAGGGGCTCACCATGCGACTCGGCGTGCCCGGCGCCAAGTCGGAAATCACCTATTTGGTGATCACAAATTGTCCTACCCGCTACATCTTGTGGTTTGGATTGAGGAAACTGGGGACGGGCCTGGGGATGGTCCGCCGACCGTCCCTGCCGGCGAATGCAGCGGCGTGTCGTAAAAACAGTCGCGCTCTCGCTCACCTCCCCGTCCGAGAAGGCGGACGGGGAGCAACCATGTCAGTTGATCACGGGCGTCCAGGGCTGATCACGCTTGAGGACGAGGTTTGCGGCTTCGAT
>NZ_JBWKNX010000027.1:0-20532 GCF_059415785.1 Brevundimonas sp. GW821-FHT10A07
TCAGGCGGGCGTCCCGGATCAGGGGAAATCTAACCGATCAGCGACAAACAAGGACCGGCGGGAGCGTCAGCGAGCGCCGAGTGGGGGCGAGGCGGTGTCTGACGCTGGCGTGGTCGTCACCGCCGTCGGAGTCGCCCCCGCCTGGTCGCAAGCGCGATCTGTCCTCCCCACGCGCCTTCGCGCGCGGAGAGGTGAGCATCACCCCTTCAACAACCCCAGCAGGGCCTCAGCCGCCTCACGGGATGACGCCGGGTTCTGCCCCGTCACCAGCTTGCCGTCGACCACGACATACGACCCCCAGTCCGGCCCCTTGGAATAGTCGCCGCCGTTGGCGCTCAGCACATTCTCGACCAGGAAGGGCACCACCTCGGTCAGGCCCACGGCCTCCTCTTCCGAGTTGGTGAACCCCGTCACCTTGCGGCCCTCGACCAGCGGATTGCCATTCGGGCCATTGACCGACTTCAACACGCCGGGCGCGTGACAGACGAAGCCAGTCGGCTTGTCCGCCTTGGCGAAGGCCTCGATCAGGGCGATGGAATCGGCGTCGTTCGCAAGGTCCCACAGCGGGCCGTGTCCGCCCGGATAGAAGACGGCGTCGAAATCCTCGGCGTTGACCGAGGCCAGTTCGACGGTCGAAGCCAGCGCCGCCTGAGCCTCGGCGTCGGCCTTGAACCGGCGCGTATCCTCGGTCTGGGCGTCCGCGTCATCGCTCTTGGGATCCAGCGGCGGCTGTCCCCCCTTCGGCGAAGCCAGCACGATCTCGGCGCCCGCGTCCTTCATTGCATAATAGGGGGCGGCCAGTTCCTCCAGCCAGAAACCGGTCTTCTTGCCGGTGTCGCCGAGTTGATCGTGCGAGGTCAGAACCGTCAGGATCTTCATGTGGGGGATCTCCTTTTCAGGCCTAACAAATGGGAAGCCAGACCGATCCCGCCAATGCGACGGTCGGCCGTGTGTCGCAGTTCGGGAATCGCTGCACCCTGCGAGCAGTTCAGAGGAGACACGAAGCATGAGACATTGGCTCGGAGCCATGGCGTTCGGACTGGCCGCATTTGGTTTGACCTCGGTCGCCAAGGCGGACTGCGTGATAGGGGAGCCCGGCGCCACCCGCAGCGTCGCCTTCGGTCCCGACCGGCGCACGGTGCAGATCCACATTCCGCGCAGCTTCGACCCCGCTCGGCCTGCCCCCCTTGTCTTCGTCCTGCACGGCAGCGGCGGCACAGGCGCGGCGATCCTGAGAGATTCCAAACTGGCCGAGACCGCCGACCGGCACGGCTTCATCGTCGCCGCGCCCGACGCGGGCATCCCGGTCGACCGGGGCTTCGTCTGGAACGTCCCCGGCGTGCCGACCATCACAGGAGACGTGCCGGGTCCACAGGACGCCGACGACGTCGCCTTCCTGGTGGAGACGGTCGAGGAATTGGCTTCACAGGGCTGCGTCGACGACAGCCGGGTCTACGCCACGGGCCTGTCGGGCGGCGGTCGGATGACGTCCTGGCTGGGCTGCGTGGCCGCCGACCGCTTCGCCGCCATTGCGCCGGTCGTCGGCCTGCGCGCCGGCAATCCGCGCAAGGCCGCGCCTGAGCGGCCCGATCCCGCCACCTGTCGGCCGTCCCGCCCCATGCCGGTCATCGCCTTCGCCGGCGACGCCGACACGACCAACCCGATCCAGGGCGGCGGCGCCCCCTACTGGAGCTATACGATGCACGCGGCCGAGCAGCGCTGGGCCCAGTTGAACGGCTGCGCCACGACACGCCCGACGCTTTGGGTCTCGGCCTCGGTCTATGAGGAAGGCTACGCCGACTGCCGAGCCGGCGCCGAGGTCGTCGGCCGCATCACCCGCGACGGCGGCCACAGTTGGGTCGCCGACAACGAAGCCATGTGGGCCTTCTTCGCCGCCCGATCACGCCCGCAGAACTGATACAGACCAAGCCCCAGCCGTAGCGCCGCCCACGGGCCTCAAGCAGCGCGAAGCGCGATAGGCCCCAAAAAGAAAGACCCGGCGGTTTCCCGCCGGGCCTTTCCAATATTCAGCAAATGCCGAAAGTCAGATCTTACTTGATCTGGACCTTGGCGCCGGCTTCCGTCAGCTTCTTGGCGACTTCGTCGGCGGCTTGCTTGGAGACGTTCTCGACGACGTTCTGCGGAGCGCCTTCGACCAGGTCCTTGGCTTCCTTCAGACCCAGGTCCGAACGCACGCCGCGGACTTCCTTGATCACGTTGATCTTCTTGTCGCCGCCGTCGATCAGGACAACGGTGAATTCGGTTTGCTCTTCGGCGGCTTCAGCCGGAGCAGCGCCGCCACCGGCCGGCATGGCCATGGCGACGGGAGCAGCGGCGCTGACGCCCCACTTTTCTTCAAGCAGCTTCGACAGTTCAGCAGCTTCGAGAACGGTCAGAGCGGACAGGTCTTCGACGATCTTGGCGAGGTCAGCCATTGTCAGTTTTCCTTCGGAGGATTGGGATTAGGGAGTGATGCAGAGATGAAAGGCTGGGCCGCTTACGCGGCTTCCTTGGTGGCGTAGGCGTTGAACACGCGAGCCAGCTGACCGGCGGGTGCTTGCAGCACGCCGGCGATCTTGGTCGCGGGCGCATTGAGCAGGCCGATGAGTTGGCTGCGGACCTCGTCGAGGGTCGGGAGCTTGGAAAGAACTTCCACGCCCTTCACGTCGACGACGGTTTCGCCCATGAAGCCGCCGATGATCTTGAAACGATCATTGGCCTTGGCGAACTCGGTGGCGACCTTGGCGGCCGTACCGGGGTTCTCGGCGTACGCGATGCCCACGGGACCCTTGAACAGGCCGTGGTAGTCGCTGCCTTCTTCGGCTTCGAGCGCCTTCAGCGCCAGGCGGTTCTTGACCACCTTGAACGCGCCGCCTTCTTTACGAAGACGGCCGCGCAGATCTTCCATTTCCGCAACGGTCAGACCCAGGTTGTGGGTCACGACCACGGAGCCGGCGTCGGCGAATACGCCCTTGAGCGTTTCGATCGACTCGGCCTTTTGTGCGCGGTCCATTGCGGTCTCCAGTCTTGGTATTCGCCGCCGGGCTTATTCCCGACGACGGATTGGCCAAAGCGCCGCGCATCGCTGCGAAGCGTTCAGGCCGGTCGTATTGTCCGAAGGATGCGTCTGACGGCGTCCGTCCCGGAATGCGGGCTGACAGCGCTAGGTCGCGTCCCCATCTCCCCACGGCGTCAGAGGGCTCTCTGACAGTTATGGCCTGGGTGACCCCCACGCCCCGAAGTTCTCGGACAGGACCGTCAAAGGATTGAACCTCTGACGGGAAGCGGCGCTCATACAGGGAGCCCGACAGGAAATCAAGGAGCCGAGCGCATGGCCTATGAACTCTATTACTGGCCCACCATCCAGGGGCGCGGCGAGTTCGTCCGCCTGGCGCTCGAAGCCGCCGGCGCGGACTATGTCGATGTCTCGCGCCAGGACGACGGAAAGGCGATGATGACGCTGATGGAGACCGCAGCCACGCCCTCCTTCGCCCCGCCCTTCCTGCGCCTGGGGGATCGCACCGTCGGTCAGGTGGCCGCCATCCTGGCCTGGCTGGGTCCGCAACTGGGGCTCAGCCCGAACGGCGACAGCGACCGCGCCTGGCTGAACCAGATCCAGCTGACCCTGGCGGACCTGGTGGCCGAGGCGCACGACACCCATCACCCGGTCGATCTGATGGCCTACTACGACGACCAGAAGCCAGAGGCCGCCCGCCGGTCGAAAGCCTTCCGGGAGCAGCGAATCGGGAAATTCCTCCGCTGGGCCGAACAGGTCCTCATCGCCAATCCCTCCGGCCCGGATTGGCTGGTCGGCCACCACCTCACCTATGCCGATCTGTCTCTGTTCCAGGTGGTGGAGGGCTTGCGCTATGCCTTCCCCAAGGCGACCGAAGCCGTGCTCAACACCACGCCGCATATTGTCACCGTCAGCGACAGGGTCGCCGCTCTGCCCGGTGTCAGCACCTATCTAAAGAGCGACCGCCGCATCCCGTTCAACGAGAACGGCATATTTCGTCGCTATCCCGAACTGGACGGCTGAGGCTTACCGGCGCCCGGACTTGCGCCCTGTTTGGCCACCCGTCTCGCAGTCGAATTGCGCGCAATATTTGGTCATCAATTCTTCGGTGAAGGCCGTCAGATGTTCGATAGTGATCTCGTTCATCACCGCGCTTAGCTGAAGCGTTTTCGTCGCGACCTGGCGGCCTACGGGACTGTCATAAAAAGCGATCTGGGCCTCGAGTTCTTCCACTGTGAACGTCGACGCGTAGTGGGGGACCATGTCCGCCATCATGTCATCGACCATGGCGGTCAGCATGCGCGGCGCGTTACTCCGCAGCCAAGCCGCCTCTTCGGCGCCCTGCCCCTCCGTGTCCGCCTTGGCCAGTTGGTCCGCGATCATCGCCTCCATGACCTTGGTGAAGTTCGGCCCGGCTGAGAGTCGAATTACCCGCTCCGCCAACGCCGTCCGCTGAGCCAGGCCGCGATCCTGCGCTGCGACAGGTCCGACCGCGAACAGGCCAAACAGAGCCGCGACCGTCAAAAGCCCAATGATACGCATATCGTCCCCCTCGCCCTTCTTATCCGAGCACGGCGTGCAGGTGGCCAGAGGGAATCGCCTTTCGGTTGCTCAATCGCTCGGTGGCGTGGCGGCGAAGTCGCGGATCAGCAGGGCGAGGTCGGCTTCGTGAACGCTGTCCGCCGCCGCCTCAGGCGTCATCCAGCGCCGATCGCGCTGGTGCGCCTCGGGCCAATCGCCCAGTTGCAGCACCACCTCCATCGGATAGACGGCGACGACATGGCGTCTCAGATCACCGCTGCGAACGATCTTGGCATAGCGGAAATGACCGATGGTCGCGTCGCCTATGGGACCACGAACGCCCGCCTCCTCCAGCGCTTCCTGGGCCGCCGCTTCGGCGTCGGTCTTTCCGGCCATACGACCGCCCTTGGGAATGACCCAGCGCCGCGTTTCGCGCGATGTGATCATCAGGATTTCAAGACCCGCCTCGCCGCGTCGCCACGGCAGGGCGGCGACCTGACGCGTTTCCGACCGGCCTGTGCGTTTCGCGGCTTTGGCCATTCTCTATCCCCGTCCGGCGCGGCTTGCAAAACGCGGTTTACGTCGCTCCGTCAACCGCTCCGCGTCCGGAAAGTTCAGCCGAGCCGCCTTTCATCATAGGCGGCCTGAGCCTTGCTGACCTCGGCCATATTGTCCTCGGCCCAATCGATCATGGCCTGGAGCGCATCGACCAGCGTACCGCCCAGCGGCGTCAGGGCGTAGGAGACAGAGACCGGCACGGTCGGCGTCACCGTGCGGGTGACCAGTCCGTCCCGCTCAAGCTGGCGGACAGTCTGGCTCAGCATCTTCTGCGAAACGCCCTCGACACGCCGACGCAAGGCGTTGAACCGCATCGGTTCGTCCCGCAGCAGCGTCAGGACCAGCGTCGTCCACTTGTCGGCGACCCGATCCAGCAGTTGCCGCGTCGGGCAAGCGGCCGAATAGACGTCGGGCGAACGGGTTTCCGCCGGGTGACCAGATGAGAGTAAAGTGCCTTCTTGTGACATGCTGCACTTTATAACACCTAGTATCCGTTGGATACCACAGGAGATCATCCATGAAAGTCGCAGTCCTCGGCGCCAGCGGTCGCGCCGGCTCGGAAATCACCAATGAACTGGCCGCGCGCGGTCATGCCGTCGTCGCCGTCGCCCGCAAGCCCGAAGCCATCCCTGCCCTGTCCGGCGTCACCCCGGTCGCGGGCGACGCCTCCGACTCCGCCGCCCTGGCGGAGATCATCAAGGGCTCAGACGCAGTGATCAGCGCCCTGCATCATGACGTCACGGCCGAAACCCTGCTGTCCGCCTTGAAGGCCGCCGGCGTGCCCCGACTGCTGGTCACGGGCGGCGCAGGCAGTCTGGAGGTCGCGCCGGGCGTGCGTCTGATCGACACCCCGGACTTTCCCGAGGCGTTCAAGCCCTACGCCCTGCCCGGCGTCGCCTTCCTGGACGATCTGCGCGACGAGACCCAGATCGACTGGACCTTCTTCTCTCCGCCCGCCCTGATCGAGGAGGGGCCGCGTCTGGGCGTCTTCCGCACCGGCGGGGACCAGTTGATCGTCGACGACAAGGGCGAGAGCAAGATCAGCTTCGCCGACTACGCCATCGCCATGGTGGACGAACTGGAACAGCACAAACACGGCCGCGCCCGCTTCACCGCCGCCTACTGACGCGACAGACACCGATCAAGAAAAAGGCCCCGGAGATCGCTCTCCGGGGCCTTCATCATTCTGGAACGTCGAGCGCTTAGGCGCCCAGCGAGGCCGGATCGACCTTGAAGCCCGGGCCCATCGTCGAAGACAGGCTGATGCGCTTCACATAGGTGCCCTTGGCGCCGGCCGGCTTGGAACGCACCAGGGCGTCCACGATGGCCTTCACGTTGGCTTCCAGGGCGTCCTGGGTGAAGGAGACCTTGCCGATGCCGGCGTGGACGATGCCCGCCTTCTCGACGCGGAACTCGACGGCGCCGCCCTTGGCGTCCTTGACGGCTTGGGCGACGTTCGGGGTCACGGTGCCGACCTTCGGGTTCGGCATCAGGCCGCGCGGGCCCAGCACCTTACCCAGACGGCCGACCAGGGCCATCATGTCCGGCGACGCGATCACGCGGTCGAACTCCATGAAGCCGCCGGCGATCTTTTCGTACAGATCTTCGGCGCCGACGTGTTCGGCGCCGGCTGCGGTGGCTTCGGCGGCCTTGGCGTCCTTGGCGAAGACGGCGACGCGAACGTCACGGCCCGTACCCGACGGCAGGTTCACAACGCCACGGACCTGTTGGTCGGCGTGACGCGGATCGACGCCCAGGTTGACGGCGATCTCAAGGGATTCGTCGAACTTCGACTTGGCGTTTTCCTTGGCCAGCTTGATGGCGTCGGTGAACGGCAGCAGGTCTTGGGTGACGCCGGTGCGGGCCTTTTGAGCCTTGGTTTGCTTGGCCATGGTTTAGCCCTCCACCACTTCGAGGCCCATCGCGCGGGCGGAGCCTTCGATGATCTTGGCCGCCGCGTCGAGGTCGTTGGCGTTCAGATCCTTCATCTTCTTTTCGGCGATCTCGCGCAGTTGCGCCTGCGTGATCTTGCCGGCGACTTCACGGCCGACCAGCTTCGAACCCGACTTCAGGCCCGTGGCCTGCTTCAGGTACCAGGTCGCCGGCGGCGTCTTGGTGATGAAGGTGAACGACTTGTCCTGATAGACGGTGATGACGGTCGGAAGCGGGGTGCCCTTGGCTTCCTTCTCGGTGCGCGCGTTGAACTCCTTGCAGAAGCCCATGATGTTCACGCCGCGTTGACCCAGAGCCGGGCCGATCGGGGGCGAAGGCGTGGCCGAACCGGCCGGCACTTGCAGCTTGATATAGCCGAGAATCTTCTTGGCCATTGGTCTCTCCTATGAATGACCCGACGACTTAACGGCGGGCCGGTGAGCCGTGGTGCGGCATGGCTGCCTCCCACGGATTTGACGCTCCACGAGCCGAGGCCTGTCGAGCGAAGGCGCGCGTGTAACAGAGGGGGGACGGAAAGGCAAACGGGCGGCGTCACCTCCCCGTCGGCGAAGGCCGATGGGGAGGACAGGCGCCTACGCGCATGGGGAGGCGAAACGAAAAAAGCCGCGCCCTTTCGGACGCGGCTTCAAATCTCAACAGGCGCCTGAGCGTCAGCCCGCGACCTTCTCCACCTGAGCGTATTCCAGCTCGACCGGCGTGGCGCGGCCGAAGATGGACACGGCGACGCGCAGACGGGCCTGTTCCTCGTCCACGCTCTCGACCGAGCCGTCGAAGCTGGCGAACGGTCCGTCGATGACCTTGACCTTCTCGCCGATGTCGAAGCGGATGGTGGGCTTCGGACGTTCGACGCCCTCTTCCACCTGGCCGATGATGTTCTGAACTTCGCGTTCCGAGACCGGCAGGGGCTTGGTGCCGCCGGCGGCGCCCAGGAAGCCCGTGACCTTCGGCGTGTTCTTGACCAGGTGATAGGCTTGGTCGGTCATTTCCATCTTCACCAGCACATAGCCGGGGAAGAATTTGCGTTCCGAGTTCACCTTGCGCCCACGACGGATCTCGACGACGTCCTCGGTCGGAACCAGGATTTCGGAGAAGGCGTCTTCCAGGCCCTGCTGCTTGGCCTGATCACGCACCTGTTCGGCGACCTTCTTTTCGAAGTTCGAATAGGCGTTGACGATATACCACTTGTGGCGGGGATTGGCGGGCTTTGCGGGCGCTGCATCGGTCATGGGCGCGTCTTTCTCAGGATCCGAGAGCGATGATGTAGCGGAAGGCGAAACCAAGACCGGTGTCGACCACCCAGAAGAAGATCGCGGCGATGACCACCATGATGAAGACCATCACCGAAGTGATCCAGGTCTCCTTGCGGCTGGGCCACACGATCTTGCGGCCCTCAGCCATGACCTGCTTGTAGAAGTCGCTGGGGCTGGTGCGCGGCTTCTTGGGCGCGGGCGCATCGATGGTGATGGCGGCGGCGGCCGCAGCAGTCTGGGGCTTTGCGCCCGCCTGGGGCCGCTTGCCGGGAGATTTGGCCTTGGCCATCAGTTGCTCTTCACACAATTGTTCCTGTCGCCCCAGATGGGAAGTCCCATCCGGAAGCGACAGGGGGGATTGGCAGGAGTTGGGGGACTCGAACCCACGACCCCCGGTTTTGGAGACCGGTGCTCTACCAGCTGAGCTAAACTCCTAGACAATCGCGCGAACCCTCGGGTCCGTACGTTCGCCAGAGGGGGGCGTATGCCCGACACCGCCCCGCATTTCAAGGGCGATGTGACACTTGTGACTAGTCTTCCAGATGCGCCGCAATGGCGGCCCGCTCGTCCTGGGCCTGGATCAGTTCCTTGAAGATCAGCTTGTCGATGCGGCGGTCGTCCATATCGACGACCTCGACCTCGAATCGGCCGACCTGCACCACCTCGCCCTCATCCGGCACGCGCGACAGCTGGTGCAGAATCAGGCCGGCGACCGTGTGGAAGCCGTCGTGTTCGCCGAAGTCCTCGCCCAGGGTGTCAGCCAGATCGTCCAGGTCCGTCTGGCCGTCGACCAGCCAGCTGCCGTCAGCACGCTGATGGATCCAGGCCTGTTCCTCGTCGTGACCCTCATTGAAGTCGCCGGCGATCATTTCCAGGATGTCGGTCGCAGTGACAACGCCTTCGAAGGCGCCGAACTCATCGACAATGAAGGCCATGTGGACCTTGGACCCTTTCAGGATCTCAAGCGCCTTCAGCACCGAGGTCGACTGGGGGATGAAGGCCGGTTCGGCCACCAGGGGTTCGATGTCGAAACGTCCGTCAGTCAGCAAGGCGTCCAGCAGGTCCTTCTTGTGGACCACGCCCAGGGGATTATCGACGTCGCTCTCGCGCGCCACCACGATGCGCGAATACGGACAGGTGCGGATTTCCTCGCGCAGCACCGATTCGGGATCGTCCAGGGCGATCCAGAAGACGTCGTGGCGCGGCGTCATGGCCACCCGGACCGGGCGGTCGCCAAGACGCAGGATTTCCTCGATCATCACCTGTTCTTCGGGCTCGATCAGGCCGGCCGAGGTCCCTTCAGCCAGGATGGTCGCGACCTCTTCCTGGGTGACGTCCGAGCCATCGCGATCCTTGACGCCCAGAAGTTTAAGGATGCCCGAGGTCGAGGCCGTCAGCAGCAGCACGAAGGGTTTCAGCACGATCGCGAGGGTCGAGATCGGCGGCGCCATCTTGGCCGCGATGGTCTCGGGGAAGATCAGGGCCAGACGCTTGGGCACCAGCTCGCCGACGATCAGCGAGATATAGGTGATGCAGACCACGACCAGGGCCGTGGAGAAGATTTCGGTATAGGCGGCCAGCGCCGGAAAACTGGTCTCGAGGATCCGGTCCAACTCGCCTGCGATGGTCGCCTGGCCGTAGGCGCCGGCCAGAATGCCGATCAGGGTGATGCCGACCTGGACCGCCGACAGGAACTGGGTCGGTTCCTCCGCCAGCTTCAGCGCCTTGCGCGCCCCGCGATCCCCCTTCTCCGCCCGGCTTTGAAGCTTGGATCTCCGGGAGGAAACGACCGCCAGCTCGGTCATGGCGAACAGGCCGTTGAGCACCACCAGGAGCAGAACGACGACAATAGCGATGAGTAACATCTAGGGGTTTTTGGAGACCAACGCGGCGCAACAGACGGCGTCCGCGCAAAGACACTAGAGCACGGCGGCGCTTTGCGCCACGCTTTCCTTGCGTGTCAGCCCGCCCGGCCGGCCTCGATCGAGCCATAGGCGCCGGAAACCGGGCGTCCGTTCGCGTCATATTGCGACGCGCAGGCGCACAGGCCGAGCACGGTGCCGATGAACAGTCCGATATGAATTGCGCGTCGCATCGTGGTTGCCAATCGCTTAACGTCGACGACGGACATAAACGATCACTTAACCTTCCAGCAAGCCGGCGCCCCGCTCAGGGGAAAACCGCACCCTGGCTTTCTTCCCCTTCCCCGTGCCGGACGTCTAAGAGAAAGCCATGCAGACCCTGGACCACCTCGACGCCTTGCCTGCGGGCGCCCTGTCGTCGCCTGCGGCCCAGCGCAACGCCGCCTTCATCCTGGACGTGTTGCGGGCGCATCTGCCGGCGCGGGGGCGGGTGCTAGAGATTGCGGCCGGATCGGGCGACCACGCCCTGGCCTTCGCCTCGGCCCTGTCCGGTCTGGATTGGACGCCCAGCGATCCCAGCCCCCAGGCGCGCGCCAGCCTCTCGGCCTGGCGACAGGCCGGCCCGTCGAACCTGCGCCCGCCCCTGTCGGTGGACGCCGCCGATCCGGCGACCTGGCCGCAAGATCGGTTCGACGTCGTCTATTGTGCGAACATGACGCACATCAGCCCCTGGTCGGCGACCGAGGGGCTGATGGATCTGGCCGGTCGCGTCCTGCGACGCCCCGGCGGTCTGCTGGTTCTGTATGGCCCCTATCGCGAGGCCGAGGTTCCGCTGGCGGCCTCGAACGCCGCCTTCGACGAGAGTCTGAAGGCGCGAAACCCGGCCTGGGGCCTACGGGACCGCGCCGCGGTCGAGGCTCTGGCCCGGTCGCATGGCCTTGCGGCCACGCGCCGGGCTCCGATGCCGTCGAACAACCTGACCCTGCTGTTCAGAAGCGTCTGATTTCAGAGCGCGCCGATGGCGGCCGACAGCTGGGCGCGCTCGTTCAGCAAGGTCGTCTTGCCGTCCTTGAACAGGGCGCCCTGGGCCTCGACCGTCACGCCGAAGCTTTCAGCCGCAACGGCGACGCCGTCGGCGAAGGCGATGACCAGCAGATCATGGGCGCGCGCTAGGTCGATCAGCGATCGCACGGCGGCCAGGCCGGCCTCATCCTGCGACCCGCCGGGCACGACCAGGCCTTTCAGACGGCCCTCGACGATGTCGGTCGCCGTCGCCGTCGCCAGAACCGTCACGCCGCCGGTGATCAGGCTGGCGTCGCCGGTCGAGATGGGCGCCAGGCCCACGCCTTCGGCCCGCAGCGCCCCTTCGACGTCGCCCAGTTCGCCGAATTCCATGTCACGTCGCATCACCAGTCCCATGCGCAGCCGGGTCGGAACGGGACGGTTGTAACCAGTGCGACGGGGTCCGGCGGAAGATTTGCTTTGAGCGTACAAGACGTCTCCTTCTAGGGTTTCAATAAACATCGAGATTCTGCGACAAAGGCCGCCGAACCATCGACATGAAGAACCAGAAAAACGAAAATCGACGGGTCCGACCATGGTCGTCCCGCACTTTGGATCGTTTGTGGAATGCCGCCTGATATAGTGAAAAATCCGGCAGGATCAACCTTGGACATCCCCGCATGTGCGCAGAGTGATCCTGACGGCCTTGACCCGCTTGCTCGCATCGGCGCCCGGCCCTAGACAGCGGCATTGATTGAGCGACGGAATCCGATGGCCTTCACCCGCACCTATGACGGCGACGAACCCGTCCGCGTAAACAAATGGCTGGGTCAGACCGGCGTCTGTTCGCGCCGCGAAGCCGAGAGCCTGATCGCCGAAGGCCTGGTCTCCATCGACGGCGAGACCATCAGCGACGCGGGCCGCAAGATCGAGCCGGGCCAGACGCTGACGCTGAACGACACGGCCCAGCAAGCCCTGGCCTCGGGCATGACCCTGGTTCTGCACAAGCCGGTCGGCTACGTTTCGGGCCAGCCGGATCCGGGCAAGATTCCCGCCGTGCGCCTGCTGAAGACCCCCAACCGCATCGGCGAGGGCGAGACCCCCGCCCGCGACGCCTCCCTGCCTCCCATCGGCCGGCTGGACGAAGACTCCCGCGGCCTGCTGCTGCTGTCGTCGGACGGCGTCGTGGCCAAGGCGGTGATCGGGCCGGCGTCCGAACTCGACAAGGAATATCTCGTCGTCGTCGACGGCGTGATCACCGAAGGCAAGCTCAGCCGCCTGCGCCACGGCCTGGTGCTGAACGACAAGCCGCTCAAGCCCGCCCGCGTCACCCAGATCGAGCCTCAGCGCCTGCGCTTCGTCCTGACCGAGGGCAAGTACCGCCAGATCCGCCGCATGTGCGAATTGGTCGGGCTCGAGGTCGTCGACCTGTACCGTATCCGCATCGGCCCGCTGGAGATAGGCGACCTGCCCGAAGGTCGCTGGCGTCACCTGACCGATCAGGAACGCGCCGCGCTCATCGCCGCCTCGACGGCTAGTCCAACGTCCTGAACCACCGGTCCAATAGTTCCGCCTCGGCGCGGCGCGCCTCGGTGCGTTCGGCGGCTTCCGCGTCCACGCCCCACTGCTCCTCCTGAAACAGTTCGTCGATCCGCGACAGTTCAAACGCCGCGCCGCCTGCCAGCGCGCCCTGCTCGACGGCCAAGGCCAGCACCGCCGACCCGAGCAGCGGCACGGCGGTCGCAAGGCCCGTCAGGCGGAAATCGTCCATCGCCATCGCGTGCGCCTTCACCCGCGCGATGGCGTCGGGCGACTGGGGCCGATGCACGATGCCCGCGACTGGCTCCAGAGCCAGCCCCATCTCGCGCGCCGCCCAATCGCGCCACGGCCGCCACTCGCGCTGCTGGCGCTCGACCAACGGCGTCGGATGTTCGGCCAGGTAGCAGACCACGTCCGACCCGGCGTAGGCGGCGATCTCGTCGGCAACCGGCTCCCGCGCCTGGCCGATGCGGTCGATGGCGGTCGAGGCCAGCCGGGTCGCGGGCATGGTCGACGGCTCGACGATCTCGCCCTGCGCAGCCCATTCCTCGGCGACAAGTCGGGCGGCGGCCTCGGTCGGCAGCACCAACGGCGCCTTGGCCGGCGTCTTGGGCGTCCGTCCGTCCAGCAGTACGGCCCAGCCGCCTTCTGCGTGCGGCCCGACCGACACGGCGGTCCAGAAGCGACGCACCGTCTCCTGCGTTTCGCGGAACCCCTTGCGGGCGGCGACCATGGGATCGAGCGGGGGAATATGGCTCATCGAATTCTCTTCACGCCCAGGAAGGGATCGTCCTCAGCCTCATCCTCGGAGAAGCCGAAGTGGGCGAAGCCGGCTTTCATTTCGGGGCTCAGGGGCGCCGTGACCTTCAGCAGGCCGCCGCGCGGGTGATCCAGCTCGATGCTGCGGGCGTGGAGCTGCAGCTTCAGCGGGCCGGACAACTCCCTGGATTTCTCATCGCCGTATTTGGGATCGCCCAGGATCGGATGGCCGATCCCGGCCATATGGGCGCGCAACTGGTGGGTCCGGCCGGTGAAGGGCCGCAGGGCCATCCATGAGGCGCGGTGCGAGGCGCGCGAGATCGTACTGAAGGCCGTCTCGGCCGGCTCGGCCTTGGGGTCCTTGCGCTCGGCCGGGCGCATCATCTCGAAGTCGTTGATGCCCGTCTTCTTCAGCGGCATGTCGATCTGGCCCGAATAGGGTTTCGGATTGCCGATGACGATGGCCCAATAGGTCTTCTTGGCCTGACGACGGGCGAAGGCGCCGGCCAGACGCTTGGCCGCCTCAGGCCCCTTGCCCAGCAACAGGACGCCTGAGGTGTCGCGGTCCAAGCGGTGGACCAGGCGCGGACGATCCATCCCCTCGCCCCAGGCCGACAGTAGACGGTCGACGTGGCGGCTGGTCTTGGTGCCGCCCTGAACGGCCAGGCCGTGCGGCTTGTTAATGGCGATGACCATGTCGTCCTCATAGAGGACCAGCGACTTGGCGAAGGCGATGTCGCGTTCGGACAGGGTGTGCAGATCCCCGGCCTGACGCGAGGTGTCGTCCGGGATCGGCGGCACGCGCACGGCGGCGCCGGCGGTCAGGCGGCCTTCCGGCTTGATGCGGGCGCCGTCCACGCGGATCTGGCCGCTGCGGGCCATCTTCTGCACCTGGATGTTCGACAAATGCGGCCAACGCCTGCGGAACCAGCGGTCCAGGCGGATGCCGTCCTCGTCCTCGGCGACGTAGATGGTCAGGACTTCGCGCTTGGGCGCGTCCTCGATGGGCGGCTGGTCGGTCAAATGGCGGCTCCGAAGGCGCGGCGGGCGATCACCATGCCGATAAACAGGGCGACGACGGCCAGGACCACCGAACCGACGATATAGGCCGCAGCCAGTCCGTAGTCGCGACGTTCCAGCATCAGCGCCGCCTCAAGCGAATAGGTCGAGAAGGTGGTGAACCCGCCCAGCACGCCGACGGCGGCGAACAGGCGGATCGTCTCCTGGTGCGCGTCGCCCCTGAAGGCCAGCCAGCCGACCAGCAGCCCCATGGCCAGACCGCCCAGCACATTGGCCGTAAAGGTCGCCAGCGGCCAGCCGGCGCCGGGCGTCAGCCGGGACATCAAGAGGACGAGGCCATAGCGCGCCATCGAACCGAGCGCGCCCCCGGCGGCGACGAGAAGAAACCGTGTCATGATCCGGCGCTATATACGCCGCCTTGGCCGAAAGCGAAGCATCCTGCGCGTTCGTGGCCGTCTGACTGAAACTTCACTTGCCCTGCGACAGGGTTAACGGCGATATCCGAGACGAACCGTCAGCGGGTTGGGGGAAGCCACGTCATGTCGCAGGAAGACAGCCAGAGCCCGGTGATCGCGCCGACCATGACGTCGCCGCCGCCCTCCCCGGAACCCGAACCGCAGCCGGTCGAGCAGCCGCACGATCTGGCCCCTGCCGATGCGCCCGAGACGGCGCGCGCCGCGCCGCCGAACCCGACGCCTACCGACACCCCGGCCGTGTCCGACGAAGGCGTGCTGCGCCCCATTCAGGAGAGCGACTATTTCACCCTGGACGACGCCTCGATCGCCAAGATATCGGGGAATATCGACCTCTATTTCAACCAGCCGCTCGATATCTTTCCCTTCTGGGAGAACGAGAAGAAGCCGGACCGTTTCCACATCCTGTTCGCGCGCCAGATCGAGGAACGGTTCCCGGCGGACCGCGACATCCGCGGTCGGGTTCACGCCTATGGCCGACGCATCTTCCGCGCCCTGTGCGTCCATGTCGGCGTCAAGCGGCTGACCCAGGTGCTGGCCCTGATCGCCTTCGCCGTCCTGGCCGAAATGGGACCGACCCTGTTCGCCGAATGGGCCGGCGGGCAACCCGCCGGTCTGGGCCTGGGCCTCCTGGCCATGCTCGTCACGGGCGGGATCTTCTTCGGCGTCTCGACCATACTGTTCATCCAGTACCGGTTCCGGCTGGAGAACGACTCCTACGAGCTGTCGCGCGAGATCGTGCAGCGGACGCGGGAGTTGCAGAACCTGTTCACCAACGCCCGCGCCCTGTCGGACCAGGCCGAGACCACCTATCAGATGGACGGCAAGGCCTGGGGTCAGCGCGCCCTCTATCTGACCCGGCTGGTCATGTGGATCGGTGCGCGGATGGAATATCTGGAGAAGTTCATCCAGATGGAGCTGTGGCGCGTCCGGCGCGAACGCTACTGGATGCGCTGGTTCGGGCGGATCACCACGCCCGCCGTGCTGGTGATCTGGCTAGTCTTCTTCATCTTCTTCCCCGCCCCGGCGGCCAACGAGATCGGCTTCCGCACCCTTCAGATCATCGCCGTCCTGCTGGCATGCGGCGTGACCTGGCTGTCCTATTTCCGCTGGCAGACGCCTGCCCAGGCGATCCAGGACAAGCTGGGGGCCGAGGGCTGGGTCCGCTACGCGTCGCTGGACGTGGACAACACCGTCGGCGACCAGGTGCGGCGCGACAAGGAACGGCTGGTCGAATACCGCGCCCTGACGCGAGGGCGCTGATCAGCGCGGGATGGAGGCCTGGACCGATCGGGCGTCATAGGCGTTCGGACGGTCGGGCTTTGGACCCCGCCCCATGATGATCTCCAGCGAGGTCGAGGTCGGGCTGGGGCCGCTGAAGTTCAGGCCCAGGCCCACCCCGACGCCCGAGGCCGAATAGCCGCCGTATCGGCTGGATCCGCCGCCGATGGAGACGCTGGGCCGCACGCCGCCCGCGCCGCCGGGACGGCCGTCGGTCCAGCTCTGGGTCACTTCAAACCAGTCATAGCCCTGGTCCGTGGTCAGATCGGCGGCCCGCACCAGCGCATAGTCGGCGACAGCGCCCGGCGCCCCGACGCCGTTGTAGGTGACACGGTAGCGGTTGGATTCGATCCTCTGCTCCGAATAGCCCTGCCCGCCCGGCGCGCGCTGGGCGCCGTAGGGGGCCAGGCTGGCGCAGGCGGCCAGGGCGAGGGTCGAGGCGGCGAGGCTGAGAATGGCGAGGCGCTTCATGGCGTTGTCTCCCTTTGACGGAGATAGCGTTGCTTGAGCCGTAGCGTTCCGTCTAGAGGCCCAGACTAGAGGCCAAGCGCCGAACGCAAACGCGCGAAATCGGCCGGCGGCGGCGCCTCCACCGTCGTCGTCCCGCCCTCGGGATGAGGAAAGCTCAGTTTCGAGGCGTGCAGCATCAGGCGCGGCGCCGGACCGACCTCTGTCGTCAACGCCCCGCCATAGCGGACGTCGCCGATCAGCGGCCGACCCAGATGCGCCATATGGACCCGTAGCTGGTGCATCCGCCCCGTCAGCGGCTCCAGCTCGACCACCGCCCCTTGGTCGTTGGCGGCCAGGGTCCGATATCGGCTCTGCGAACCCTGGGCGCCGGGCGCGTCGAAGGCGACGACCCGCATATAGGACTCCCGCCCGATCTCCTCGCGCCGCAGCGGGGCGTCGATGGTCCCCGACGCCGGCTCCGGCGCGGCGGACAGCAGGGCCAGATACTGTTTGCGGAACCGCCGCATCTGCAACGCCTTGCCCAGGAAGCCCGCCGCCGGCTTGGTCTTGGCCGCCAGGATGACGCCCGAGGTGTCGCGGTCCAGCCGATGCACCAGTTCCGGCCGCTTGCCGTTGGACCGGGCGAAGGCCCACAGCAGATCGTCGAGCGTATACGCCTGGATCCGCCCGCCCTGGCTGGACAGGCCGGACGGCTTTGAAAAAGCGATCACATGAGCGTCCTCATGGATCACCCACGACCGGACGGCGGCGATCTCATCCTCGGACAGGGCGACGGGGGTGCGGGTGGTCATCGGGAGCTTCTAGAGGTCAGTCCCCCGCCCCGTCCACCGCCGCATCTTTCGCCAGCCGCGCCCGCATCTCGGCCCAGCGCTCCAGCCGCGCCTTGACCTTTTCCTCATGCCCCTCGCCCTTGGGCTTGTAGAAGGTGCGGCGTTCCATCTCGTCGGGGAAGAAGTTGGCTCCCGAGAATCCCTCGGGCGTGTCCGGGTCGTACTGGTAGCCCTTGCCGTAGCCCAGCGACTTCATCAGCTTGGTGGGGGCGTTGCGGATATGGGCGGGGGGCGTCAGCGATCCCGTCTCATAGGCCGCCTTCTTGGCCGCCTTGAAAGCCTCGTACACCCCGACCGACTTGGGCGCGGTGGCCAGGTGGACCACGGCCTGGGCCAGGGCCAGTTCGCCCTCCGGACTGCCCAGGAAGTCGTAAGTGTCCTTGGCCGCATTGGCGACCAGGATCGACAGCGGGTCCGCCTCGCCGATGTCCTCGACCGCCATCCGCACGATCCGCCGCGCCAGATACAGCGGGTCCTCGCCCCCGTTCAGCATCCGCGCCAGCCAGTACAGGGCCGCGTCCGGGTCCGACCCGCGCACCGATTTATGCAGGGCGGATATCAGGTTGTAGTGTTCTTCCCGCGACTTGTCATAGGCGGGGGCGCGGCGTTGCAGGACCGCCGCCAGCCCCTGTACGTCCAGGGTTTCGCCGGCGGGCAGGTCGAACAGCACCTCCGACATGGTCAGCAGATAGCGTCCGTCGCCGTCGGCGAGGGCCAGCATGGCCTGGCGCGCTTCCGGCGACAGCGGCAGGCCTCTTTCCATATGGGCCTCGGCGCGGCTCAACAGTTGATCCAGCGCCGCATCGTCCAGCCGCTTCAGCACATAGACCTGCGACCGCGACAGCAGCGCCCCGTTCAGCTCGAAACTGGGGTTCTCGGTCGTGGCCCCGACCAGGGTGACGACCCCGGCCTCGACAAAGGGCAGGAAGCCGTCCTGCTGGGCGCGGTTGAACCGGTGGATCTCGTCCACGAACAGCAGGGTGCTCTGCCCCGCCGCCCGCCGCATCCGCGCCGCCTCGAACGCCTTCTTCAGGTCGGCGACTCCGGAAAAGACGGCGCTGATCGACTGGTATTCATAGCCCGCCGCCTGGGCCAGCAGCCGGGCGATGGTGGTCTTGCCGGTGCCGGGCGGCCCCCACAGGATCATCGACCCCAGCCGCCCCGCCTCGATCATCCGCCGGATCGGCCCGCCGGCGCCCAGCAGATGATCCTGGCCCACCACCTCGTCCAGCGTGCGCGGACGCAGACGGTCGGCCAGAGGGGCGTCGGGCGGCAATATGCCGGAGGCTTCGAACAGGTCGGTCATGAGTGCGACCTATGTAGGCGTTCGCCAAAGGCTTTTCACCCGTTTGTGTGGGCCTGTGGTCGAAGACACTGTCGAGCCCCTTACCTCAACACGCCCCGAATCTGGCGCCCGCCGCGATTGACCACGATTTCCCACGGCCCCCGGCCGGCGCCGGCGGCTTCGACGTCGCGCGCCGAGGCTATCGCGCGACCGTTGATGCTGACGATCAGGTCGTTCTGGCGGAAGCCGGCGCGGGCGGCGTAGCCCCGGCCCGACACGCCGGTCACGATGACGCCCGTGGCGAACGGGTCGCCGCCCAGGCGGTCGGCCAGGGCCGGGTTCAGGGCCACGACCTGGGCCCCGGCGAAGGGGCCGGACTGGATCAGGACGCCCTGGCGGGGGTCGGCGTCGCCGGGCAGGGTCTGGACCCGTGCGGTCAGGGTCTGGGGCCGGCCGTCGCGCAGGATGGCGACCTGGACCTGGTCGTTCGGATTGCGTGAGCCGACGCGATAGTTCAGCCCGTTCTGGTCGTTGATCTCCTGACCGTCCACGGCGGTGATCACATCGCCCTGGCGCAGGCCGGCGCGGGCGGCGGGACCGTTCGCATAGACGTCGGTGACCACCAGCCCCTGCGGCCGGCTCAGACCCAAGCTGCCGGCGATGTCGCCGGTGACGGTGTCGCCCTTCACGCCCAGCCACGGCCGGACCACGGTCTTGGCGCCGCCCAGGGCCGAATCGACCACGCGCTTGACCATGGCGGCGGGCACGGCGAACCCGACCCCGGCGGACGAGCCCGAGCGGGAGAAGATGGCGGTGTTGATGCCGATCAGGTCGCCGTCCATGTCCACCAGGGCCCCGCCCGAATTGCCGGGATTGATGGCCGCGTCGGTCTGGATGAAGGAGCCGCTGTCGGAAATGCCCGTCTCGGTCCGGTTCAGGGCCGAGATGATGCCATTGGTCACCGTCTGGCCCACGCCGAACGGATTGCCGATGGCCAGGACCAGATCGCCGACCTGCTGTTCCTCCTGATCGTCGATGGCCAGGACCGGCAGCCGGTCGCTGACGTTCTCCAGCCGCAGCACGGCGATGTCGCTGCGTTCGTCGGCCAGGATGACGGTGGCGGGAAACTCGCGCCGGTCGTTCAGCACGACCTTGATCTGCTGGGCGCCGTCGATGACGTGGTTGTTGGTGACGACGATCCCGTCCGAGCGGACGATCACGCCCGACCCGACCGATTCCGCCACCCGCGCCTGGGGAATGCCGCCGCCGAAGAACTGGAAGAAGGGATCGGCCTGGACCCGCTGGACGCTGCGGGCCGAGATATTGACCACGGCCGGGGCGGCGGATCGCACCACCGGCGCGAAGCTGGACTTCATCCCCGCCGCATCGCTGGGCGCGGTGCGCGTCGGCTGGGCGAACTCGCCCTCCTGCGCCTTGGAATTGGTGGGGTTGCCGCAGGCCGACAGGGCCAGGGCGGCGACGAGCACGATCGATCGGGTCTGCATAATCATCCGAGGAGAACAGGCTTCAAGCCACACCATACCGCACCGTGTTTCGGGCCGGATCAAGGCGTCGGCGCGACATCAACGGACAAGCTTTCAGCCCGTTCCCGCAGCGTCGTGCAGACGAACGGAGGCGCTCCGTCCGTTCGGCGGAGTTTGGAGGCCCTTTGGAAGCGGAGGGCTGGGCGGGGCGCCGGGCCTTCGCCCGGA
>NZ_JBWKNX010000028.1:0-17344 GCF_059415785.1 Brevundimonas sp. GW821-FHT10A07
CCTGTCCCATGGCTCTCCTCCAGCTCTGCCGGAGGCCTAACGCCGCCGGTGGGTTGGAGAGCCGTCCACAGCATCAATTGCGGACGCTGGGATATGGCCCTCGAGCGGACTCCTGTTCTAAGGGCCAGTCTGGGCCCTCCTGCCAAGAACTTCGAGTAAAGTTATCTACACCGCTGTGCGAGATAGCTGTCGCTTGCTGGTCTCTCGCCCCTGGTTTGATCGGCGGGCTCCAGGAGTGGATGACATGCTTTGGCTTCTCAGTTTCGCCCTCGGCGTATTCGTCTGGCGCCAGCACGTCGCGCTTAAACGGCTTGAAGCCAAACTGGATGAATCGATCCTCTTCGCCGAAGCGTTGAGGCGGCTTGTCACTGACCCTGGCCGTCGGACCGCTCCCGCTTCGGACGCCGAGCCTGCGGCCACAGCCGTGGCGGCTTATGCGCCCCCGTCTGACAGGACCGTCGCGTCTGCGACGCCGTCCGTCCCCGAAGCGCCGTCGGCACCGCTCCCACCAGCGCCTTCTCGCATACAGCCGGGAGCCCTGTCCGCTGCGCCTTCCGAACCCCGACCTGTAGCCTCGGCTCCATCTGTTCGACCGCAATCCTCCACCAGCCCCGTGACTTGGACCTCCGTTTCGACATGGCTGGCGGAAAACGGACTCGCCTGGATCGGCGGCGGCGGCTTGGCGCTCGGCGGCCTCTTGCTCGTCGCCTACGCTGCGCAAAAAGGAGTGTTCACGCCGCCCCTGCGCGTCACCGGCGCTGTCGTCCTCAGCGGCCTGATGATCGCCGCCAGCGAATGGATCCTACGCCAGAAACCCGCGCCGGGCGGACGGCATCTGCTCGCCGCGGCAGTTGCCGCCGGGGCGGGCGCGGTCACCCTCTACGGCGCAGTATGCGCAGCCTACGCACTTTACGGCATGTTGCCCTTCACGGTTGCTGCCGTTCTGGGCGCGACCGTGTCTCTAGCCCTGCTCGGCTTGTCCCTGCGCCACGGCGAGCCCCTCGCCCTTCTGGCCATCGCTGGCGCGGTCATCACACCTGGCGTCACGGGGATGGACGACTGGTCGCCGTTCACCCTCCACGCCTACGCCCTCTTGATCGGCGTCACCGGCTTCGTCATCAGCACGGTTCGTCGTTGGGACCGCGCCGGATTCGCCACTGTCATCGGCCTGCTTCTCTGGAGCTTGGCGCCACAGTTCAGCGGTGGAGGCGCCCTGCTGGTCCTGGCGGCTATAGGCCCCATGTGTGGCGTTCTATGGCGACGCAGACAGGATCGAGAAGACGCCAAAGAGCCGAAACCCGTTGGGTTTGCCCGGCAACCTTACGTCGCCCTTATTCTGACCACCCTCGCGTCAGCCAACCTCTGGCTCGGCGACCTTTCCGTGCCAGCCTACCTTCCGCAGGCCGCCCTCATCGCCGGCATCCTGATCGCGGCCGGCGCGGCGATGGTGCGGCTCGGACTAGCAAGACCTCAGGCCTTCGCTGCGCCTGTGGCCATGGCCGTGGCGATGTCCGTGCTCA
Source organism: Brevundimonas sp. GW821-FHT10A07 (assembly GCF_059415785.1). NCBI lineage: Bacteria > Pseudomonadati > Pseudomonadota > Alphaproteobacteria > Caulobacterales > Caulobacteraceae > Brevundimonas > Brevundimonas sp. GW821-FHT10A07. The sequence continues at coordinate 1,521 of NZ_JBWKNX010000028.1, forward strand.
CTCTGGTTATCCACGCGCGACATCCCGGTTTGGCGATCCAACTGCCGTGGATCCACGCGCTGACGGCCCTGATCCCGCTGGCGGCCCTGGTGACGGGGTTGCGATCGCCCCCAGCCCCACGCACGATCCTTTTGGGTATCGGCGGCGTAGGCGTAGCGACATTCGCCAGCCTGTCCTGGCTGGTACTTGACCAGGTCGGCGCAACACTTGCCTGGACGCCCCCCGCCGTTTTGGCCACGGCCTTGTTCGCCGGCAGCGTTCTAATCGCGCGGCGCGTCGAACAGCCGACGAGGGACGTGGGCCTCGGACTTTGGCTCGCCGCAGCCGCCGAACTGGCGTTTCTTTCCATCCACGCTGCCGTCCCCGCTTATCTGGAGCCGGTCGCCTTCTCCGTCGCCGCTCTCACCCTTGCGATCGGCGCCGGATGCCTGTCGTGGCGTGGTCTCGCTCAAACCAGCGTCGTCGGCGGTCTGGCTGCACTGATTACCATGCTGCGTCCCGACGTCGTCAGTGCAACGCTCGAAGGTCGGCTGCCCCTGCCGTTCGCTCTCGGTGTTTCAGTGGGAGCCTCGGTACTGCTGTTCCTCGCCGCAAGACTGACGTCATCCGTGCGCACACCCAATCGCAACGAGGCCGAGGCCCAAGGCGTAGCGGCGCTTGCGATTTTGCTGATCGGCCTGTTCATCGCGCTGCAGGTCGCGCTCGCCGGGATTGAAGACCAGGCGGGTTCGGGCGAACTCTTCGAGGGCACGCTGCGTACCCTGATCCTGCTGTCCGCCGGACTGATCCTGATCATGCGCCAGCGTTCCGACGACGGTCCGATCGCGCGCTGGCGCACGGTCGTCATCGTCGGAGCCGGCGTTGTCCATGGCCTGTTCGTCCAGGGACTGGTCTGGAACCCCTGGTGGGGAGCCGGGGCGCCGCCCGCCGGCCTGCCTGTCTTCAACACCCTCGTCCTGCCGTTCCTCGCGCCGGCGATCCTCCTCGCCGCGACGGCCTGGCGGTGTAGCCCGCTTGACGGCTGGGCGCGCGCCTGGCTTTCGGCCGCAGCGGCGTTCGCCTTCCTCTGGGTTCTGATGGTGCTGCGTCACCTGTTCCAGGGTTCGGAAATGGGTGGGTTCGACATCGGGCGGGCCGAGGCCTGCGCCTATGCCGTCCTCCTTCTGCTAACCGCACGCGTGTTCACCGAGGAGCGCTTGGGCCTGATCGTTGGCCGAACAGGCTGGCTGCGCCGATTCGCCTCGCCGGCCGGCTCGACCGCCCCGCCTCTCGCTGAAGGGCGACCGGGCACCTCCCTTGGGCGCACGGCCTGGCTGCACAACGCCGCTGTACCCATCGGCTGGATGGCGCTGGTCTTTTCCGGCCTCGTGTTCGGCGTTTATGCAAGCCCGTGGTGGGGGCCGCAGCAAGCGCCAATCGCCTCAACGGCGGCCGCTCTGCTGCTCTTCGCTCTCTACGCGGCAGGCGCCGTGGGCTTCGCTGGTCTCGGCCAAACGTCGGGGGCTTTTGGCAAGACCGCTGCTGTCGGTGTGGTGGGGGTACTCTTCGCTTTAATGTCTCTGATCATCCGCTGGTGCTTCCACGGCGAGGCCATGAGCGAGCCCGCGCCCGGAGGAGCATTGGAGACTTGGACCTTCTCTGCCCTGTGGGCGGGATTCGGCCTGGCGACGCTTAGTCTTGGCACGGCCCGTAAGGCGGCGACCTTGCGATGGTCTGGATTGACCGTCCTGGCGATCACAGCCGTCAAGGTGATGATGTTCGATCTGGCGAGGCTGGAGGGCGTCATCCGCGCCGCCTCCTTCCTCGCTGTCGGCGCTCTTTTCCTTGGAGGGGCGCTCGTCGTGCGTCGACTGAACGGTCAGAGCGCTATGAAGACGTCTGATCTGAACCAGCGAGACGATGCGACTCATTGAAGAACGTCGTCCGCTCATCAAAAAGCTGGAGAGCGCCAGGAACGGTCATTCACTGATCGCCGGAAGTAGACATTCGAATCGTCGTCCGGGCGCACCTGCAAGCACGGGAAGCCCGGCGTGAACTTTGACGAGCCTGCGACTTCGAAGTTTGAGGGCGCAGATTGAGGCTAGTATCGAAATGGTGGTCGGCGCCACGGTTCGGCGTTACCGAGAGACATGGAGTACGTGGGGCGCGAATGACGATAGCAACGAGCGACCTCGACGCCTGGGGTCTCACAGTTGTCGAAGTGATCGACGAGGACGGCGCTTCCCGCCACTTCGTGCCTTTCGAAACACAACGCGCCAAGGCTTATCCGGTGGGCTCGGAGCACCTGCTCGTCGTGGGCGCGGGCGCGATGACCTATCATCGCGGCGTGGCCGCCGTGGTGGATCGCAAGACGCTGGCCAGGACATACGAAATCGAAGCCGAGCCGGGCCAGCACATCAGAAAATTCGCTTTCGGCTCCAACCCGGGCTCCGTCGTGATCGTTCCGGACGACCGATGGCTGGGACGCTCAAAGACGGGCGATGATCCGGTTCACTATCAGACCCGTGTCGTCGAGGTCGCCCTAGACGGGGCGTGGACGCGGGAGGTCTTCGTCGAGAATTTCAGTTGTCATAATGTCGTGGTGGAGGAGGGCGGCGCCGTTGTTCTGACGGGTCATCACTTCGAACCCAAGATGGCGATGGCCGTCGTCAGGATCGACACCGCCTCGGGCGAGATCGAGATCGAACGAATCGCGGATGGGCAGACCTGGATTCTTCTATCTGCCCTGCGTTGGTACAGTCCGGACGGACGTTTCGCTTTGCGGCATCATGTGGGAACGGTGATTCGGGACGCAGTGAAGCCTCTGGGAGGGCTGTTACGGCGCGATAAGCCGCAGCATCCCGATTTCAAGAACGACGGGCAGGTTCGATATGGGCTCGCACTGGACCTATACCGCCTCTTCCCCTTCAAGCTGGAGCGCCGCGTCATCACGCGGTGGTGCACGGAGACGGAGATCGGCCTGTACAAGACCCTGGGAGAGCGGCAGGTCCCCGAGGCGGGCAAACCCGTCCTGGAAGCGCTGGCGCGGGCTGCGGATTACCGTAACTGGGATGGGTCCAGTCAACTCCTCGCCCGCCGAAAGTGGCATCTGCGGCCCGAGGCGCGCAAGGCCGCCGAAACCGGTGATCGGCAGGTCCAAGAGAAGCTGTTCGACCAGATGCGAGATGTTGTCTGGAACCGAGCTTCGAGCGGATTTACCGTTCATTTCCGCGACGGCCAGGAACGCCGCATCGATCTCGACGGGACCCCGGGAGACTTGGTCGCTTCGACCGAGCCGGCGCGGAAAGCGAGCGTGTCCCAAGCCGCGTGCGACGACGCGAACAAACGCCTCCGCGAACGGTCGACCTGCGTTGTCGCGATAGCGAGCCTGGACGCGGACGGGATGATCGACGCGCTGGGCCGCCTGGCGGAGCGGTTGAAGGGCGACCTGGCGGCGCTGACCTTCGCCGACGCTCTGGTCGTCAAGTTTCAGTTCGGCCGACGGCGGTTGGACACGAAGGCGCTGTCCAAGACGATCCTCGGCCTTGATCGGGACGACCAAGAAAGGACTGTCGGCCCACTCAGGAAGATCTTGGAGGTCTATGCGGCGTCCGCCCTGCCCTATATCGGGGACACCCATAAACATATCGGCGAAGGTGGCGGCGAACGGGATCGCGCCGCGCTCTCGTACCTAGCTCTGACACTGGCGCGCATCAGTGCGGTCGACCACGCCGTGCTGAAACGGTGGTTCGAAACGGTCGATCAGGAACACGACGGGTTTGCCGCCGACAAGGTGTTTCCCGCTGCCTTGGCGCACGGCCTCACGGACGAGGCCATCCGGTTCGCCGTCTGGTTCGCGATGACGCAATGGCAGACGGTCAGCTACAACTTCGCGACGCTGGGCGTGATCGAGGCCGCCAGGACCAGGTTCAAGGCGGTGGACTTCGTGGCTGTGATGATCGCGGAAGCCGAAGATTTCGTCTTTCCGCGAGGATTCCAAGATCTGGAGTCTCCGATCCATGATCGGCTGTTGGCGGGATCGAGGCTTCTGGACCCAGCGCACGCTTGGGACCGGGAAGTCTTAGCGCGGCTACCGGCGGAGGTCCGAGAAGCGGGCTGAACCAACAATGTCTCGACGCCATACGGAACCTTCAAGCGAAGGAAGAAACGCTGCCCGGCCACTCAGCCGCCGCTTGGTGAAGCCATACCCCAAAGCCGGCTGCGCGCCACCACCAGACATTGGCTGCCGCCCCTGAAGGCGACAGTCAAGCTGGGCGAAACAGCGTCTTGGCCGTGACGCCGCCTAGTGGATCGAATGTCGCGAGGCCGCCAGCTCGGTCGCCACGATCAGCTTGTCAGGATTGCGGGTGATGAAGATCGAGACGATGCGACTCTCCTCGATCTCCAGCGCGGTGGTCTGCAGGGTTCCGTCGCCCGGGCGATGCGGTCGCCCTCGTCGCGGGCAGACCGGACAGCGCGGGCGGGCGTCCGGGACGTGCTTGCGCGCCCAGGCCGCCAGTTGCCGGACGGCGGCGGCGTCCCCCGGCCCAGGGTGACGGCGACCTCGGCCAGGGGCGTGCCAAAGACGTCGTGAAGCAGAAAGGCCGCCCGCTCTAGCGGCGACAATCGCTCCAGCGCCATCATCAGCGACAGGGTCAGGCGGTCCAGCGCCGGACCACGATCGAGACCCGGAGATCTCGCGCGATATTAGCGTGCTCCTGGCTCTCGTGCATTCAGCCCCCTCGTTCACATAGCCGACTGTCGTCACCTGGGCCTAATCAAGGCACCGATCAGCCGTGCTGCGAGCACGGATGCACGGAAAGTCCTGCTTCACTTTCAAGACGATCGGTGAACCTCTGTTTGAAGAGCGGGCTCCACCTTCAATGCCTCGCGCAGACGCTGCAGTCTGTCGCGATAACCGCCCGCATCGCCATAGTCGATGAAGGCCTGATAGCGGGCATGGGGATCGGGGACCTTGAGCGCGTGCTTGATCGGACACCAGTATTGCTCGGTGCGGCTAGCGATTTCGCGGACATAGGCCACGACGCCGTTAGCGTATTCGCAGTACCAGCAGTTGGCGGCCTCCAGCCAGTTGAGATAGGCTAGCTTGCTGCGGTCGAAGACCAGATAGTCGCGTCGCGCCACACGCGGCAGGCCATAGGCCCAAAAGCAGATCGCTTGATAGGCCGAGGCCCACAGGTCGAGCAGCGCCAAGGGCAAGATGAGAGAATAAATCACCGGCGCGGACAGCACAGTCGCGACCGGGGCGCGGACCAGAAGGGCCCCGGCGCTCACGCGCAGCCGGCGGTGCTCCAGGGTCACGCCGTGCTCGAACTCGACCAACCCCGCGTGCAGCCGCCAGCCGAGATCCTTGCGCCGTTTGAAGATTTCGCGGTCCAGCTCGGTCTGCAGCCGGACGATCTCATCGGCGAGGCTGGCGATGCGGTTGGTCATGGATCAGTCCCGTCTTGCGCATCAGTCTGGGCCCGAACCCCGGCTGAAGCCATGATCTGAGTCAACCGGTCGGGCTGACACCGGTGGAGGGCCGGAATCGGCCGAGGCGCAGAGGCGTCAATCCTCGTTTGGGACGGCCTCAAGTTCGGCGGCCGTCACCAGTTCGCTGTGCCCAAAGCCCTTGCGGTAATCTAGGATCGAGATGACCAGCGGCGTCACGGCGAACAACGCCATCTCGCCGGGGGCGGCGGAGAAGGCGTTCAACTCCAAGGCAAGCATTATGCACCCACACGCCGCTCTCGCCAACGAAGTAGGTGTGGAAGCCCTCGACCTCGAAGTTGTAGGTGGGCTCGATCCGCTCGGTTTTAAGGACAGTGATGACGATGGCGCGGTCGCCGTCTGCGCTGACCAGTTCCGTCCCCGGCGTTAGGTCCTTCGTCTCCGGCCAGGCGCCGGCCGCCGTGCGCCAGGGATGTTCGTCCGTCGTACCGATCGGCTCGCGCTGAACGCGACCTTGGGCATCAGTCGTTTCGACCATTACCTCCCAGATTTCCCGTTCGCTGCCGGCGATCAAAGCCACGACCGGTTGAATACGGTTTCGCCGGTCAGTTCATCCCGCGCCAAGACCTGATCGCCGACGGCGACTTGCTCTATCAGTTTCAAGCCGCCGGACGTCTGAACCTCCGTGCCTGCGACGAAGCAGTTGCAGGTTCGCCCGGCGCGAGCAGCGAGGCGGGACAATGGGCCCGCGCCTCGGAACACCTTGATCGCCGGCCCCACCGGCACGACCATAAGCAACAGCTTCGCATAGATCGACGGCCCGGAGAAGCTAGCGCGGGGTAAAGGCTGACGGCATCGGACTGGAGCTTACTTCCTTCTATCCCGATGAAACAAAACTTTATGGACAACTAATTTCATTTGAGGCGGCATTCCACGGGGAAAATAGTCAGCCGCAACGGTATCTCCATCCGCCAAATTAGATACTGATTTTAACATATCAATTTGTAATTGATACACATCTTGCGATACCGAACAATCGAGTTTTTCAAGAAAATTCTCGATAGTAAATGGCTCAACTTTTCGAACCCATCCATATTGATTACTTGCTTTAGAATACACCCCTCTAAATTTACAACCTTCTTTATATGACACAGCATTGTGCTCAGGAGAGAGGTATAACTCCTCCCCGTCATAGCTAAAGCAGCTGTTTTGTGGGCTATACTTTCCAACGAGGAGGGAGGAAAAATGCATCTAATTTTCCCAAGGCCGATAGAACCTATGGCGATTGATATGATCTGCAGTGGTCCTCAGTCGAAGATTGGCCACGTCATGTGTTCCTCCAACACTTCTTGCCACCAAGTGGTCCACTTGGTGGCAAGGTGGCGACCTGCCCTGGCGTAACCACTGATTCATCCACTTGGGTGCCAGGCCGCTTTCCGCCAGAGCACGCCGAAAATTAGCGATTGGTCCTTTGAGCGCAACCTTACAAGCATTATGCACCCACACGCCGCTCTCGCCAACGAAGTAGGTGTGGAAGCCCTCGACCTCGAAGTTGTAGGTGGGCTCGATCCGCTCGGTTTTAAGGACAGTGATGACGATGGCGCGGTCGCCGTCTGCGCTGACCAGTTCCGTCCCCGGCGTTAAGTCCTTCGTCTCCGGCCAGGCACCGGCCGCCGTGCGCCAGGGATGTTCGTCCGTCGTACCGATCGGCTCGCGCTGAACGCGACCTTGGGCATCAGTCGTTTCGACCATTACCTCCCAGATTTCCCGTTCGCTGCCGGCGATCAAAGCCACGACCGGCTTGAATACGGTTTCGCCGGTCAGTTCATCCCGCGCCAAGACCTGATCGCCGACGGCGATCTGCTCGATCAGTTTCAAGCCGTCGGATGTCTGCACCTCTGTCCCGGCGACGAAACAATTGCAGCCCCGCCCTACGCGAGCAGCGAGGCGGGAGAGTAGGCCCGCGCCTCGGAACACCTTGATCGCCGGTGCAGCTGGAATGAACAAGAGAATCGGCTCGGCGTAGATTTCGTTACGCTCGCTGGCTGCCTGATAAGCCGCCTGGAACGGTGCATACTGCGGATCGCTTTGAATGGGCGGCCCCGAAAATCCCGCGCCAGGAAAGGCCCCGCCGATGCCGCCCCCGGGAGACCCCGTATTTGGAATGAACCCGGTTCCCGAAGTGTTCGTCCCTCCTGGCCTTCCGGTAGTCCGGCCCTCGGAGCACGAAGATATTCCTCCGGCCCAAGTCCCGACCTCGGGCGTATCGTTGATGGCGCAGACGAAATACGGCCGCCCGCCCACATCTATCCGAGACAGGCCCAGAGGGTCGGTCCAGTTGACCGGATCAGCGCCGACATAGGTGTAGAGGTTTGCGCCGCCTGAATAACCGATAGGGTCGGGTTGCAGGAACCGGCCCAGCCCCGGCACATAGGCGCGTGCTCTGAGGGCATAGACGCCGGCTTCAGGCAGCCAGGCCTGCCCGGCGTATTGGAACCGTCCCGCGTTGGCTGAGCCGGACACCCCGTATTCGTCATAGGTATTGATGGTCGCGGCCGCCCCCGCGCCGTTCGCCACGGCCATGACAGACCCCAGATCGTCGGCCATAAGCCAACGCCGGTCCGCTACCCCCGCGCCCTCATAGCTGGCGATCGGATCGTCCAGCCCCAGACCGGGCACATGGCGTCGGGTGATGGTCGAGCCGCTGGACGGATATTCCCCGATCAACTGCCAGCCGTCGTAGAGGAACCGGGCGGATACCGCGCCCGACGACTGATAGAGGCGCCCCTCGGGGTCGGACGAGTAGCTTGTGGTCGCGCCCGATCGTGTGGCCGCACTCAATCGGCTGAGGCTATCATAGGTGTAGGTGGCGTCTGGCGCGCCGGTTGTATTTTGTCGGCCGTCATAGGTCACAGCGGCGCCTGATACGGCTGTGACCTGGTTCAAGCCGTTGTTGGCGTAGCTGGTCGTTCCGGCGCCTGGCGTATGAGCGTAGGCAGTGTTCGAAAGCGTCCGAGAGACGAGTTGACCGGCCGGATTGTATCCAAGAGCGATGCTCACGTCCGCCGACGTGCCTGCCAGGTTGTGGGACAGGTTTGTCAGTCGTGACATGGCGTCCCAGCCGAAGGCGCTGCTGGCGCCGTTCCCGAAGACCGCCGACGTCCTGCGACCCAGGTTGTCGTAGGCGTAGGTGGCGAGGACGCCTGCTCCCGAAGCGGTCCCGTTTTCCCGCACCGCCGTCAAGGCGTCGTAGAGATCATAATCATAGCCGACATACAGCCCGTCCGGCCAAATCAGACGGGTTCGACGATCTGCAAGATCATATTGTGACGACACCGTCCCCAGAGGTCCGCTCTCGCTGGTTTGACGCCCCAAAGCGTCCCACGCATAGGTCAGTGTCTGACCGCCGCCGGTCATGCCGGTCAGCCGATCCAGCAGATCGTAGCTCACGGTCACATCCGACGCGGTCCCTGGAAGATCGAGCGCCGTGTCGCGGTTCAATGCGTCGTAGGTGATGGTGGAGACGATCCCGGCCCGATCCCTGAAGCTGACGACGTTGGAGGTGGTGTCATAGCCATAGTCCTCGTAGTCGCTCGTCGAGCTGCCGCCGCCCGAGGCGTTGGGATAGCGCAGTCGGGCCATCCGGTCGAAGCCGTCGTGGACCAAGGTAGAGACGTTGCCCTTGCCGTCGGTCATGGTGACCGGATTGCCGTTGGCGTCGCGCGTCAGGCTTTCGCCGATAGGGCTGACGGCGTAGCCGTTCGTGGTCGATGTGAGGCGCGAGGCCGCGTCATAACCGTATCTGACGATGCGGTCTGGCCCAAAGGCGCCCGCCGTTGCCGGTGTGCACGCGGAAGTCGGAGGTGACCCGAACGTCGTCGGGTTCATTCGGGTGACGACACAGTCAAGCCGACCGAGAACGTCATAAGATCTTTGCGATACGCCATAGGTCGTTCCGCCCGCCTGAATGGCGGTGCGGATCGGGCGCCCGAGCGTGTCATAGGCGACCGTTGCCTGTTGCAGACTGGCGAAGGCGGCCCAGTTGGCGTCCGTCAGGCCATCCACGGTCCCTTGCTCCTGAAGGGTCAGTTGCCCACGACCGTCATAGGTGTTGCGCTGCGCCCTACGCTTGAGCGGGCCGCTACCATCAGGATCAGGACCGACCACGCCCAGCAACTGATGCTCCAGGTCGTAGCGGAGGTGAACGGCGTCAGTCGTGCCGGGCAAGGGGCCATTGATCGAGGCGAGATCGCCGTTGGACGAATAGACCATGCCGGTCGAGGCCGTCAGCACGCCGTCGCCGGATCCGGTCGAGACCGTCGTGGCGAGCACATTATTGCCTGAGGCCGTGGCGCCATAGTTGAAGGTGGTTCGGACCTCGCCGGCCGTTCCTGCACAACTCGCCGCCGTGACACATTCAGATTGGGTCAGGGGCACAGTGATCGCTGTCGCCATGGGGCCGAAGGTCGAGGGGCCGGTCTTGATCCAGGCCGAACGCGCCCCGTAGGTGATCCGGGTCTCAGGCCGCACGGCGCCGGACGTAGGCGCAGGGGCCTTTACCGCCGTCAGGCCGCCGTGGCTGGCGTCCCATGTATAGTTTGTGACGCCGCCGCGCTCGTCCGTCGTCGTGGTCGGCAGATTGCAGGTAATCGGATTGGTGCAGGTGGCGGCGAAGGAGGCGGAGGTCGATATGTTTGACAGCCCCGAGCCCGCGACGGGCGTCCAGGTGGTCTGAGTGATGTTGCCGCGACCGTCATAAGCATAGGTGACGCTGTTGCCGCGTGGCAGGGTGATCTGACTGACCCGGCCGGAATTGTAGGCATAGTTGACTGTATGGGTCAGCGGGTCGGTGAAACTGTTCAGCAACTGCGCCGAAATGTTCGACCTCGCCGTGGAAACGCCGCTGGCCGGATCAGTGATGGTGGTGGTGCGAACCCCGGCGGCGTCGCTGTAGGCATAGGTCCAACTGCTGGAACCGGCCTGAACCGACGACACCCGGTTGGACGTGTAGGCGATGCTGATGTCGTTGGTGGTGCTACCGGGCAGGCGAATGCCCGTCATGCGGCGATCGGTCGTGTAATATTCGTAGCGGGTGGCTTGACCCAACGCATCCGTGACCGTCGAATAACTGTCGCCAGTAACGTAGGTGGCTTGAGGGCGCGGACCTGCTACACTGTAGCAGAACTCAGGATCGCAATAATCGTCCTTGATATTGCGGCCAGAGACGCCGGTGATCCGCGTCCAGGCGCCGAACTGTTCCGATGTGGTCGGCCCCGACATCATCTCGTACTGGATAACCAGTCGATAACCGTGGTTGTTCTGCGCCGAAAGAAGCCGAACCGCCCGTTGCAAGGGAATGGTCTCTTCGATGACAGCCGTTTCGTAGGTCAGATCCGTCCGCTCGCCGTTCGGACGAGTGATAGAGATCGCGCGGCCGAAATTGCCGCCCCATGGCGAGAACCCCGTACTCAGATTCTTGTCGAACACCACGACTGTTCCATCGGCCCAGGTCCAGGTCAGGATCAATGAGGATGTGTCGACCAGCTTGGAGCCGCGCGGGATGGCCGGCGTATAGGTAGAGCCGCTCTTGGTGAAGGATTCAGAATAGCCGCCGATGCTGACGACATAGGTGCTCGTCGTGCCGATGCGCTCGACTGCGCTCATCAGGTTGTCGCGCCAGCCGGTCCCCGCAAACGAACGGCTGTAGACCATGCCGCCCTGGTCGGGCGGACCGATCACCACATCGGTCGTCGAAAGATTGAATGTGCCGGCGAGCACATCCACGCCGCGTTCATCGACGATGTATTGAGTGGGCGGCGGAGCCGAAAGCACCGACTGCGCCAGAGAGGGCGTGGCGATTAATGCGCTGCTGATCAGCAACGCTGCCTTGAGAGGATGGCGCATGGGAGACCTCAGACAGCCGGAGTAGAAATTGGGGTGGGAACCGCCTGTTCGTCGCTGGAAGCGTCGGCTGAGGACGCTGAGGCGGGACTTTCCGAACTGTCAGCGACCGGTGCATCCGTCACTTCACGTTCAGCCTCCGCCTGCGCCGTCAGGCCGGCGCTAGTCGTGACGGTGGTCGCCCTCTGAGTACGGCCGTCGGCATTATCGAGGGCGTAGTTCGTCGTCCGGGTCGTCGTCCCTACCGCTCGCGCTACGCGCGTCAGCCGACCATGAACATCATAAGTGTAGGTCTGGGTTTCCTGAGCCATGGCAGCTGAAGCCAGCCCAAGCCCCATGGCAAACGCACTCCCGAACAATCGCATCGCATCCCCCAAAGCTCGACAATCAGACTTCGACGATCCTCGGCTCCAGTCAAGCTTTATCAACTCCAGCGAGAGGAAAATTCCCTACGAGTAGGCGCGGTCCGTTGGGCAGCCTCGATCGTCTCAGGAATTCTCCGCGCATCAGCCCAGGAGCAGGCTCCCGCATGGATGCGTGCGCTCGTTGAGAGATGGCATGGGTTCAGAAGGCGGCTAAGATCCCGACTTGTCTTCAGGGGCGCATCACTGATTCAAAACAGCCGAAACAGAACGCCACCGGCCACCAATCCAGGGACCCCCGCTGCAATCCCAACCTGCAGCAGCCTGCGGTTCTGCCGATCGGCGGTGCGCGCATGGTCAATCCAGCGTCCGAGTTCTCCCGCAGCCGCAGACAGATGCCTCATGGCATCCCGCGTCACCTCCGTCGCTTCCCTGCGTGCATACCCCTGAGCACTTCTGATCTCGCGTGCCATGTCCTCGGGCGTCAGGCTCAACGCTCCCCGCTCAACCGAACGGCCCATCGCCGCGGAACTGCTCGCCATATTTGCTGCAAACTGTCCAAGTGTCTCGGTGTAGTCCGGCTGCTCGAGTCGTTCTCCGGACAGAGCTTCCACGCCCAGCCGCCTAAGCGCCACCTCTCGCCGCAAAGCCTCGAATGACTCGGCGGTCACCTCGCCTCCCACATCGCTTTCGTCGGTATCCATCAGACCGGCTCCTCTGCTCAGATACCCATGCCTCGGCCGCGCCCACGCTCAGCGCCAATGCTGGTCACGAGCGTCTTTGCCAGCGACCGTCTTGGCTCCGTCTCGATACCGAGCGCCGCTTGGCGATTGCGTAGCAGCGGCTCCATTTGCGGATCGCGCTCCAGCGCCTTGGCCATCGCCGCCATGCGATCCCGCAGCAGACATCGCCTTTATGTCGCCGGCTGCGTAGGCCACGGAGCGGCGTGCATTCAGACGCGTGTGGCCGACTTAAGGCTCGTCCTGGCGGCGGAAGCCCTGAAGTGCGAGGCGTCTGAGCTCCTAGGCGAGACCGACCAAGGGACGCCGGGCTGCGGCCGTCTCGTCCGAGCATGGCACAAGCTCGATCTCTCGAACAGCGCGAGGCGGTCACGCGTCTGGTCGAGGCGTCCGGGCGTTATATCGTCGCGTAAAGCATCGACCAAGCGCGTCGGGCGGATGGCGCAGCGTCCCCCGATTGGAAGCGGAGAGATGGGTATAGTCTGAACAGATCGAGCATTTTCATTTGGAACGACACCACCTTATTGAATGCAGGAGGGCAGTTGGGCAGAAACCTATAACGACTGGCAGAAATAAATACGCCCCTCCCGCATCAACAAACACTGTCTTCTCCGAAGACCAACCATGAATCATTGATCAGGTGACTTGGAATCCACTTTGTCCGCACAGCCCATCCCCGACTTCATATCAAATCCGCACGAAGAGCACTTGGTTTGAGGAAATGGTGATCCAAAGAAGCTAAATGCCCCCTGACCGAATGCGTATGGAGATTTGCCGCAACATGGGCATGAAAAAACAATGTAGAATATGGGCATCAAAACCGCGCCCAACGCCGCCACCGCCCACCCCAACGGCACGTTTAAACTTAACATATTCAAAGGTTTAATGAAAAAATAAAGCAAGCCAAACCCGCATATCAGCGGCGGAGCAGAGAGTACAAAGCGGTAAAATCGGACTCTAATCATTTAGCCCCCCCCCACAAAGCGGCATGTTTGACGATTTGATACGTGTCTTGGTAACTCCACCGTACACTCCCCCTCCTGCTCCTAAGCCAAATTCTCCTCCAGCGTAATTGCCGTTGCTATCGAACGCCAAATTTAAACTGCCGGGGCCAAAAGCGAGCTCGAATCTGTAGCCTTTACCCAGCCATTGCCCGACGGTGTCGATCACCCCGACCGATACGCCCGCGCTCCCGCCCAATCCCGCTGACCCGGTTCCCGTGAAAACCCAACCTTCCGCTCCTATTGAAGGTATGGAGAAGCGATTGAGAGCGAAGCCGGCCCCAGCGGCAAGATTCAAATCTAGCCCTCCGCCCACGATGTAAACGGGCCCATCAGTCGGAGCGATACAGTTGCGCTCCCGCGCGCGGCTAGCAGAGCCACCACTTCTTGGGGCGCCACCGCCATCTTCGTTTCTGTACAGGCGACCAAACTCGTCAGGGTCCACGCAAACCCCAAAACCGCACGGATTTTTCTTCCCATTTACAATAACGTCACCAACGCTCGGAGCTTCCTGGAGCCCACTCGGGTCATCGAAGTTTACTGGATCCGCCCCGACATAGGCGTACAGGTTCGCCCCTGCCTGATACCCGATGGGATCGGTCTGCATGAACCGTCCGAGAGTCGGCGCATAGGCTTTGGCCCGATAGTGATAGAGCTGCGCTTCCGGCAACCACATCTGACCGGTGTACTGGAACCGGCCGCTGTTGCCCGCGCCCGGCACGCCGTATTCGTCGTAGGTGTTGGTGGCGATGACGCCGGCCGAGCCGTTGGTGATCGAGATCACCGACTGACGCTCGTCGGACAGCGGATAGCGGCGGTCCGTCGCGCCTGCCCCCTCATAGGCGGTGACGATGCTGTCCAGGCCGACGCCCGGCACATAGCGCCGCAGCAGACCGCCCGAGGTGTTGTATTCCCCGATCGCTTGGTCGCCGTCGTAGAGGAAGCGCGTAGAGCCTGACTGATACAGCCGGCCGGCCGGATCGTAGCTGAGGCCCGTCGTCGTTCCTCCGACCGTAGCCGAGGTCAGTTCGTTGGCGCCGTTGTAGCCATAGGTCCCCATCGGAGCCGAGGTGATGTTCTGACGAGCGTCGTAGCCGATGGCGGTTCCCCCGGCCGCCGTCACTTGGTTTTTGCCGTTGTTGACGTAGCCCGTGCTACCTGCGCCCGGCGTATAGGCATAGGCGGTGTTGGACATGGTCCGCGTGGCGATCTGGCCCGCCGGATTGTAGCTGAAATTCAGCGTCAGATCGTTGGCCGTGCCGGCGAGGTCGTGGCTCAAACTCGTCAGCCGACCGGCGCCGTCGTAGCCCCATGAGGTGTTCGCGCCATTGGCGTTGCCCTGGACCGTGCGTCGGCCCAGGTTGTCGTAGCCGAACCAGGCAAGGTTCCAGTTGGTCGCCCCGTTCTCACGGACCGCAGTCAGCTCACCGGCGAGATTGTAGTCGTAGGCGGCCCAGAAGCCGTCCGGCCACTGCATCGACGTCCGGCGACCCGCCAGGTCGTAGCCGTAGCTGACCGTGCCGACGCCGTTCTGCGTCTCGCTGGTCATCCGACCCAGGGCGTCCCAGGTTCGCGTCGAACCCGCACCGCCGCTCGTGTAACTGATGCTCGTCAGACGGTTCATCAGGTCATAGGCGAACGTCCGATCCGCGATCGCCGATCCGCCCATGACGGTCTGGCGATTTAGGGCGTCAAAGGCAAAGCCAATCAGCTCGCCCGCTCTGTTGCGGTAGCTGGTGACGTTCGAGCCGGCGTCGTAGCCGTATTCTTCATAGTCCGTGGTCGAGGAGCCCCCGCCGGAGGCGTTGGGATAGCGGATCCGGCTCAGCCGGTCGAAGCCGTCATAGACCATGGTCGAGACATTGCCTTTGCCGTCGGTCAGGATCAGGGGCTTGCCGTTGGCGGTGTAGGTGGCGCTCTCGGTGATCGGCGATCCGGAGCCATAGCCAGAGATGGTCGAGGTCAGTTGGCCGGCGGCGTCATAGCCGTACTTTGTGATCCGGTCGGAACCGAAGGCGCCGGGCGTGCCCAGGGTGCAGGCCGAAGCCGGCGGACTGGCGAAGGCCGACGGGTTCATCCGCGTCGCCACGCAGTCCTGGCGACCCGAGGCGTCGTAGCTGACCTGGACGAGGCTGTGGGTCGATCCGCCCGCCTGGGCGCGCTGGTGCGTCGCCCGGCCGTAGCTGTCGTAGGCGAAGGCCGTCTGCTGCAGGCTCGAGAAAGCCGACCAGTTCGCGTCCGTCAGCCCCGCCAGCTGCTGGCCATTCGGTCCCGTGCTGACAGTCGTCCGTGTCGTGCCGCTGTCGGTGTAGCTAGGCGTACAGGCAAGCGTCAAGCTCGCACGGGAGATCCCCAAGAAATCCTGCGCACCGAAGTGCCCCATCTTC
>NZ_JBWKNX010000029.1:0-14225 GCF_059415785.1 Brevundimonas sp. GW821-FHT10A07
TGATGCGGTGAACATCAGGCGGGCGTCCCGGATCAGGGGAAATCTAACCGATCAGCGACAAACAAGGACAGGTCGCGTAGCGACCAGGAGGGGGCGACACTGACGATGGTGATGACCACAGCGGCTTCAGGCGCCGAGTCGCCCCCTCCTGGCGCTCGCTGACGCGATCGCCTGTCCTCCCCGTCGGCCTTCGCCAACGGGGAGGTGAATGCGTGGTCAGGCGTGCGTCTGGTCCCAATACCTGACCGCATCGGCGTCGCGGGCCGAGAGGTCGGGGTAGGCGGGGTCTGAGCCGACGTCGGGGACGCGGCGCCACGAGCGGGCGCATTTGGGATAGTCGGCCAGGGCCACGGCCACGGCGAGCGCGTCGCCTTCGACCAGTTCGGCGCCCGAGGTGCGGAAGATCTCGGCGGCGTCCAGCCCGTCGAAGGGGGCGAAGGTTCCCGCCGGCGCCGTGACGGTCGGCCAGGCGTCCAGCGCCCCGCCGATTAGCTTATCTCGACGCGCGGCTTCCAACGATTCATTGACCACTTCGAGGACGGTGTTGATCGCGGCCCAACGCTCGGCCTCGGCCGGGTTGTTCCATTCCGCCGGCGTCTCCGGGATCACCCGGGCGCAGTTCGTGCCCGCATCCGGGAAGCGCGTCGTCCAGGCCTCTTCCATCGTGAAGGGCGTCAGCGGCGACAGCCAGGCGGTCAGGCGCATGAAGACCGCGTCCATCACCGTGCGGGCCGCGCGGCGGCGCAGGGCGTCGGGGCGGTCGCAGTAGAGGCTGTCCTTGCGGATGTCGAAATACAGGGCCGACAGGTCGTTGGAGCAGAACTCCAGCACCGGGCGGACGACGTCCTGGAAGCGGTATTCGGCATAGGCCTGGCGCACATGGGCGTCCAACTCCCACAGCCGGTGCAGGATGAACTTCTCCAGCGGCGGGAACTGGTCGTAGTCGGTCAGCCGCTCGGCCTCGTCGAAGTCGGCCAGGGCGCCCAGCAGATAGCGGACCGTGTTCCTCAGCTTGCGATAGGCGTCGACCGTGGTTTGCAGGATCTGTTTGCCGATCCGCTGGTCTTCCGAATAGTCGACCAGCGACACCCACAGACGCAGGATGTCGGCGCCGCTTTCCTTGATGACCGTCAGCGGATCGGTCGTATTGCCCTTGGACTTGGACTGTTTCTCGCCCTTCTCGTCGAGGGTGAAGCCATGGGTCAGGACCGCCTTGAACGGGGCGCGGCCACGGGTGCCGCAACCTTCCAGCAGAGACGACTGGAACCAGCCGCGGTGCTGGTCCGAACCTTCCAGATAGAGGTCGGCGGGCCAGTGGGCCGGGCGGTCGCCCGTATAGCCATGCTCGGGCAGGCGCGGGTCAAGAACGAAGGCGTGGGTCGAACCCGCGTCGAACCAGACGTCCAGGATGTCCTCGACCTTTTCATACCGGGCCGGGTCGTGGGCGCCCAGGAAGTCGCTGTCGGGCGCGGTGAACCAGATGTCGGCGCCGTGTTCGGCCACGGCCTTGACGATCCGGGCGTCAACCTCGGGATCATGCAGGGGCTGGCCGGTCTGTTTGTCGATGAACATGGCCAGGGGCGTGCCCCAGGCGCGCTGGCGGCTGACCAGCCAGTCGGGACGACCCTCGACCATCGAGCGGATGCGGTTCTTGCCCGCCGCCGGGTGGAAGGCCGTGTCGTCAATGGCGGTCAGGGCCATCTCGCGCAGGGTGTCGCCCGACTTCAGGGGCTCGTCCATGCGGATGAACCATTGGGGCGTGTTGCGGAAGATGACCGGCGCCTTGGACCGCCAGGAGTGCGGGTACGAGTGTTCCAGCCGGCCGCGCGCCAGCAGATTGCCGGCCTCGATCAGCTTGTCCATCACCGCGCCGTTGGCGGGACCGAACTTGCCGGTCTTCTTGCCCTCGGTCTCCAGCACCTTCAGCCCGGCGAACAGGGGGACGGTGGGGTAGTAGGCGCCGTCCGGGTCGACCGTGTCCGGCACCTCGTGATGACCATGGGCCTTCCACACCTCGAAGTCGTCGGCGCCGTGGCCCGGCGCGGTGTGGACGAAGCCCGTGCCGGCGTCGTCGGTGACATGGTCGCCGGCCAGCAGCGGCACCGAGAAGCCATAGCCGCTGTCCAGCGCGGCTAGCGGGTGGGCGCATTCCAGGCCCGACGGATTGATGTCGTAGACGCGGGTCCAGGCGGCGATCTTTGCGGCCTTGAACACGTCCTCGGCCAGCTTGTCGGCGACGATCAGCCGGTCGCCCGGCTTGGCCCAGGGCGCGAACTCCAGACCCTCTTCCATGGCCGTGACCTCATACAGGCCATAGGCGATCTCGGGGCCGTAGCTGATGGCGCGGTTGGCCGGGATGGTCCAGGGCGTGGTGGTCCAGATGACGATGGACGGGGTGCTGGTGCGGAAGGCCAGCAGGTCGTCGGGATGGTCGTCGGACACGCCGGTGACCGGGAACTTGACCCAGATCGTGGGTGACACGTGATCGTGGTATTCGATCTCGGCGTCGGCCAGGGCGGTGCGCTCGACCGGCGACCACATGACGGGCTTGGAGCCGCGATAGAGCTGGCCCGAATTCTTGAACTTGTGGAACTCGGCGATGATGGCCGCCTCGGACGTGAAGTCCATGGTGGCGTAGCGGTTGGCGAAGTCGCCGGTGATGCCCAGGCGTTTGAACTGGTCGCGTTGCAGGTCGATGTATTTGCCGGCGTATTCGCGGCAGGCGGCGCGGAACTCGTCCTTGGAGACCTCGTCCTTGCGGCGGCCCTTGGCGCGGAACTGTTCCTCGATCTTCCATTCGATCGGCAGGCCGTGGCAGTCCCAGCCGGGGACGTAGTCGACGTCATAGCCCAGCAGGAACCGGCTGCGGACCACGAAATCCTTCAGCGTCTTGTTCAGCGCATGGCCGATGTGGATGTCGCCGTTGGCGTAGGGCGGGCCGTCGTGCAGCACATAGAGCGGGGCCTTCTGCGCCTGGCGTTCGGCGCGCAGGGTCCCGTACAGGTCGCCCCACTGCTCCAGGATCAGCGGCTCCTTCTGCGGCAGGCCGCCGCGCATGGGGAAGGGCGTCTCGGGCAGGAAGACGGTGTCGCGATAGTCGCGGCCGGAGGGGGTGTCGGTGGTGTCGGTGGCGTCGGCCATGGGTCGTCTCGGCGTCGTGAAAGTGATGTCGCTGTCTTCGTTCGCCCTGTCGCGCTTCGCGCTGCTCGAGGGCGGCTTCGTTCGCCCGAACAGAGGGCGGTCTTCCCGGCGTGCACGGGGCCACAGGGCCCGGAAGCGCTACGCCGGGCGGCTAATCGAAATCAGGCGAATGGAGACGCGGACGGTCATGATGCGGGCGGTCTAGCAGACGGATGCGGCATTGCGCCATCCCCGAAGACTTTCCCATCTCAACGGAAACGAAAGGCTTTTGTCGTCTTGGTTAAGGTTGGATCGTCCGGAAGTCTGTCCAGGCGACGTGAGAATTCGTTCGGGAGTCCCGCCGATGCGGCAGCGGATCAGGAATTGGATGCTGGGTCTGGCGGCCGGCGGGGCCATGTTGGGCGTCGCGGGCGCGGCGACGGCCCAGAGCTGTGGCCAGCCGGCGTGCGAACCTCCGCCGCCGCCTTGCTGCGAGCCGCCGCCTCCGCCGCCTTCCTGCGGGGGTGGATCGTGCGGGGGCGGGAACGGCGGCTGGAACTCGAACACCAACGTCAATGTGAACGTCAACGTCAATGCGGGAGCCAGCGCCAATGCGAACGCCGGGTCGCGGGCCTTTGTGAATGCGCGGGCCGGCGGCTTCTCCGGCGGTTACGGCGGGGGCGGCGGCGCGGCCTATGTGACCGTGGACCAGCCCTATCCGACGACCATCCAGGGCCTGGCCGTCGAAGGCCTGGCCCAGACGGTGCGGACGCCCTTCACCGCCTGGCGTCGGTCGATGAAGCGGGTGGTGATCCAGGCGGTCTGCATCGACGACCGCCAGGTGCCGCACCCCGCCTCTCAGGTGAAGCCGGATCGCGAGATCGCCGACGGCTATGACGGCGAGATCTATCGCTGCCTGGCCGGCACCTGGCTCCAGGCGACGATCGCCGACTATGAGGGCGACATCAAATTCGACCACGGCACGACCCTGACCTGCAGGAAGCACGAGGCCCTGTGGTTCGGCGGCGAAGGCAAGCTGGAATGCCGCCCCGAAAAGCCCGAGCGGGACTGCAACGAACGCTCGCTGCTGCGTCGCTACGGGGCCGGGGTGAAGATCCTGACCATGTACCGCGAGGAAGAATACACCGAATACCGCGAGGAACAGGTCCAGAGCGCGACCGTCATCACCGGGGCCATCACCCTGGACGGCGGCGTCGGCGGCCGGGTGTTCTGAACCGGACCTGACGCGACCCGTTCAGGCGCGGCTCAGGCCGTGTGACGCAAGACAAGACCGTCGGCTCTCCGTCGACGATCCTGAAGACTGGCCCCAAAAAGGCTCGGCCCCGGTTCCTGCGAACCGGGGCCGTTTTTCTTACTGGGCCAGCTTGTCCGAGACGACCTCGGTGCGCCAGGCGGCGTCGGGCTTCAGATACTGCCGGGCCAAGCTTTGCAGGTCGGCGGCGGTGACGGCCTCCAGCACCGCAATATTGTTGCGGGTCTGGTCCAGCGAGGCCGGGTCGGACTGGGCTTCGGACAACTGGGTCAGCCAGTAGCCGTTGTCGGCCATGCTGCGCCGCAGCCGCTCCACCGCCGGACGGCGGGCGCGGTTCAGTTCATCCTCGCTGACCGGATTGTCGCGCAGGTCGGCGGCGATCACGTCCACGGCGTCGAACAGTTTCGTCAGGGACTCGGGGGGCGTTTCGGCGCCGACGGCGATATAGCCGTAGCCGGGGAAGGCGTCGGAGCTGGTGGCGCTGGCGCTGGGCGAATAGGCGATGCCCTGTTTCTCGCGGATCTCCTCGTTCAGGCGCAGTTGCAGCACGGCCGACAGGATCGCCAGTCGCCGGGCCGTGGTGCGGTCTTCGATCTGGTCGGTGGTGGGCCAGGCGACGAAGCCCAGAGCCTGTTCAGCCTGGCCCGTGTGGGTCAGACGGATCGGGGTCGCGGTCGGGGCGGGGAAGCGACGTTCGGCCGATCCAGGCGGCGGGGTCGGGGCGGGACCGCGCGCGGGCAGGGCGCCGAAGGTCGAACCCACGGCGGCGATGACCGCGTCCACGTCGACATCGCCGACGACCGTGATCTCGATCGGGCCGGAGGCGAGGGCCGCCTTGATCTGTTCGCGCAGGGGTTCGATCTCGACCGACTGGAACTGTTCGTTGGTCGGGGCGGCCGCGCGCTTGTCGCCCCCGGCCAGCAGTTCCCCGGCCTTCAGACCGAAGGCGCCGCCGGGCGTGGCGGCCTGTTGTTCCAGCGCCTGCGGATAGGAGGATTTGGCGCGTTGCAGCGGCGCGGCGCGCAGACCCGGATCGGTCAGGAAGGCGGCCAGAACCTGAAGCTCGAGCTGCAGGTCCTCCGGGCGGGTGGAGCCGCCGAAGCTGTAGCTGTCCGTACCCTGGCTGACGCTGGTGTTGACGACATGGCCGGCCAGGACGCGGTCGGCCTCATCCACCGTCAGCTTGCCCAGGCCGCCGGCGTTCAGCACGGTGTTGGCGGCGAACAGGGGCGAGAAGCGGTCGGCGGGAAGACCCATGCCGCCGATGCCCGTATTGGCGCGGATCAGGATCTGGTCATCGCGGAAGTCGGTCTTCTTGATGTTCAGCAGGGTCCCGTTGGGGAAGCGGACCAGGGTGGCGCCCAGATCGGCCACCTCGGTGCGCGCGGCGGGAAGGGCAGGCGCGCCGAAGTTCGTGTAGGGCCATTCCAACGCCGACTGATCGCCGGGCGCGGCGACGGGAACCTGACGCGAGGCCTCCAGCGCGGCGGTGACGGCGGCCTCGCCGCCCTCGACCGGGACCGGGCTGGTGAACAGGACCAGAGGCCCCTGGCCTTCGAACACCGGACGCACGGCGGCGTTGACCTGTTCCGGCGTCAGATCGGCGACGATCTTCTCGAACTGGTCCAGGCTTTCCTGGGGCGAGGTGAAGACCGTGTCGCCATTGACCGCGTTCAGCAGGGCGCCGGCCAGGGCCGTGGTCGAGCGCGTGGCCGCGGTGGCGACGGCGTTCTGAAGCGAGGTGCGATATTCGGTGATCTCGCGCTGCAGCTCGGGGGCGGTGACGCCGTACTGGGTCAGGCGGCGGGCCTCCTGCTCGGTGGTCTCCAGCGCGCGCTTCCATTCGCCGGGCGTGAAGGCGACCGACAGGACGCCGGCGTCCAGGGTGTCGAACAGCGACTGATAACCGCCGCCGGCGCCCAGGAAGGGCGGATTGTCGGCCCGCGCCATCTCGCCCAGGCGGCGGTTCAGCACCGCCAGGCCCAGGCTGCGGCGAACGGCCTCGGTGCGTTCGGCCAGGCTGTCGGGGTCAAGGTCCGGCGCCTTGATCCAGTTGATCTGGATCGACGACTGGACGCCCGGCTCGACGATGATGCTGGTCTCCGGCTGGCGCGCGGCGACGGTTCCCAGGTCGGGCTCGGGCCCGTCGGCGGCCTTGGGCGTCCAGTCCGCGAAGGTCGTGCGGATCTTGGCCTCCATCGCGTCCACGTCGAAGTCGCCGACAGCGATGAAGGTCGCGCGCGAGGGGCGGTAATAGGCGTCATAGAAGTCGACGAACCGTTCGCGCGGCGCGGTGCGGATCACCTCCAGGTCGCCGATCGGCAGGCGTTTCGACAGGCGCTGGCCCGGCGCCAGCAGGGCCAGCTGGGTCTTCAGCACCCGCATCTGCGGCGAGTTGCGGGTCCGCTCCTCCCCGACGATGACGCCGCGCTCGGCGTCGATGGCGTCCGACGCCATCAGGGCGTCGCCCATCATTTCCCGCATCACATGCAGGGACGTATCGACCGTCTCGTCCTGGGTGTTGGGCAGTTCCAGCATATAGGCCGTCTGCTCGAAGCTGGTGAAGGCGTTGGTGTCGGCGCCGAAGGCCAGGCCCAGGCGTTCGAGAATGCGCAGCATCTCGTTCTCGGGGATGTCCTTGGTCCCGTTGAAGGCCATGTGCTCCATGAAGTGCGCCAGCCCCTGCTGGTCGTCCCGCTCCATCAGCGAGCCCGCGTCGATCCGCAGCCGGAACGAGGCCTGGCCCGGCGGGGTGGCGTTGTGCATCAGGGCGTAGCGCATGCCGTTGGGCATCAGGCCGTAACGGACGGCCGGATCGGCGGGAACATCACTGGTCGCCTGGGCCCAGGGATTGGAGGGCGGGACCTGGGTCTGGGTTTGGGCGGCGGGCGCGAAGGCCAGGACGGGGACGGCGAAGGCCCCCGTCGAAAGAGCTAGGCCAGAGGCCGCGACAAGCAGAAGGCGACGCGCAGAACGCATGAGTTTACTCCGAAACGCCGCAACCCCCGATGGAACGGCTGATGTCTGGAGTAGGGGAGGGCGGGGGCGAGGGCAAGGCGACCGTTTGGCAGGCGCCTTGGGGGAGGCGGATAGCCGTAAAATAGCGATAAGGGGGAGGCGTGGAGGGGCGTTTGAGATAATCAGCAGATAACCTCCGCAGCAGGTCGCCTAGATTTCATTCTAAGCGTCCGCAAGCGTGACAGTCTGTACACGCAACTGTAAGCTTCGCCTTATGCTCGCGCGCAGACGCGGTTGGGAGGCGTTCATGTTCTTTACCATTCTCAGGGGGCGGGTGCCCGAGGGCTCGTCCAACTGCGCGTTTTTAGTACCAGACAACTGGGATGACTGGTTCAAGTTCAGAACCACGTTTGCGCTGATAGTCTGCGATGAAGCCGGACATAGCCATCAGGTGGGATCGCTCAAGATCGGACAGGTAGGTCTGCAGCCTGCAGGGACGGTCGAGCCTGGTCAGAGAGCGCCGGAAATTCCTGAAGAGTTTGACGCACTCGGTCCAGACTTCTTCTCGCTCGGCATAGGGGAGGATTACTATGCCTCCCTCAATCAGCTTTCGGCCGCCTTACGTGAAACTGTTCTGGTTGGGCTGAGGGACTGTGCCTTCGACTTGGATATCTTCGAAGCGGCGTTAGACGAGCCTTCAATGGAGGTTTCACTTCTCCGCAGCATATCTCCAAGCACAGTGAGGGGGCGCTTACATCGCCTTACACGTGGGGACGCGGAGCTTACCGAATTTCGCTTCACTTTCACGCTCGAACAGCCCGATGGGGTCTCCCCAGCAATAATGGACTTCGAGGTGTTGCCGGCATCTGAGCCGCCAACGAACGTCCATGTTCTCATCGGCCGAAACGGGGTGGGAAAGACGCGTTGTATGCGTCAACTCGCGGAAGCGCTTCTTGGCAGAGCTGAGGAGGCCGACATGGTGCCGCCTGTGACCGTTGCTCTAAGTGACGACGGAGCTTGGGCTTTCGCCGGCTTGGTCCTGATCTCGTTCAGCGCATTTGATGATTTCGATTTGCGATCAAAGCCCACCGACCTGATGGGATCGGAGCAGGTCGGGTTGCGCCACCGCATTGAGGTGGAGGGCGAAGAACAAGGAGGCATCAAATCACCCAAGGATCTCGCTGTCGATTTCCGTAAGAGTTTTGAACGCTGCCGCCATGGCCTTAGGGCTGACCGCTGGCGTTCTGCGCTGGACACCCTTGAAACAGACGATTTGTTTGCCGAAGCGAACATTACTCAACTTTTGGCGCTGTCAGACGATGATTGGTCCGATGCGGCCGAGTCTCTATTTAGTCGATTGAGCTCTGGCCACGCCATCATTCTTCTCACCATCACGCGACTGGTCGAATTGGTAGACGAGAAAACACTTGTCTTGCTTGATGAGCCCGAAGGGCACCTTCATCCGCCGCTTTTGGCAGCTTTTATCCGCTGCTTGTCGGACTTGCTAGTGAAGCGAAATGGGGTCGCGATCATCGCCACCCACTCGCCGGTCGTACTCCAGGAGGTGCCTCGAAACTGTGCCTGGAAGCTTCGTCGGGCGCGCGCTGTCTCGGTGGTCGAGCGGCCGGCCATCGAAACCTTCGGCGAAAATATCGGCCTTCTAACGAGAGAAGTCTTTGGGCTTGAAGTAACGCGGTCCGGTTTTCACCAACTTCTGCGAGCGACGGTCAACGAAGGGCTAGACTACGCCGCCGCCGTAGCTCGCTTTGAGGGTCAGCTGGGCGGTGAGGCGCGTGCGATAGTTCAAGCGCTGATCGCTGAGCGGGATGCACTCTAATGCGCTCTCTAGTCCGCCCAACCGTCACGGCGAGGCAAGCTCTCGACCTTTGTGTGGCTAGCATTCGCGATGCCAGTTTGAACCAGCGTCTGCAACAGGCTGCATCCAGTATTGAATCGGCGGAATTGGCTTATATAACAAGTGGTAAACAGGCATCGCTGTACAGCATCGAGGGAACAGATGACGTTGCTGGGTGCGTCACCACGAAGGAGATGGAAAGGGTTTATGCCGGAACTTTCGTAAAGAGCGTACGAACCAGGCACATTTACGACGCTATCAAGAAGTTACCAGAAAACGATATATGTCCGCTATGCGCGCAGCGAACAGTCTTCACGCTGGACCACTATCTGCCGCAGTCAGCCCACCCGGCTTTGACAATCACGACGGCCAACCTTGTTCCGTCCTGCGGTGAGTGTAACAAAACCAAGCTGGCCTTGCAGGCGGCGCAAGCGGGCGAGCAGACGCTGCATCCGTACTTCGATGATGTTGACGATGGTCGGTGGCTGTTTGCGGCGGTGCAAGAAACGCAGCCTGCCGCTCTAGTATTTTTGGCCGCACCACCTGCAGCTTGGAACGCCGTGAAGCGACAGCGTGTCTTTTCGCATTTCAGGGTGTTTGGTCTCGCGCAGCTCTACGCGTCCCACTCGGCGGTTGAGTTGACCAACATTCGCTATGGGCTACAGCAAATGGCGCAGCGCGGTTCACCAGATGATATTCGAGACCATTTGGCGCGCGAAGCGGCAAGTCGCGCTGCGGCGCAAACCAATTCGTGGCAACGCGCAACATACGAAGCTTTCGCGAACTCCGCTTGGTTCTGTGCTGGAGGTTTTGCGTGAGACGGTCATCTCGTCGCGCTAGTCGCTTTCCTCACCCGCCCGGACGGCTCACATAGAAGGTGGCGCTGTTGCCGACGGCGGTGGTCCCGACCACGGCGGCGCGGCCGGAGCCGATGGTGGCGTTGGTCGTGGCGGTGACGGCGGCGTTGTTGGTCTGGTTGTTGGTGATGTTGACCTCGCCGCCGCACTGGGAACAGGCGGAACCGGTGACGCTGTTGCCGACGGCCTCGGCGCCGACATAGGCGTCATAGCCGCTGACGCCCGTATAGGTCGCGGTCGCCTCGACCCCGCCGGTGTTCAGCTGAGTGTTGTCCAGCGCCAGATAGATGTCGGTGTTGCCGGCGATCACTTCATTGGCGACGGCGCGGGCCGAGACGGTGGTCTGGCCCTGCAGATTGGTCCGGGCCCGGGAGACGGCGCGGACCCGGCCCTGGTTGGTCTGGTCGGTCGCGGCGACCAGGGAGCCGCCGGCGTTGGACAGGACGGTCTGGTTGGCGCCGGCCTTGGCGCGGGCGGCCAGGTTCCAGGCGTTGTCGACATAGACGTCGGTGCGCGCCTCAATCGTCGAGGCGGCGTTGGTCTGGCGCACCGTCAGATCCTGGTGAGAGGCGCCGGTGGTCGAGGTCTGGACGGCGTTGGCCACGGCCTGGGACGAGAAGTCGGCGGGGGCGGGGATGTACTGCACGTCGGCGACCGTCTCGGCCAGGACCGTGGTCTGGGCCGACTGATCGACTGCGCCGGTGATGGAGGAGGACGGACCGCCCAGGGCGACGCTGTTGGCGACGGCCGCCGTGCCGACGGAACCGCCGGCCAGCATATGGCCGGTCGGCGACTGGACGACGGTGCGGGCGGTGACATTGTCGCCGGTCGCGACCTGGGCCGCATCAAGGGCGAAGGTCGCGCCGTCGGTGGAGACGCCCACATAATCGCCGCGCGCCAGGGTCGTCGATCCGATCACGCCGTCCGATTCGCCGTTCAGGACGAGGGTCGTGTCAGCGCGGGTCGCGCCGGTCATGGTCTGGCGCGACGCCAGCGAACCGGACGAATCCTCGATCCCGCCCGCGAGCGAATTGCCCGTGGCCGAATTGGTCACCTCCAGCTGATCGACCGTGACGTTCAGGTTCACCGACCCGGTCACGTCGCCGGACTGGGTCTGGGTGCTGGAACAGGTCGAGCCGGTCTGCGGATCGCAGAGCGGCGTCTCCTGCGCCGTCGCCTCAGTAGCGGCTAGGGCGAACGTCGCCGTCGCGGCGATCATGCCAGCGAGACGGATCGGCGCGGGTCTGGCCATTGTTCGTCTCCGTGGTGGGGTAGGCCGGATAATAGCCGCCGGTCGGACCGACAGCGGAATCGCCAAGCGGGTCGTTGGCGGCGTTGAGGCAGATTTCGGGGCCGGGCGCCCCATAGAGATTGGCCATGAACTCGACCGTGGCCCGTTCGACCAGGGCGCGGACGGCCAGCTGGGTCGGCTCCATCCCGCCGGACCCGGCCGAGATGTCGAAGACATTGCCGTTCAGGAAGTCGAACACCCCGGCCGAGATCTCGCGGCCGATGATCTGCTTCTGGTACGAGACGACGTCCACGACCTCGAGGGTGGTGGTCTGAACCAGCCGCAGATCCATGGCGATGTTCATCACATAGGTGCGGTAGGTGGCGATGCCCGAGCCGGGACGGTCGCTGTCCACCTGGCCTCCAGCGGCGTCGAAGCCGCCCGAGCGGATGTTGTAGTTCACCTCGGTGACGCCGCCGACGATGTAGAAGTCCGAGCCGGGCACCTGGCCGGCCAGGATGCGGCGGTACTGGGTGTCTTCCGGTCCCTGGGCGCCGGGGGTGTTGTCGCCGATCAGCTTGTTGTTGGCGTAGCGCAGCTCCAGCTCGGACACCGAGGTGTCGTAGCGTTCGACGATCCGGGCGCCGGCCTTGGCCAGGGCCGAGTTCGCCATCAGCGAGGCGCCGCCGGTGATCTGGCGCCCGCCGTCCGACGAGACCGTGCCCGTGTAGTCGCTGATCCGGCCCACGGCCATGCGCGGCGAGGGCAGGTTGTAGCGGCGCGCGTAGTCGGCCAGGCAATAGAGCGCCGCCGAATAGGGGGTGGGGTTGGCCGTGACCGGCGCATTGCCGATCGGCGTTGCATATTGGCCCGACGGCCCGGCCACCGGGCTGACGCAGCCGGCGAGCAGCAGGGCCGCAGCCGTCACGACGGCGCCGGTGCGAAGGAGAGGAGGGCGGCTCATGGCAGGGTGATGTTTCCGTTCAGGGCCGTGCCGGCGTTGATGTCGCCGTTGTTGGTCTGTTTCGAATTGACGATGACGGTGTTGTGGCTGCCCTGGACCACGACGTTCAACTGATTGCCGATGGCGGTGGAGCCGCCGATGGTCGTGCCGTTGCCGGAAGACGAGCCCGCCCCGGCATAGGCCGAGGCCACGCCGCCGGACTGGCTGGAATAGGAAGAGGCGCCGGACTGGATGAGGCCGTTGACGATCAGGCGATTGCCGTTGGCGTCGCGGGTCGAACCGGTGGCGGCGGTGTTGGTCAGGTTGCGCGCGGAGCCATAGCCCTGCTGGAAGCGGGCGGCGCCGCCGGAGCCCGTCGTCTGGGCCATGGCGATAGACGGGGCGGCGGCGACGAACAGGGTCGCAAGCACGGTCGGCAGGGTGACGATCAGCCTCTTGACCGGCATGGATAATACTCCTGGCGCGCAAACGGACGACGGACCGAAACCACGATCCGCACCCCAAACTGCGTTAAGGTTATTAAGAAGCGCTTGAGATCGCAGAAATCGTTGCGCATTGGTGAGGCATGTCCGACCCCGATGGCCGATTCGCAGCGCCCCCGAATTCAGAAGGGCCAAAGTCCGAAAGACTGTTCAACGCCCCGGTCGCGGTGGTGCTGATCGCCCTGTCGATGCCCGTGCTGTTTTTCTTCCAGCGCCAGTTGCCGGACATGGGCGCCTCCATGGCCTTCGCACCCATCGATCTGCAGAACGGGCGGTGGGGCGGCTTGTTCACCGCCATGCTGCTGCACGGCAGTTGGACCCACGCCCTAATGAATGCGATCGGCGCCCTGGCCTTCGGCGCGCCGGTGGCGCGGCTGTTCGGCGACCGGATCGGGCCGACCGTCTTCCTGCTCTTCTATATCGGGTGCGGCGTGGTTGCGGCCCTGGGCTACGGCCTGGTCCACTGGGGCTCGACCGAGGCCATGGTGGGGGCGTCGGGGGCCGTGTTCGGCCTGATTGGAGCAGCGACCCGCCTGATGGGCGGACGGGGCAGGGTGCTGAGCCTGTTCGACCGGCGCGTGATCGGGGCGTCGATCGCCTGGATGGCGGTCAACGCCGTCACCGGGCTGATCGGCTATGCTCCGGGAGCGGAGGGCGCCCGCATCGCCTGGGAGGCCCACGCCTTCGGCTTCATCGCCGGATTGCTGGTCATCGGTCCCTTGGGCCGCGCCTTCGGCAAGGGGCCTTTGCCCATGGGGACGTCGGCCCGGCCCGAATCGGACGTTTGATTCCGGGGCGCGGCTGCGCGATCATGGTTATCGAGCGGCCCTGTCGCCATCCCGGCCCGGCGGTCGTCTCCTAACCATAGAGAAGGAGCCGCGATGTTCGTCGCCGAGATCCTCAAGACCAAGGGAAACGCCGTCTTCTCCATCGCGTCCGACCTGACGGTGGCGCAGGCGTGCGGAGAGCTGGAGCGCAAACGCGTCGGCGCCCTGGTCGTCCGCGACGGCGAATCCGTCGCCGGCGTCTTTTCCGAAAGGGATGTGGTGAAGGCCCTGGCGGTCGATGGACCCAACGCCCTGGGCCGTCCCGTCTCCGATTACATGTCCGCCCGGGTGATCTTCGCCGAACCGGGAGAAACCCTGTCCGCCGTGATGGGGCGGATGACCGACCGGCGGATTCGCCATCTGCCGGTTCTGAGCGAGGGCCGGCTGGTCGGCGTCATCTCCATCGGCGACGTCGTCAAATGCCAGATCGCCGATCACGCCCGCGAGGCCGAAAGCCTCAGAACCTATATAGCGACGGGCTGAAGCGGGCGTCGGCACGGGTTCGAAGAGTCCGACTCCGCGAGAATTTTCATGGTTTGGTCAGAATCCGGTTGCGGCGGAAAAGAGCGGCCCGTATAGGACCGCCTCGCTCGGAAACGGGCCGGCCCTGAGGGCTTCGGAGCTTTGGTTTCGGGGGTTTTGAGGGGAAGAAAGAGTT
>NZ_JBWKNX010000030.1:0-12659 GCF_059415785.1 Brevundimonas sp. GW821-FHT10A07
GCCCCAGCCGGCCAAGCCCGCGCCCAAACCCGCTGCGCCCGTCGCCGCAGCCCCGACGCCGGCTCCGGTCGCCACGACGCCTGCCACGACGCCTGCGCCGACGGCCGCCGCGACCCCGGCGCCCGCCGCTCCGGCCCGTCCGGCGGCTCCGGCCCGTCCGGTGGTCAACTTCGGCCAGCGCGTGCCCAAGCCCGGCAATCCGCAGCGCGCGGCCCCCGAGCGTCCCGCCTTCGGCGGTCGTTCGGCCCGTGAACAGGCGATGGGCGGCGGCGAACGGTCCTATACGGATCGCCCGCAGACCGACCGTCCGCAAGCCGACCGTCCCCAGGGCGCCCGCCCGGGTCCCGGCGGCGCAGGTCGTCCGCAAGGCGCCAAGCCGGCTGAACCCGTCCGCTATTCGGCCCTGAACCCGCGTCCGGCCCCCGGCGCCGCTCGTCCCGGCGGCTCGCGCACCGGTCCTGGCGGTCGTCCGACCCCCAACGCCCCTCCGGCCCAGGCCGAAGTGGCCCGCCCCAGCCGCGCCCCCGGCGCCGGCTTCGGCCGTCCGGTCGGTCGCGACGACGATCGCGAGAAGCGTTTCTCTGACGCCGGCAAGGCGGTCAGCCGCACCCGCGGCGAGCCGAAGCGCCGCGAAGGCCGCATGACCATCCAGTCCGTGGTCGGCGACGGCGACGCCGCCGAGCGCATGCGCTCGCTGGCCTCGGTCCGCCGCGCCCGCGAACGCGAGAAGGAAAAGCGCAAGGGCGGATCGACCGATGCGCCGAACCGTCCGCGCGAAGTGGTCATCCCTGACATCATCACCGTGCAGGAGCTGTCCAACCGGATGGCCGTGCGCGGCGTCGACATCATCAAGTTCCTGATGAAACAGGGCCTGATGATGAAGATCAACGACGTGATCGACTCCGACACCGCCGAACTGGTGGCCGAAGAGTTCGGCATGGCGGTGAAGCGCGTCTCTGAATCCGACATCGAATTCGGCTTCCTGGGCGACGCCGACGACGCGGAAGCGGCCGATGTCCGCGCCCCCGTCGTGGCCATCATGGGCCACGTCGACCACGGCAAGACCTCGCTGCTGGACGCCCTGCGCACCACCGACGTCGCGGGCGGCGAAGCCGGCGGCATCACCCAGCATATCGGCGCCTATCAGGTGCGCCTGGACGACGGCCAGAAGGTCACCTTCCTGGACACCCCGGGCCACGCCGCCTTCTCGGCCATGCGGGCGCGCGGCGCCAATGTGACCGACATCGTGGTGCTGGTCGTGGCCGCCGACGACGGCGTCATGCCGCAGACCATCGAGGCCATCCAGCACGCCAAGGCGGCCGGGGCTCCGCTGATCGTCGCGGTCAACAAGATGGATAAGCCGGGGGCGACGTCTCAGAAGGTCGTCAACGAGCTGCTGCAGCACGAAGTCATCGCCGAAAACCTGGGCGGCGAGACCCAGATCATCGAGGTCTCGGCCAAGGAGCGGATGAACCTCGACGGCCTGCTGGAAGCCATTCTGGTCCAGGCCGAGGTCATGGACCTGCGCGCCAACGCCGATCGCTCGGCCGAGGGCGTGGTCATCGAGGCCAAGCTGGACAAGGGCCGCGGCCCCGTCGGCACCGTCCTGGTCAAGCGCGGCACGCTGAAGCGCGGCGACATCGTCGTGGCCGGCGGATCGTGGGGCAAGGTTCGCGCCCTGCTGAACGAACGCAACGAGCAGCTGACCGAAGCCGGTCCGTCCGTCCCGGTCGAGATCCTGGGTCTGGACGAGGCCCCGTCTCCGGGCGACGTCTTCGCCGTGGTGGAATCCGAAGCCCGCGCTCGCGAGCTGACCGAATACCGTCAGCGGGTGAAGCGCGAAAAGGCCCAGGTCTCGGGCGGTTCCGTGTCGCTGGTCGACATGATGTCCCGCCTGCAGTCCAAGAAGGTCTCGGAACTGCCGGTCGTCATCAAGGCGGACGTGCAGGGTTCGGCCGAAGCCATCGTCAGCTCGCTGGACAAGATGAGCACCGACGAGGTGCGCGCCCGCACCGTCTATTCCGGCGCCGGCGGCATCACCGAGAGCGACGTCAACCTGGCCAAGTCGGCCGGCGCGCCGATCCTCGGCTTCAACGTCCGTGCGTCGAAACAGGCGCGTGATCTGGCCGAGCGCGAGGGCGTCGAGATCCGCTACTATTCGATCATCTACGACCTGCTGGACGATATTAAGGGCGTGCTGTCCGGCATGCTGGCGCCGCTGCAACGGGAAACCTTCCTGGGCAACGCCGCCGTGCTGCAGGTGTTCGACATCTCCAAGATCGGCAAGATCGCCGGTTGCCGGGTGTCGGAAGGCGTGGTCCGCAAGGGCGCCCGCGTCCGCATCATCCGCGACGATGTGGTGGTTCTGGAGCTGGGCGTGCTCAACACGCTCAAACGCTTCAAGGACGAGGTCAACGAAGTCACGGCCGGCCAGGAATGCGGCATGCAGTTCCAGGGCTTCCAGGACATCAAGGAAGGCGACTACATCGAGTGCTTCACGGTCGAAGAGATCAAGCGCACCCTGGACTAGGTTCAGGTTTCGCGAGCATCGAAAAAGACAGGCCCGGAACCCAGGTTCCGGGCCTTTTTCTTTGCGTCAGTCCCGCGCATGATGCCAAGCGTGGCGGGAGAGGCCGCGCGGGGATCGGTTCATGGCCAGACCACATCTGTCGTCCGGCGACTTCTTCGGCGCCGCCTCGCGGACGGTCGAGGCCGGGGGATTTCGCGTCGGCCTGTGGATCGCCGACCGTCCGCCCGAGAGCGTCGTGTTTCACGCCCATGACGACGCCCATTTCATCCTGGCGCTCGACGACGGCTATTGCAGCCTGGCGCACGACCCCCTGACGCCCAAGGGCGCCGCCTTCGGCCCCGGCGCCCTGGTGTGGAATCCGCCGGGCGTCGAACATCGCGACTGTTTCACCGAGGCCGGCGGCCGCTTCCTGTCCATCAGTTTCGATCCCCCGAAGAGCGCCGGGCGCGGCGACCCCATGCGGTTGCGCGGCGCCCTGGCCGAAGGCGCGGTGCGACGTCTGATCGGGGTGGCCAGCCGGTTCGCGGCCGGAGACGCGGTCGTGATGGAGGGGCTGACCCTGGATCTGGCCACGGCGGTTCTGACCCCCGGCGACCTGAACGAGGATCCGGCGCCGGAGTGGCTGCTGCGGGCCCATGAGGTTCTGCACGACCTGGCCGATCAGCCGGGGCTGGAAGTGGCGACCGTGGCCCGCATCGTCGGCGTCCACGCCGTCTCGCTGGCGCGCCGCTATCGTCGCCATTTCGGCCGCTCGCCGGCGGCCGCCATTCGCCAGGCGCGGGCCGATCGCGCCGCCGGACGACTGGCCCGGGGCGTGGATCTGGCCGAACTGGCCGCGCTGGGGGGCTATGCCGACCAAAGCCATCTGACCCGCGAGTTCGGGCATATCTACGGCCTGACGCCCGGCCGCTATCGCGCCCTGTTCGCCTGAGCCGGTTTCACCTGTTCAAGACCCGGCGCGCGCATCCTGCCACACCTCGGGTCTCGCCTCTCTCAAGGATTGTCATGCGTTCCCTGCTTGTCGCGGCCCTCGGGCTCGCTCTCGTCTCGTCCCCCGTCGCGGCCGAACCGGCCTGGCCCGTCGCCGCGCCTGAAAGCCAGGGGGTCTCGGCCGAAGGGCTGGCGGCCATGGACGCCGCCGTCCGCGCCGGGACCTTCCAGAAGATCACCAGCGTCCTGATCGCCCGCCACGGCCGGCTGGTGCACGAGGTCTATTTCGATGAAGCGGGCCGCGAGAGCCGACGCAACACCCGCTCCGTGACCAAGACCGTCACCGCCATGCTGGTCGGCGCCGCCGTCGCGCGCGGCGACATCGCCAGCGTCGACGCCCCGATCCTGCCGTTCGTCGCCGACCATGGGCCGTTCGACAATCCCGACCCGCGCAAGGCCGCGATCACGGTCGAGGACCTGCTGACCATGAGCTCGCTGCTGGAATGCGACGACGACAATTCCTTCTCGCGCGGCAACGAGGAGCGGATGTATCTGATCGAGGACTGGGTCAAGTTCGCCCTGGACCTGCCGATCCGGGGCTTCCCGGCCTGGATCCCCAAACCGGCGGACCAGCCCTATGGCCGGGCCTTCAGCTATTGCACCGCCGGCGTGACCACCCTGGGCGCCGTGGTCCAGGCGGCGACGGGCGAACCGCTTCAGGCCTTTGCGCGCGACGCCCTGTTCGGCCCGCTGGGGATCGAGGGCGAGCAGTGGCAGACCTCGCCCACCGGTCTGGCTCAGGGCGGCGGCGGCCTGGGCCTGCGCAGCCGCGACCTGCTGGCCCTGGGCCAGCTGTTGCTGAACCAGGGCCGCTGGGACGGGCGTCAGGTGCTGCCGGAGGCCTTTGCGAAGGCCATGACCGCCCCGCATTCCACCGTCGATCCCGAACGGGGCGACTATGGCTATCTGGTCTGGCTGCCGACCTATCAGGTCAACGGCGTGGCCCATCCCGCCTGGAGCATGGCGGGGACCGGCGGCAACAAGGTGGTGATCGTGCCTGACCTCGACGCCGTCGTGGTGGTGACGACCGAGAACTACAATGTCCGCAATCCGCACGGCCTGGCCGACGCCCTGATCGCCGGCCACGCCCTGGCGGCCATGAAATAGTCGGGCGCGCCCTGAAACGACAAAGGCCCGGAACCGCAGTTCCGGGCCTTTCCTTTTTTGGGCTCGTCTGCGCCTCAGCGCACCGGCGGCCGGGTGACGCGCGAGGACAGGTTCTGGATCACTTCGCGGGCGTCGAAGGCGTTGGGGTCGCCGGCGGGCTTGGGACCGCGGCCCATGATGATCTCGGCGTTGGCTTCGTAACGGTCGATCTGACGCGTGTCGAAGTCGTTGCTCCAGCTGTCCCAGGGGCTCCAGAAACCGCCGCGGTAATAGCGCCAGGACGGACCCCAGTAGGGACCGTAGAAGCTGTTGTAGCGGCTGTAGAAGGGGTCCGGGGTGGTGACGTAGCGGGTGTCGCGGTCGGTGGCGCGGTTCACGGTGGCGAACCAGTCATAGCCGCTCTCGACCGTCAGTTCGGCCGAACGCAGCAGCAGGGACATCTCGACCTGTTCGCGCGAGGTCACCGAGTTTCCGGCGAAGCTGACGCGATAGCGGTTGTTCTCGACCCGCTGTTCGGCATAGCCGCCGCGCTCGCCGTTGAAGCCGGCGGGTTGATAGGGGGTGGCGGTGGCGCAGGCGGCCAGGGCCAGTCCCGCGACAGCCGTCATCGCCAGGGCTCTGAGCGCCGGCGTCTTTCTGGATAGGGCTTTCATGAATCGACTCCTTGATCGCCCATTCGGGCGCGCTGGCGGCTGAACGGCGCATGAACGGCCATGTTCCCCACCAATCTAGGACGAAGCCGGGCTGCGTCTAGAGCCGCAATACGATCAGTACGGCCGCCGTCAGCAAAAGGACGCCGACGAACAGGCCGAAACCGCGCCGGAACCGGGGTTGCTGCATCCGTTGCGACAAGGCGGCGCCCGACAGGGCGTAGGCGCTCATCGACATCATATCCATGCCGATGACGGCCAGGGCGAACAGGGCCAGCTGCGGCGCGACAGGCCGCTCGACGTCCAGAAACGGCGGCAGGACGGCGGTGAAGAACAGGATGGCCTTGGGATTGGCGATCTGGACCGCGAACCCGTCGATGAAGGCGCTGCGGCCCTTGCGCACCGCGACGGCGTGATCGGGCTGCTGGGGATCGGTCGGGGCGGTGTTCTGCATGGCGCCGCGCAGGGCCTTGACGCCCAGCCAGGCCACATAGAGGGCGCCCCCTATGGCGATCAGGTGAAAGGCGTCGGGGAAGGCCTTGACCAGGGCGCCCAGGCCCAGGGCGGCGGCGGCGAACCAGACCAGGGTGGCGCAGTTCATGCCGACGACCCCGACCAGGGCCGAGGCCCGGCCCTTTTCCACCCCGGTGGCGACCGCGAACAGATTGGCGGGGCCGGGGGTGATGGCCATCACCACCATGACGCCCAGGAAGGTCGAATAGAGGTGCGGATCGACGGGCAGGGCGGACATGCGGCGCGATGTCGCTGTAATGGCGGCGGCGGTCAAGGCCGGGCGACGCCTTCATCAGACGCGGACCGCGAAACCGGGTCAGGTCGCCGGCGGCTGGGGGGCTTGCGGCGGTTCAGGCGGCGCGATGGGCGCCACATCCTCCGCCTCTTCCGCCGCGACCACGGCGTCCGCCGCCTGGTCCATCGCGTACTGGGCGATCAGACCATAGGTCACCATCTGTTCGGGATCGGGATTGGTCCAGGCGCTGTTGCGGGCGATGCCGGTTCCGGCGGCGACGCCCTGTTGCATCCCCTCTTCCATCGCGCGTTTGACCTCGGGGTCGTTCAGGGCGTCTTCGACCAGGGCGTCGACGTCGATGTCCTTCAACGCCTCGGCGGCCAGTTCGGACGCGTGTCGGGTGGCTTCGGCGGTGAAGGCGGCGACGTCCGGCGCATAGGCGGACCAGAGGGCGGCGATGCTCTGGCCGCGGGCGCTCTCGCTCAGATTCGGGTCTTCGGAAATGGCCTCGGCCCGTTTGCCGAAAGCCTCCATCCGCGCCTCAAAGGCGTCGGCGGCGGCTTCGAGCCGCGCTTCGGCGGAGTCGGGGTCGTGAGCCACGCCCCGGACCGGCGCCGCCTTGGACGCCGCATTCTGGGACGCCGCATTCTTGGACGCCGCATTCTGGGCGAGCGCCGAGGAGAGGGGCAGAAGGGCCAGGGCGGCCGTCAGGCTGAGCGCGCGGATCATGGGAGCTTCCCCGTTGGTGACCCGTGCAAACTCCGCCCAAGGCCGCCCCGCCTCAAGTGAAATCGCGGTAAGACGCGGCGCTACTGCGGCGCAGGGGCGGTCTTCGCGGCGATCTCGGCGCGGACCATGGCCGGCACGGACTTGATCTGCTCCACAGCCGCAGCGACCTGTTCGGCCGGCGCGCCCTGGGCGAGGGCGAAGGTCTGAACCTCGGCGGCGAAGGACGCGGCCTCTGAATCGTAACGCGCCTGGATGGCCGCGAGGTCGGTCGCGGCCTTGGCCTTGTCCGCCTGGGTCGCGGCGGCCTCCATCTCGGCGGACATGGCTTCCATGCTCTTGCCGAAGGCCTCGGCGCGGGCCTCGAAGGCGGCCTCGTCGGGACTGTCGGCTTCCTCATCCGGCGCTGCGGCGGGCGCGGCCTGCTGCGCGACGGCCGGAGACGCCAGGACAGGCGCAGCCAAGGTCAGGACGGCGATGGCCGCGACGGAAGACAGTAGACGCATGATCTGGACGCTCCGAAGGCGGCAGGTCGCCGCACAATTGTTCCGACAAGGGCGCCGGCAAGCCGTTCCCGCGCCAGACCCAGAACACGATAAGGCTTGCCGGCGCCGAACTGCAACTGGGGAAAGAGCGGGCGGATCTCTGAAAACGCCTGAACCTTGGCCGTTACTTGTTGATATCCTCCGGGTGCGCAATTCTACCTAGATTTTAAAGAACGGAATTCTAAGGGCTTTGGCCCAGCCTGCTAATATGGGTCGGAGCAGATCGAGTCTGGGGCGTGGGCGCTGGCGGTTTTTCCGCCATGACGCCGGTCGGGAGGCAGGCCCGCCGCCCTGGCTCTACGTATTGCTGTTCATCGCCAGTCAGTTGCTGGGCCAGTGGAGCATCGCGGCCCTGCACGCCACCGTGATGTGGCCCGCCAACGCCATACTGCTGGCGGCGGTGCTGCAATTACGCCGGGACAAGGCCCTGGGGGTCATGGTCGGCTGCGTCCTGATCAATCTGGCCAGCAATATCATCCGGGGCGACATCCTCCTGTTCGCGGTGACCAATGTCGCCCTGAACCTGCTGCAGGTGGGGATCGCGACCCTGCTGGCGCGTCGCCTTTGCGGGGCGGCCCTCGATATGCGGCGTCCGCTTCGCCTGTTCCGGTTCGCTGTCGGGGCAGCGGTTCCGGCCGTCGCCGTGACCACCCTGCTGGCGGGCCTGATCGCGGTCATCGCCGGGCGGCCGCCGCTGGAAAGTCTGGACTTCCGCATGCGCCACCTGTTCGACATGGAGCTGCTGGCGATGATGATCGTCACGCCGACCCTGTTGCTGGTCGCGCGCAATCACCGCTTCCGCAAGGACGCCCTGGCGTCGCGCTCCGAGTTCGTCATTCTGATGAGCCTGGTGGCCGTTGCGGCCCTGTGGGCCTTTGGTCAGAACCAGGCGCCCATTCTGTTCATCATCTTCCCGCCGTTGATCCTGCTGGCCTTCCGCCTGTCTCCGCCGTGGACGGCGGGGGCGGTGATCCTGGTCTCGGTCATCGGGGCCGGCGCCACCGTCACCGGCCATGGACCCGTGATTCTGACCCGGTTGGCCTTCGACCCGGCTCTGGAGGGGGTTCCCGCCGTCATGCGGCAGATGAACGTGCTTCATCTGTTTCTCCTGACCGTGGTGATCACGGCCCTGCCGATCACCGCCCTGTCGACCGAACGGCGTCGCCTTGTCGCCCGCCTGAACGTCCGCACCGAAGCCGCCTTGGCCGCCTTGAAACGCGCTGAACAGGCGGACGCGGCCAAGTCCCGGTTCCTGGCCATGATGAGCCACGAGATGCGCACGCCCCTGACCGGGATCACCGGCTATGCGGATCTGCTGTCGCGACATCCCGAACTGGACGCCGAGGGCCGACGTCAGGTCGAGGCCGTGCATCAGTGCGGCGAGGCCATGCTGCGCCTGATCGAGGATTTGCTGGAGGTGTCGAACGGCTGTTCTGCGCTCGACCTGAAGCCGGAGGACCTCTCCACCCTGATCGACGAGGCCGTCGGGCCGGCGCGCGAATGGGCCGCCGTCCGGGGCCTGAACTTCGCTGTAGGCTTCGCTCCCGGTACGGAGGGGCTGGTCCTGACCGACGGGCGACGCCTGCGTCAGATTCTGCACCACCTGGGCAGCAACGCCGTGAAGTTCACCGGAAAGGGCGGGGTGCGCATCGGGGTGGAGCGGGTGGGCGACCGACTGCGTTTCGCGATCAATGACACCGGTTGCGGCATGACCGAGGAGGTTCTCGCCGGAATCTTCAGCCTGTTCGAACAGGCGGACGCCACCACCAGCCGCGCCCATGAGGGGGCCGGCGTCGGTCTGGCCCTGGCCAAGAACCACATCGACCGGCTGGGCGGAACCGTGACCGTCGAAAGCACGCCCCACAGGGGGACGACATTCACGGTGGAAATCCCGGCCAAGGCCGTGGCGGCCGCGGCCGCCCCTGCGGCCGAGACGCCGCCGCTGGAGGCGCGACGCATGCGGGTCCTGGTCGTCGATGACCATCCCGCCAACCGCGATCTGCTGCGGATCATGCTGCAGGCCGTCGACTGCGAGACCGCCGAGGCCTGCGACGGGCGCGAGGCGGTCGAGGCCGTGCGAACGGGCGATTTCGACCTGGTGCTGATGGACATCCGCATGCCGGTGATGGACGGCGTCGCCGCCACCCGGGCCATACGCGCGCTGGAGGGGCCGGCGGCCGGGACCGCCATCCTGGCCGTGACCGCCGAGGCCATGCCGGAGGACGTGGCGCGCTGCCTGTCCGCCGGCATGGACGCTCATGTGGCCAAGCCCGTCACCCAGGCCCGGCTCTACGCCGCCATGGACCAGGCCATGGACGCCGCCGAACACAGGATCGACGACGTCCGAGCTGCATAAAGCCGCCTACCAGGTCAGGTTGACCCGCGCATAGACGAACCGCCCGTTGAAGCCGAACGGCGAGTTGTAGGGATAGCCCAGCACCCCGTTCGAGTTCAGCGAGGCCGGGGTCGCGTCCGGGTATTCGTCGAACAGATTGTCCGCCCCGACCGCCAGCCCGACCCGCTCGGTCAGCTGATACCGGCCCTCCAGATCGATCACCGTCTTCTCACCCGTGCGATAGTCGTTGGCCGCGACCGACCCCGGTTGCAGCACGTCGCCGTAATAGGTGGCCCGCAGGCTGGCGCCCCATTTCTGCAGCCGCCAGTCGGCGCCGGCCGAGACCTTCACGTCCGGCGTGCCCTCCTCGATCGTCAGGATCCGCTGGCGGCCGAACAGGCCGGGCGCCAGGTCGGTGTCCAGCGACACGTCGTTGAAGTTGGCCGCCACGGTGAAGTCGAAATCGCCGACCGTCTCGGTCGGCAGGCGATAGCGGCCCACCACATCCACCCCCTCGGTCGAGGTCGAGACCCCGTTCAGGAAGAAGCGCGCGGCCTGGACCCCCAGCGGAGTCAGCAGGGCCGGATCGCGGATCAGTTCCGACAGGACGATCTGATCCTCGATCTCGATCTTGTAGGCGTCCACCGTCAGGTCGAAGGCCCCCAGCCGCACCACGGCGCCCAGCGAATAATTGGTCGAGGTCTCGGGCTTCAGCGGCCGTCCGCCCAGGGCCGTCCCCACCGGGCTGACCGACGGGAAGGTCCCGGTCTCCACCACCGCCCCGTCCTGGATCACCGACGAGGTCGAGGTGAAATAGGACTGCTGCAGCGACGGGGCGCGGAAGCCGGTCGAGACCGAGCCGCGCAGGGCGAAGTTGGGCGTGAAGTCATACCGGCCCGACAGCTTGCCCGTCTGGGTGTCGCCGAAGTCGGAATAGTCCTCGAACCGCACGGCCCCGGCGACCGTCAGCTTGTCGGTGATCGGCAGTTCGATATCGGCATAGGCGGCGAAATTGTCGCGATCCACGTCCACTTCGTTCGACGGCTGGAAGCCGGGGAAGCCCTGGGCCCCGCCCGACAGGGCCGTGTTCGACCCCAGCGGCCCGCGGTTGTAGCTTTCCGGCTGGCCCGCCTCGATCTGATAATTCTCCCAGCGCTGCTCCAGACCCCAGGCCAGGTTCAGCGGCCCGCCCGCCAGGCCGGCCTCGAACTGACGGGTGAAGTCGGCGCCCAGCACCAACTGGTCATAGATCAGGCTGCCGGAATCGAAACTGGTCAGCGACGCGGCGCCATAGGTGGAGTTCAGCGAATCCTCGGTGCGGAAATCGAGCGCGTTGCGGCCATAGACCAGGCTGACGTCGGCGTCCCATCCGGCGATCACGCCGCGCAGGCCGCCGGCCAGGGACGCGTCCTGGGAATTGACCGCCACCTTGGGCAGGAAGCCGTTCGGATAGACGGCCGTGACATTGTTGACGTTGTCCGACAGGCGCGGGAAGGCGGCGCCGGAGCTGTCGCGGTCCTGATAACCGGCCCAGCCATAGGCCTCCCAGCCGTTCCCCAGACCCTTGCCGGCGTTGGCGAAGACGGTCCACTGCTCGACGTCCGGATCGCCGAACCGGGCGGTCACGGCGCCGTTGGCGGCGGCGCGGGGATCATAGTCCGAGCGGTTGGTCGACTCGCGGTTCAGATATTCCGCCGACAGGGTCAGGAAGCCGTCGTCGCCCAGGGCGAAACCCTGCCAGGCCGAGGCGGTGGTCGTGGCGCCGTCCTCCTCGTCGCGCTCGCCGCGCGCGGTCTTCACCGTGGTCAGATACTGGCCATAGGTGACGCTGGCGCCGCCGCCGCTGGAGGCCGCCTTCAGCCGCAAGTTCACCACCCCGGCGATGGCGTCCGAGCCGTACTGGGCCGAGGCCCCGTCGCGCAGCACCTCGACCCGGTCCAGGGCCGCGGTCGGAATGGCGTTCAGATCCACGGCGGCCGAGCCGCGGCCGACGACGCCGTTGGTGTTGACCAGGGCCGAGGCGTGGCGGCGCGTGCCGTTGACCAGGACCAGGGTCTGGTCGGGCGACAGGCCGCGCAGGGTCGCCGGACGGATCGAGTCGCTGCCGTCATTGGCCGAGGGGCGCGGGAAGGTCAGGGACGGCACGGACTGGGCCAGGGCTGTGGCGAACTCGGTCGTGCCCCGGTTCTGCAGGCTCTGGGCCGTGACCACATCGACGGGGGCCAGGGTGTCGAGGCGCGAGCGATTGGCCACGCGGGTGCCGGTGACGACGATCTCGTCCACGGTCGCGGCCTCATCGGCGAGGGTTTCTTGAGCGAAGGCGGGGGCCGCGCTCAGCAGGGCGACGGCGGAGACGGTGGCGAGAAGCGCCGGCGAGGCGGCTCGGAAGGCGGTGCGCATTTGAGAGATTTCCTGATGATTGTGTCTTGGCGCGCGCGGGCGCGCGGAGCCGACGTCTTCGACGTCCGGCCTAGGGGGTTGGATGTGACGGATCGGGCGGCTTCAGCCGCTACATCGTCCGCCGCGCCGATAAGGGCCGGCCTGTGTCAGGACTTTGGACATCGTCGTCTCCGACCGCGCGGTCAGGGGGAGCGCCTCGCGGTCATGGCCATATCAGGGCGAAGATGCGGCGGGTCAATGCGCGGGAGGGGCCATGTTTGCTGAGGGCAGGGTGCAGAAAATCTATAGTCCGGAGGACGAACGGTATGGGCCGGCGTCGCCTCTTAACAGACCTTCCCCCGCTTGCGGGGGAAGTGTCAGCTCGTCGAGCGAAGCGAGACGGCTGACGATGGGGGAAGTCTTCCTGTTCAAACAGGACTCCCCTCTCCGACCCTGGTCCGCTGCGCGGACGCCGGGCCACCTCTCCCGCAAGCGGGAGAGGGTCTGGTTGCGACTCCGACGGTGGTGATGACCGGGTCCGCTTCACAACCCGAGTCGGCCCCACCTGGCGTTCGCTGACGCTCCCGCCTGTCCTTGTTTGTCGCTGATCGGTTAGATTTCCCCTGATCCGGGACGCCCGCCTGATGTT
>NZ_JBWKNX010000031.1:0-8675 GCF_059415785.1 Brevundimonas sp. GW821-FHT10A07
TGGGCCGCGTTGTCGGCGTTCTGCTTGATGTTGGCGGCCATCTCTTCCATCGAGGCCGAGGCCTGTTCGGCGGCGGCCGCCTGTTCGGTCGCCCCCTGGCTCATCTGTTCCGACGTCGCAGAAAGCTCCTGGCTGCCCGAGGAGACGTTGTCGGCGGCCGACAGGGCGTCGCCGACCACGCCGCGCAGGCGTTCCACCATGGACTGCAGCGAAAGACCCAGCGTGTCCTTGTCCGACAGCGGCTTGGGCTGGACCGTCAGGTCCCCGTTGGCGATCTCATCCGCCATGGTGGCGGTGGTCTTCAGATTGTCCGTCAGTCTGTTGAAGGCGTTGACCAGGTCCTTGATCTCGTCGTTCGACTTGATCTCGACCCGCTCGTCCAGGTCGCCGATGGCGACGGCGTCGGCCACGGTCATCAGGCGGCTGAGGCCCGAGCTGATGCCCAGGGCGATCCACAGGGCGAAGGCCACGGCGATGGCCAGGGCCGCCAGGGTCAGGACGACCACGAGGTTGCGGGTGTCAGCGTATTGCTTGCCCGTGTCCTCATCGGCCTTGACCATTGCGGCCTGGTTACGCGCCACGATCTTGTCGAAGATCTCCGTCATCTCGGTCGCGATTTCACGACCTTGCCCGTTAGACAAGGCGACCGCTTCCGCATTCTGCCCGGCGCGAACCAACTCTGCCATCCGGCTTTCCAGCGTCGTCATCCGCCCCAAGAGGGCTTCCAGTCTCTCCCAATCCGGCTTGCCGCTAGCGGCTGCCTTGTCCACACCGACCGCGAGCAATTCCGCCATGGCCTCGCGGGCCTGTTCGCCCGTCGCCACGTGACGGCTCATTTCTTCAGGGGTCGAGGAGAGGACCAGGTTCTTTTCGGCTCGGATCGATTCCAGCAGGCGAATATTCGCCGTCTGGGAATTCTCCAGCCGCTGGGCGGGTCCTGCAATCACATCGGTGATGGCCTGGTTCAGATTGCCCAGGCTGTAGATGCCCAGACCGGCGATGCCGACGAGCAGGATGATCATCATCCCGAAACCCGTGGCCAGTTTAGCCTTGATGGTGAAACGCATACTCTATCCCCTCGAAGAGCCGGTTAATGGCGGGTAGCGGACGCGGCCGGCTGGCGGGCGTCCTGCTGCTGATTGAAGATGGCCTGGAGGTCGGGAACGACGATGAATTCGCCGCCGCGCTTGACCAGGCACTGGATGAACTCGGGCCGCCAGCGCATGCCGACGCTGGGCGGCGCCTCCGAGTCGGCGCGGGCCAGGGTGGTGACTTCGTGGACCTTGTCG
Source organism: Brevundimonas sp. GW821-FHT10A07 (assembly GCF_059415785.1). NCBI lineage: Bacteria > Pseudomonadati > Pseudomonadota > Alphaproteobacteria > Caulobacterales > Caulobacteraceae > Brevundimonas > Brevundimonas sp. GW821-FHT10A07. The sequence continues at coordinate 1,290 of NZ_JBWKNX010000031.1, forward strand.
GTGCGAAGGCCGACCAGGGTCGGTTCGCCGGCCAGTTCGATCTCGATGACCACGATCCGGCTGTCGATGGTGGCGGCCCCCCGCTCCAGCCCGAAGGCCACGCGCAGGTCGGACAAGGGAATGACCTTGCCGCGGAAGTTGATGACCGCCCCGGCGAAGGCGCCGGCGCCGGGCACCACGGTCTCGGGCGCCAGGTCCATGATCTCCTGCACGCCGACGGCGTGAAGGGCGAACAGCTCGCCATTCAGTTCGAAGGTCAGGACCTCGACCTGTTCGGCGCCGGTCCAACCGGGCGCAGTGGTGATTTCGGCCTGGGTGCTCATATGGCTTCGCGCATCTGCGCCTCCTGCTGCTGGCCCTTGGCGACCAGGTGGCCAACGTCCAGGATCAGGGCCACGCCGCCGTCGCCCAGGATTGTGGCGCCTGAGAAGGTCGGCAGGCCGGAATGGAGTTTGGACATCGACTTGATCACCGTCTGGTGGTCGCCGATGATCTGATCGACCACCAGGCCGATCCGCTCGGTCCCGGTCGAGACGACCACGACCTTCTGGTGCAGTTCGGGCGGGGTGCCGGTCTCAAACATTTCGCGCAGGCGCAGATAGGGCACCAGGCTGTTGCGCAGCGAGATGAAGCTGCGACCGCGCGAGCGCAGATCCTCGTCCAGCGACAGTTCCAGGCATTCCTCGACGGCGCCCAGCGGAATGACGTAGCGGCCCTGACCGACGCGGACCAGCAGGCCGTCGATGATGGCCAGGGTCAGCGGGATCCGCAGCGACACCTCCGACCCCTCGCCAGGCCGGCTGGCGATGTCGATGGAGCCGCGCAGCGCCTCGATGGTGCGTTTGACCACGTCCATGCCGACGCCGCGGCCGGACAGATTGGTCACCGCCGCCGCCGTCGAGAAGCCGGGATGGAAGATCATCTGCAGCAGGTCGTGGTCGCTGAGTGCGGCGCCGGGCTCGATCAGGCCCTGCGCCTCCGCCTTGGCGCGGACGCGGTCGCGGTCGATGCCTCGGCCGTCGTCGCGGATGGTGATGACCACCTCGCCGCCCGACTGATGGGCCGACAGGCGGATGCGGCCGGTGGCCGGCTTGCCGGCGGCCGCGCGATCCTCGGCGGTCTCCAGTCCGTGGTCGGCGGCGTTGCGGATCAGGTGGACCAGCGGGTCGGCCAGACGTTCGATGACGGTCTTGTCGATCTCGGTCGTCTCGCCGTCGGTCGACAGTTCGATGACCTTGCCGGTCTCGCGGGCCAGGTCATGGACCAGGCGGCGGAAGCGGCCGAACAGGGTCGCCACCGGCACCATGCGCAGCACCATCATGGTGTCGCGCAGCTCGCCCGACAGGCGTTCGATCTCTTCCGAGACGGCGCGCAGGGCTGTGTCGACGCCGGAGTTGGCGATCTGGCTCAGGCGGGACTGGGCGATGACCAGTTCCCCCACGCGGTCCATCAGTTCGTCCAGGCGATCGGCCGGCACCCGCACGCTCTCGCTCGGCTTGGCCGTCTTGGCGACGCCGGCCTCGGCGGCGTCCGGAGCGGTGGGGGCGGAAGACTGGACCGGCGCGGCGACCTGAGCCGGTGCGGCGGTCTGGGGCAGGGTCGAAGGACCCTCGGCGACGACCTCAGCCGGACCGGTCTGGTCCGCAACGACCGCGTCCGCATTGGACGCGTCCAGGGGCTCGATCGACAGGTTCATCTCGTCCATCACGAAGATGAAGACATCCTCGATCGCCCCCCGGCCCTGATCGGTGGTCAAGGTCACGTCCCAGGCCAGATAGTGGTCGGTCGGCTCGATCTGGCTCAACGGCGGCACGCGCGAGACGTCGGCCACGACGCGCGCCTCGCCCAGGTCGCGAAGCTCGGCCAGCAGGGCCAGTGGATTGGTGCCGTTCTTGAAGGCGTGGGACGGCAGATCGAACCGGATGCGCCAGGCCGTCTGGACGGGAGCGGCGGCGACGGGCGCATTCCCGTCCGCTTCGCGCACAGCCCGTTCCAGGTCGGCCAGCAGGACATCGCCCGCCGCGCCGTGATCACCCGTCGGATCCTCCATCAGGCGGCGCATATGATCCCGCGCCGCCAGAACGGCCGAGACCAGGTCGGTCGTGGCCGCCACCTCGCCCTTGCGGACGCGGTCGAAGGCGGTCTCGCAGTGGTGGGTGAAACCGGCCAGGGCGTCGAAGCCGAACATGGACCCCGATCCCTTCAGGGTGTGAAGGCCCCGGAAAACCGCGTCCACCAGATCGCGATCCTCGGGTCGGTCCAGCAGATCGAGCAGGCCCTGTTCGATCAACTCCAGGTTCTCTCTCGCCTCAACCTGGAAAACAGCGATGGCTTCGTCGCTCATCGTCCCAGCACCTTCTTGGCCACACGCACCAGTTGATCGGGATCGAAGGGCTTGGTCAGCCATCCGGTGGCGCCTGCGGCCTTGGCCCGCGCCTTGAATCCTTCGTCGGATTCCGTGGTCAGGAAGACGATCGGCACGCCCATCTGATCGGGCATCCGGCGCATCTCCTCGATCATGGTCAGGCCGTCCATGACGGGCATGTTCAGATCGGTGATGATCAGGTCGAAGGCGCTGGCCTTGGCCTTTTCAATGCCCTCGGCGCCATTGACCGCTTCGGCTACCGAATAGCCGGCGTTGGTCAGCGCGATCTTCAGCGCGACGCGGATACTGGGCGAGTCATCGACCGTGAGGATAGAAGCGGTCATTGGGCGGGTCCTTGGTGAAGCCAGAACTGGAGATCGTCAGCCGTGGCGTCCGTCAGGAAGCCGGCTGCATCGAGCGCTGGCCGAAATTCCGTCGCCGGACGTTCCAGGACCAGGGTCTTGCCGACCGCCCGGGCCTGGCGCCGCGCAGACTCGATCAGCTGCAATCCGCAAAGATCGACGGGCTGTTCATCGGCAAGGTCGAGACTGATGGTGTCGTCTTCCTCGAAGGCGTCGAGAATCGACTGGCGAAGGACGACGACGTTCTTCACTACGAGAGCAGCGTCGATCAGCACACGTTTCGTCATACTCCATCCCCACCACGCATGACGCAGAGCCATGCAACTGATCCCCATGGTTGACGATGGGCGTTAAACCGCCTTCAAAACTCCGCTAGGTGAATCTACCTAGCTTGACCATAAGCAACGCAAGGCTGTGTCGTTCACTTCGACTTCACCTTCCCGGATTAGATTTGAATCCTCAGCAGAACCGCTGAACACAGGGGGGTCCGAATTGACCTACGTCGATGCAGATGATGAAACCTGCTATGAGGGCGACGTCTTCCACGGCCAGATCGCGGACGCCTCGCCCGCCTATATATGGCTGCTGAACCCACAGGGACGGATCGTCCATGTCAGCCGTGCGGCGCGGCGTTTCCAGCCGGAACCTCCAGCGCCCCATACCATGGCCTGGCGCGACGCCTGGCCGGTCGACTGCCGCTTTTCCATTGATCGCGGCGTCCAGGAAGCACAGGCGGGTCGGGCCTTTTCCTTCCGCACGCGATTCACCACTGAACAATCGTCGGCGGTCTATCTGGATACGACGGTCAGCGCCGTTCGCGACGACGCCGGGCGGATCGTGCGCCTTCTGGTCAAGGCCGAGGACGTCACCCAGGAGACCGAGACCGCCGCCTTCCTGAACACCGTCATCGAGGTCCTGCCCCTGGCCCTGACCGTCAAGGACGCCCGGACGGGCCGCTACATCCTGGCCAACCGCGCGGCGGAGAAACTGTTCGGTCGGTTCGAGGGGCTGACGGGACTGCGGGCCTCCGACGTCCTGCCCGCCGCCTTCGCTGAATGGGCGGCGGACGCCGTACCGGGCATGGGCTCCCAGTCGACGGTGTACGAAGATCATGCTGAGGCCGGATTCCGCTATCTGGCCGCCACCAAGCTCGCGACCTATGACGACGAAGGCGTGCGCCATCTGATCGGCCTGACCGAGGACATCACCCAGAAACAGCGCGACGCCGACGCCCTCTATCAGGCGCTGGAACAGGCCGAACAGGCCAACCGCGCCCGCAGCGCCTTCGTCACCAACATCAGCCACGAGATTCGCACCCCCCTGAACGGCGTCATCGCCGGGGTCGATCTTCTCGCCGCCCGCTCGACCGCGCCGGACATCCAGGAAGTCACCGAGATGATCCGCGCCTCGGCCGCCGTGCTGCAGGATCAGTTGCAGCAACTGCTGGCCGTCGCTCGCCTGGACGGGATAGAGGGGCCGCCGGAGGTCGAGACCTTCGTCCTTGGCGACCTGATCGAGCGGGTCGTCCGCCCCGCTCGCGAGGCCGCAAGGGCCAAGGGCCTGGCGTTCGTCGTCGAGATCGCCCCCGCTCTTCCCGCAGCCTTCGTCGGCGATCCCGCGGGCATAGAGCGGGTGCTGGCGCCCTTGCTGAATAATGCGGTCAAGTTCACCCACCGGGGCGAAATCCGCCTGACCGTCGATCCATGCCAGAACGGGGGCGTTCGCTTCGCCTGCGTGGACACGGGCGTCGGTTTCGATCCCGCCCTGAAGGCGGCCATGTTCGCCGCGTTCCGGCAACAGGACGACGCCCTGACCCGCGAATACGGCGGCATGGGCCTGGGTCTCGCCTTGGCGCGGAAAGCCGCGCGGGCGCTCGGCGGGATCCTCGACGCCGCGCCGCGTGAAGACGGGGGGTCGGTCTTCTGGCTGGATCTGCCCCTGTCCACCGCGCCGGTTCAAACCACGGACGAAGTCACGACCGACCCGGTTGACCGGTTGCGCGTCCTGGTCGCGGACGACCATCCGACCAATCGCCGGATCGTCGAAATGATGCTGGAGTCGGTTGCGGACGTCACGACGGCCGAAGACGGCGTGGAGGCTGTGGAAGCCGCCGGGCGCGAAACCTTCGACGTCATCCTGATGGACATCCAGATGCCCCGCATGGACGGAATCACGGCGGTCGCCCGCATTCGCGACGCGGAACGCGCGGCGGGCCAGGCCCACGTCCCGGTCATCATGCTGACCGCCAACACCCAGCCCGAACATGTCGAAGCGGCACGGCTGGCGGGCGCCGACCGCCACCTCGGCAAACCCTTCACCCTCGCCCTGCTTTTCAACGAGATCCAGGCCCTGCTGGCGGACGCCCCGGCCCGCACGCCCCTGGGCCGTCACGCGAACGCCTAGGGTTCGAGCTCGATGTCCCAATAGAGGAAGCGGAAAACGCCTAATCCGTCGCAATAAGCCCTTGAGCGTATTGATGAATTCCGATCCGATATGGAGCGGAAGAACCCCGTGGTCACCCTATGGTCACCACGGCGGCGGAAATCGCGAGCGATTTCCAGCCTATCTAGGAGCTTACCAGAGTGGGCGAGAAAAGTCGTCTAAGGAGGTCTGCTCGGCGCCAGCAGCGGACAATGGTCAGCTGCTCGAAAGCCGACTTTCAGCGCGGTTAACGCGGCGGCCGGAAAAATCCCGCCCGCCTTGCATCAATCAAGTCCCGACTATCAGAGTCTGCCATCAAAACGGCCGTTGCCAACAATCGTGCCGCGTATGCACTCCAGGAGATGAATTTTGGTCATGGCAGACACAGACTACTGGCGCGATTTAACTCGGTTTGAGAGCCACGACTATGTCGGCCGTTGGTACAGGCAGCGCCATGCACGCAGCTTGTCCGCCGGCCGCACCCGCGAGATAATTTCCTGCTTCACCCAAGGTCGGGAGTACTTCTTCAGCGCCAAGCAGTCGGCCACGGCGGTTAAGCCCTTATTGCTTTACTACGGCGTGCTCGCGCTCAGCCGCGGTTTGGTGCTCCTCCTCGATTCCCGAAAAACAGAGGCCAGTCTAAAACCGAGCCATGGCATCGAGATCGTGGACTGGCAGGGCACCCTTTCCCGTGGGCTGGAGAACATGCTCGAGGTCGGCTTTCGCACGACCAACGGGACGTTCTCCGAACTGGCCCGGGCAACCCGAAACAAACAGCAAATGTCTTGGTGGAATTTGCCTAGCCTAGCGGAAGGAATTTTCCACGCGAATTATGCAACACCAAGCTTTCTTACTGATGAGAGCATCGTGACGCTCGATGACCTGCTCAGCCGAGACACACGCTTTCTCTCACTGTATCGAGAGACGACAGGCCGATCGGACAAATCCCATCTTGGCGAGATCGTCGCCACGCCCACAGGCTTGGAAATCTATATCTTCGCCTTAGGCATTTCGAAGTCTGATGTTGAGACCCGCTTTGGCTTTCCGACGGGGACAGTGGTTCAAGATCGCCCGTCCGCGAGAAGATTGTCCCTGCCGAGCTGGTTCGTTCATCTGCCGGGTACGGACCTCAACGCGCTCAAGCCGCTCATCCCCGCCACACAGTACATTGGGGGCGATGGCATGTTCATTTTTGAAGACTTCCCAAATGGCGACAGATTTTCTGAGCTGCTGCGCACCTTCCTCATTGCCTATGTACTAGGCATGCTCGTCCGGTACTTCCCATCCAAGTGGATGGCCTTGCTGAGAAACGAGAAGGGGGACACCGCCCAACCCCTACTTCTGGCCGCAATGACGTCGGTCGAGAGAGACTGGGCAAAGCTGATCAGCAGCGCCCTAGCTTGACGAGCGCCATGCGGGCGAGATCGGCCAACAACCCAAGTCTCAGGCGCGAGCAGCGGTCACTGATCATCGGCCGAAAACGGGACTTTCGCCCCGTCGCGCGTCAAGTTTGCCGAATGCCGTAGGAGCTATTGTTCGCCCAACTGATCTGGGCCTTCCACAAACATCCGAATAACGAAGGAGAATGTTGTGCCCACACTCACTGACCCTCAGCGGCGCGCGCTGGAGCGGCTTTGGTCAAGCCAGCACAGCGCCGAGCCCGCCGGCGCCTTCGGTCGTGGCATCGGGACGAAGACACTCGAAGGCCTGGTCGAGCTAGGGCTTGCGACCCATGGCGTCGACCGCTTCGGAGATGAGGGATACCTCATTACCAAGGCGGGCAGCGAAGCGTTCGGCAAGGGGCGGTACTGACACTTTCTGATCGGGGAAAATCGGTGTCTCGTCGGCGGCCAGACCTTTGCGAGGTGCGCCTATGTCATTACTCGAAGACCTGAACCTGTCGCACGCGGCCGGTCCGCTCAACCTCGTGTGGCCATCGCCCCGCTCGCCCGTCGACACCCTACAGTTCAATACGGCGACGTCCTGGCGCGCGTTCATCGACGAGCTTGGTCTTCCCGCTCACCTGCCGAATGTGATTCAGCGAAAGTTCAGCCGCGCCCAGGCCCTCTATCGGATCGGGTGGATCGATCCGGGAATGATCAAGGCTGGCGAATTGGCCGCCCTGATTGCGCTCGAACTGGCGCTGAAGGACCGTTTCGGCGTGTGGATCGGCGTGGAAAAGGGACCCCGTTAGCGGTGTGATCGGCGTCGAATAAGGACCCCTCATTCCTGAGGTCT
>NZ_JBWKNX010000032.1:0-6747 GCF_059415785.1 Brevundimonas sp. GW821-FHT10A07
TGCAGGCCAACCATTCGCGCGGGGCGTCAAACCTTCGTCGAAACGGTACTCAAAACACAAAACTCCGGGCGAAGGCCTGGCGCCCCGCCCAGCCCTCCATGAACTTCGCAGCGAAAGCGCGGGGACGATCAGTCGCGTTCGGTCTTTCTCAACAGCCTGTCCCGCGCCGCATTGACCCGCGTCGCCAGGCCTTCGGTTCCGCCCTGGTCGGGGTGGGCGCGACCCATGGCCTTTTTCCAGGCCGTGCGGATCTCGGCCTCGGTCGCGCCGGGACGCACGCCCAGAACGGCGCGGGCGTCGGCCTCGCTGATCGGTTCGGATCGCACCACGGGCCGGATGCGCGACGACCAGACCAGGTACAGCCCCGCCGCCGCCAGCACGCTCGCCCACAGCCAGGCGCCGCGAAACGCCGACAAGGCGCCTCCGGCCAGCAGCACCGATCCCAGCAGGGTCGCCGTCACGCGCCAATGGGCCCGGCCGCGCCGCTCGGTCTGGCGGCCCAGCCGCACCAGGGCCCAGACGGCGATCGCCGCCAGGGCCAGCCAGATCAGGCTCATGCGGTCAGATCGCCTTTCAGGCGGCCACGTCCAGAGGCGCCAGGGCCTGTTCCAGACCCATGGCCTTCATCAGGTTGCGCAGTTCCTGGCGCGCCGCGACATGGGCCAGGGACACGGCCACCGGGCGGATGTCGTTCGACAGGTCCGCCACCGTCAGGCCGAACGGGAACAGTTCGCGGTAGATGACGCGATCGCGCAGGCCCGGCCCGACGCGGAAACCGACCCGTTTGGCCAGCTTGTTCATCCGCTCTTCCAGGCGTTTGCGGTTGCGCGCCTCGGCGACGGCCAGGCGATTGGTCACCACCAGCCAGTCGATGGTGGCGTTCCGGCCCTGGCTGATCGCCCGGACCTTGCGCGCCTCCCAGACGCTTTCGGAATAGATTGAGGGTTTCAGCAGATCCAGCGACACGGGGTCCACCTCGCCCAGCAGGTCGAAGTCGACGAAACTGTCGTTCATCGGCGTCACGATCTGGTCGGCCCGCGCGTGGGCCGCGCTGGACACGGCGGTGTCGCCGCCGGGGGTGTCGATCAGGATGGCGTCCACCCCGGCCGCCACGGCCTCGTCGAAGGCGCGTTCGAAGGCGGCGATCTGCTCGTCCACCCCGCCCTTGGCCAGGGCCTTGCCGTCGCCCATGTCGGGCATGAAGGGCTGGGGCAGTTGCTGATTGTTCGCGGCCAGCCAGGCCAGGCGATTGGTGAAGAACCGCTGCATCGACCGCTGGCGCAGGTCCAGATCGATGATCGCGACAGAGCGCCCCGCATGCAGCAGGCCGGTGACGATATGGATCGCCAGGGTGGACTTGCCCGCCCCGCCCTTCTCGTTGCCGAGTACGATCACGTGAGGCTGCGTCATGGAGGATACCCTCTGTGGCGACCGACGCGACTCAACACTGCGCGGCCTTCGGACGGGGCAGAGTCGGCGCACCGGCCGCAAACGTCAACGAGGCGTTAACGCGTAGCTGTGGACTTCAGCCCCAAGTTCAGCCGGCGCGGCGGCACCACGGGTCCGCCACCTGGGCGGCGGCGCACAGGGCGGACGCGGCCTCGACCGGAATCGGCCCGACCTTCAGCCGCGTCAGGCTGCGGCCGTTGACCTCGACGCCCTCGAACACCGGCGACAGGTTCGACAGGCTGGCGCGGGCCTTCAGCTGCGCCCAGGCGGCCTGCGCCCCCGCCCGGCTGGAATAGGCGCCCAGCTGGACCATGCGGCCTTCGGCGCGCGGCCCTGCGTCAACGACGGCGGGGCGCAGCATGGGCGGCTCGCTCCGCGCGACAGCCTGTTCAACCATGGCCCTGGCCACGACCGGCGCAGCGGCGCGCAGGGCCGGCTCAACCGCCGGCTCCGCCATCCGCGTCACGGCGCCGCGCAGGCCGTCTTCGCTCTTGTCTTCGGCCAACGCCAGAGAGCCGCCCCGGCTCAGCACGTCCCGCGCATCCCACATCTGATGCGGCGTGAGCACCGCCACATGGACGGGCGAGAATTTGGCGGGACGCAAGCCCTGGGCCTGCGCTGTCTGACGCGACGCCGCGCCGGAACCGATGGCCTTGGGATCCAGCGGGATGTCGATGGCGGCCACGCGCTCGGCCATCGCCTGGAAACTCTGGCGGTCGCCCTCGACCGCCCCACAGCCGGCAAGGGCCAAGGTAAGCGCGATCAGAACTGGACGGGTCGCTCGTGCTGGCGTCATAAGCACGACCCTAGCCGCCAGGGTTTGAAGTCTGGTGCATCAACACACTTAAGCCAAAGGGTTAACCGCTTCACCATGACCGAGCCTGCGTCCCTCCCCGTCGTCCACACCGTGGCGGATTTGCGCGCCGTCGTGCGTGACTGGAAAAGACAAGGCCTGACCGTCGGCATGGTTCCGACCATGGGCGCCCTGCACGAAGGCCATCTGACCCTGGTGCGCGAGGCCGGCCGCCGCGCCGACCGCATCGTGGCCTCCAACTTCGTCAATCCGACCCAGTTCGCCGCCAGCGAGGACCTGGGTCGCTATCCTCGCCGTCAGGAGGAGGACGCCCGTCTGCTGGCCGGCGCCGGCTGCCATCTGATGTTCGCCCCGACGTCGGAGGAAATGTACCCGCAGGGCTTCGCCACCAGCGTCGCCGTGGCCGGGCCTGCGCTTGGGCTGGAAGGCGATTTCCGGCCCCAGATGTTCGGCGGGGTCGCCCTGATCGTGACCAAGCTGTTCAACCAGGTCCAGCCCGACGTCGCCGTGTTCGGCGAGAAGGACTATCAGCAGCTGATGGTGATCCGTCGCTTCGTCCGCGACCTGGACCTGCCGGTCGAGATCATCGGCGCCCCGACCCAGCGGGATGAGACCGGTCTGGCCCTGTCTTCGCGCAACGACTATCTGTCCGACGCCGAACTGGCCGTCGCCCGCCGCCTGAACGTGATCCTGGCCGAGGCCGCCGCCGGCGCCGCCGCGGGCCGCCCCCTGCCGGGCGTCGAACGGGACGCCTATTCCGCCATCCTCAAGGCCGGGTTCGAACGGATCGACTATGTCGCCGTTCGCCATGCCGAAGACCTGTCGCCGTTCCGCGACGGCGTCGTCGACGCCCCGGCGCGCATCCTGGCCGCCGCCTGGCTGGGCAAGACCCGGCTGATCGACAACCGGGCCGTCTGAGCTCGAGACAAAAAGAACCCGACGCGGACGCCGGGTTGAAAAAGGTTCGGTGATGGTGCGTCCCAAAAAGGGACAGGTCCTTCATTGGACGCTTCGGTTAACAACTTCCTAAGTTCGGCGCCCTAGGCGCCGCGATCCGGAAGCCAGACGGTCTGACGGCCGCTGGGTCCCGTCGGCCAGGTCAGTCGCCAGCCTTCGCCGGCTCGCACCGGGGTGAAGTCCGACTGGGCGCCCAATCCGGGAAAGGCGAACCGCGTCCCGTCGACGTCGATCGTGGCGGCCCCGCCGCCCGGCGCCCTGGCCCGCCAGCGCCCGCCCGGTCCGCGCATGACCTCCGCGCGCTCCCCGTCGATCAGAACGACCGGGGGCGCGCCGTTCGATCGGCCGGACACGATGACCGCCGATCCATCGGAATCGACCGCGTCCAGCGCGCCTTGACCGTCCAGCCGCACCGTCGGCTCGCCGGCCGCGACCAGCACGATAGGCCCCGCCCCGCCCCGGATCAGCACCAGAGTCTCGGGAGACGGCGCGGCGTCCTCGCCGACCTGAACCTCGGGCGTCAGCCGGATGTCCCCCGAGGCGGCCGGAACGCGCAGCTCGAATCGTCCCGTAGCGTCGGCGCCGACCGCCACCGCCGCCCCGTCGGCCCCGCGTAGCACCACGCGGGCGTCCGGCCCCGCCCGGCCCTGAACCAGGATCATCGCCCCGTCGCGCCTTGCGGTCTGAACATGAGGAGGCTGCACCCAGGGGGAGGTCGCCTCGGCGTCCACCGCGCGCGGCGCGCCCTCGCCGTCCCGGGAACAGGCCGACAGGGCCGCGACCATAGTCACGGATACGGCGGCCATGGCGATGATCCGACGTTTCATCCTGCGTCCCGACGATATAAGGCTGGCGGCCAAGCGCCCGGGGATTCTGTTACCCCGACCGCCGCCGGTTTGGCCATGGGCCGAGCCAGCATTCGTTCAGTTGAGGCTCCATGTCCCTGCCCCCCGTTTTGATCCAGCCCTTCGACGGCCCGTCCGTCTGCCTGTTCTGCGGCTCTTCCGACCGCGCCGATCCCGCCTACACCGAGGCCGCCCGCGCCTTCGGCAGGGCCACCGCCGAGGCGGGCTGGCGTCTGGTCTATGGCGGCGGCGGCGTGGGCCTGATGGGTGCCTCGGCGCGCGGCGCCCATGACGCCGGCGGTCGTGTCGTCGGCATCATGCCGGCCTTCCTGCGCAGCCGCGAACGCCTGTTCGACGAGGTCGAGACCGTCGTCGTCACCTCGATGCACGAGCGCAAACAGCTCATGTACGACCAGTCCGACGCCTTCGTGGTCGCGCCCGGCGGCATCGGCACCCTGGAAGAAGTCGTGGAACTGCTGTCGTGGAAACGCCTGGACCTGCACCAGAAGCCGGTCGTCTTCCTGAACCTGAACGGCTTCTGGGAAGGCTTCTTCGCCCTGATGCGCCACAGCGTGGAGGAAGGCATGACCCCCGCCTCCTTCCTTGACGCCTGGACGGTGGCGGAGTCGGTGGAAGAGGCCATGGTGCTGATCCAGGGCGACGCCGACACGGCCGTCCAGCAATATGATCGCCGATAGGTGATCGGCGCTAACAAATAATGCGGGCGCGTCTTGACAGTTTTTATCGAAAACTGACATTGGCGCGACGGCACGACGCCGTTCTTCAATCCGGAGACTTGCTCATGCGCGCCCTGCTCATCGCCGCCGCCCTGTTCGCGGCCGCCCCGGCCGTGGCCCAGGCCCCCGCCGCCACCCGCCTGACCCTGGCCGATTCGGCCAAGGCGCCGGCCCGCGCCACCATCATCGACGGCGCCCGCTGGTCCTGCGAAGGCGCGGCCTGCACCGCCTCGGGCGGCACGGAACAGCCGGCGACGCGCGCCTGCCGCCGCGTGGTGCAGAAGTTCGGCCCCGTGACCGCCTTCACCTACAAGGGAACCGAGCTGAGCGCTGAAGAACTGGCGGTCTGCAACGCCTGATCGGGCGGGGGCGGCCTTAGGCCGCCTCGCCTTTCAGCCGCCGCTGAATGGTCTCACGACCGATCAGCGGCGCCATGGCCGCCATGTCCGGCCCATGCGCCTGACCCGTCAGGGCCAGACGCAACGGCATGAACAGGGCCTTGCCCTTGGCGCCGGTCTCGGTCTTGACGGCGTTGGTCCAGGCGGACCAGGCGGTGTCGTCGATCACTTCCGGCAGCAGGGCGGCGGCGGCGTCGATGAAGGCCGCGTCCTCGATCACCGGCTGGATCGGGCCGCGTACGATCTTCGCCATTTCAACCACATCGGCGAACCTGCTGAGGTTGCCCCGCACCACCGACCAGAAGCCCTCGCCCAGGTCGGCGTCCAGCGCCTGTAGCCGCGGCTGGGCCGTGAGGTAGTCCATGACGTGCAGCGCCTGGGCGTTCAGCCGGTCCAGGTCCGCCGTGTCATAGCGCGCCGGCGAACGTCCCATCTTGGTGAAGGCGAAACTGGCGCCCAGAGCCTGCACCGACTCGGCCACTTCCAACGGATCCGAAGTGCCGATCCGGCCCAGGTGGCTGGTGATGGCGATCGGCTCATAGCCCTGGTCGCGCATGTCGCTGATCGACAGCGAGCCCAGACGTTTCGACAGGGCCGCGCCGTCGGCGCCGACCAGCAGCGGCATGTGGGCGAAACCGGGAACCGTGGCGCCCAGCGCTTCGAAGATCTCGATCTGGGCGCCGGTGTTGGTGACGTGGTCCTCGCCCCGGATGATGTGGCTGATGGCCATGTCGATATCGTCGACCACGGACGGCAGGGTGTAGAGGAACAGGCCGTCCTCGCGGATCAGCACCGGGTCGGACATGGAGGCGGTGTCGACCTCGGCATGGCCGCGCGCCAGGTCTTCCCAGGCGACCCGCTTGCCTTCCAGCTTGAAGCGCCAGTGGGGACGACGGCCCTCGGCCTCATAGGCGGCCTTCTGATCTTCGGTCAGCTCAAGCGCGGCGCGGTCATAGATCGGCGGCAGGCCTCGCGACAACTGCACCTTGCGACGGCGATCCAGTTCGTCGGCGGTCTCGTAGGCGGGATAAAGCCGGCCGGACGACTTCAGTCTGGCGGCGGCCTCTTCATAGCGGTCGAACCGCTTGGACTGGTTGTAACGCTCGTCCCAGGTCAGACCCAGCCAGGTCAGATCGTCCTCGATCCCCTGTTCGAACTCGGGCGTGGAGCGCGCAAGATCGGTGTCGTCGATGCGCAGCACGAACGACCCGCCCTGCCCCTTGGCGAACAGCCAGTTCACCAGGGCGGTGCGGACATTGCCGACGTGCAACTTACCCGTGGGGGACGGGGCGAAACGAACCTTGACGGACATGGGATAGCGACCTTGAAAGCGAGGCGGCTAGGTCGCGCCGCAACCCGGCGAAGTCAAGGCGCGGGTTGGATCGAAACACCCGTCATGATAGACTTATCGCCGTCATGAACGCTCCCGTGCAGATCAGGAAGCCCGAAGTCGCCGAACGACTACGCCAACGCGCCATGTGTGGACGGCTCCCCGTTGGCAAGGGTTGATCTGACGTTCTGCTGAGCCTGGTCGGAGCGGCCATGTG
>NZ_JBWKNX010000033.1:0-6657 GCF_059415785.1 Brevundimonas sp. GW821-FHT10A07
CCGCCTCGCTCGGAAACGGGCCGGCCCTGAGGGCTTCGGAGCTTTGGTTTCGGGGGTTTTGAGGGGAAGAAAGAGTTGAGAAACTTCTTGCTTTCCTGGGTTGGTTTCAATAGGTTCCGCGCTCCAATCGAATCGCCGAACGGTTAAGAGGAAAGCCTCTGCGTTTTCCTCCGGTGGTTTTTTGTGGTTTTGAGGCTTCGGTCTCGGGTCTGCAAAATCTCTGAAAAGAGCGGTTGACACGAGGTTCGCGGTTCTCTAAATCGCCGCCTCCGCCGACGACGAGGCGCTAAACAAGTCGGGCCGCTGAGGCGGTTCTGGGTCTTTGACATTGTTGATATGGAAAGAGAAACGCAGGCGGCGGTGTTCTAGCGATGACCTTCGGGTCATTATACGACACTGACTATCTGCGGTCTTTTTGAAAAGATACCATGCGTCGGTCTTCGGATCGATGACGTGGGAACTCGTCAATAAAATACGTAGAACTAATGCCAAGATCACTTCGGTGGTCTTCAAGCTTAGGTCAGAAGTCAACTCAACCTGAGAGTTTGATCCTGGCTCAGAGCGAACGCTGGCGGCAGGCCTAACACATGCAAGTCGAACGAACTCTTCGGAGTTAGTGGCGGACGGGTGAGTAACACGTGGGAACGTGCCTTTAGGTTCGGAATAACTCAGGGAAACTTGTGCTAATACCGAATGTGCCCTTCGGGGGAAAGATTTATCGCCTTTAGAGCGGCCCGCGTCTGATTAGCTAGTTGGTGAGGTAAAGGCTCACCAAGGCGACGATCAGTAGCTGGTCTGAGAGGATGATCAGCCACATTGGGACTGAGACACGGCCCAAACTCCTACGGGAGGCAGCAGTGGGGAATCTTGCGCAATGGGCGAAAGCCTGACGCAGCCATGCCGCGTGAATGATGAAGGTCTTAGGATTGTAAAATTCTTTCAGTAGGGACGATAATGACGGTACCTACAGAAGAAGCCCCGGCTAACTTCGTGCCAGCAGCCGCGGTAATACGAAGGGGGCTAGCGTTGCTCGGAATTACTGGGCGTAAAGGGAGCGTAGGCGGACATTTAAGTCAGGGGTGAAATCCCGGGGCTCAACCTCGGAATTGCCTTTGATACTGGGTGTCTTGAGTGTGAGAGAGGTATGTGGAACTCCGAGTGTAGAGGTGAAATTCGTAGATATTCGGAAGAACACCAGTGGCGAAGGCGACATACTGGCTCATTACTGACGCTGAGGCTCGAAAGCGTGGGGAGCAAACAGGATTAGATACCCTGGTAGTCCACGCCGTAAACGATGATTGCTAGTTGTCGGGATGCATGCATTTCGGTGACGCAGCTAACGCATTAAGCAATCCGCCTGGGGAGTACGGTCGCAAGATTAAAACTCAAAGGAATTGACGGGGGCCCGCACAAGCGGTGGAGCATGTGGTTTAATTCGAAGCAACGCGCAGAACCTTACCACCTTTTGACATGCCTGGACCGCCAGAGAGATCTGGCTTTCCCTTCGGGGACTAGGACACAGGTGCTGCATGGCTGTCGTCAGCTCGTGTCGTGAGATGTTGGGTTAAGTCCCGCAACGAGCGCAACCCTCGCCATTAGTTGCCATCATTTAGTTGGGAACTCTAATGGGACTGCCGGTGCTAAGCCGGAGGAAGGTGGGGATGACGTCAAGTCCTCATGGCCCTTACAGGGTGGGCTACACACGTGCTACAATGGCGACTACAGAGGGTTAATCCTTAAAAGTCGTCTCAGTTCGGATTGTCCTCTGCAACTCGAGGGCATGAAGTTGGAATCGCTAGTAATCGCGGATCAGCATGCCGCGGTGAATACGTTCCCGGGCCTTGTACACACCGCCCGTCACACCATGGGAGTTGGTTCTACCCGAAGGCGCTGCGCTGACCGCAAGGGGGCAGGCGACCACGGTAGGGTCAGCGACTGGGGTGAAGTCGTAACAAGGTAGCCGTAGGGGAACCTGCGGCTGGATCACCTCCTTTCTAAGGATGCTTCTCCAGGCCGTCTCTCACGAGACTGTCTATTGAGGCTCCGATTTAGCGGAGCGCTTCACAGCGCCGAGCACTATGCGGAATGCCGCCGTCTCCGTTTCTCTTTCCACTTTCGTCATCGACGCATCGACCATACGGGTTGATGTATTGGTGACGCGATCGCGAGCCTGGGTCTCTTGACCTGGCTGTCGCTGCCATAGGCCCGTAGCTCAGGTGGTTAGAGCGTACGCCTGATAAGCGTAAGGTCGGCAGTTCGAGTCTGCCCGGGCCTACCAGCTCATGCTGGTTGCTGGGGTTGGCCTCCAGCCCACAGGCAGTATCGTATGACAGCTCTCCTGGGCTTTGCACCATTCCTGTTGGAATGGGGCCATAGCTCAGTTGGTAGAGCGCCTGCTTTGCAAGCAGGATGTCGTCGGTTCGACTCCGTCTGGCTCCACCAGGATCTTGTGATCGCATTCAAGTTTGCCGTTGGCCGTAAGGCCGGCGTGCATTGAAATCGTAAAGGAAGAACGTGACCGGCTCCCCTGAGCTTGTAGGTCTTGTTCGAGAAGAAGACATTGTCTGACAAAAATCAGGCTCGGTCCCCCGGCATCTTTCCAGTCGGGCGGAATAAACCGAGCATGAGTTTTGCTGAGAAACGATCAAACGTTGAAGGGCTTCTGACGGATGCCTTGGCGTAGAGAGGCGATGAAGGACGTGGCAAGCTGCGATAAGAACCGGGGAGGCGCTAGCACCCTTTGATCCGGTTATTTCCGAATGGGGAAACCCACCTTTACAGTCTTCCAACTCTGCTTCGGTTTCGGCCGGAGCGGCGATTGGCGGATTGTTGAAAGGTATAATGAGCTGAATACATAGGCTTCATTAAGCGAACCCGGGGAACTGAAACATCTCAGTACCCGGAGGAAAGGACATCAACCGAGACTCCCGTAGTAGTGGCGAGCGAACCGGGACCAGGCCAGTGCTCTTGTGAAATAAAGACGAACGATCTGGAAAGGTCGGCCATAGTGGGTGAAAGCCCCGTAGTCATCAAACAGCAAGAGACTCGAGTAGGGCGGGACACGTGAAATCCTGTCTGAACATGGGGGGACCACCCTCCAAGCCTAAGTACTCCTCTACGACCGATAGTGAACAAGTACCGTGAGGGAAAGGTGAAAAGCACCCCGACAAGGGGAGTGAAACAGATCCTGAAATCGGAAGCCTACAAGCAGTCGGAGCCCCCAAGCGGGGTGACGGCGTACCTTTTGTATAATGGGTCAGCGACTTCATGTGTCGAGCAAGCTTAAGCCGTTAGGTGTAGGCGCAGCGAAAGCGAGTCTGAATAGGGCGCTAAGTTCGACGTATGACGACCCGAAACCAGGTGATCTATCCATGAGCAGGTTGAAGGTTGGGTAACACCAACTGGAGGACCGAACCCGTGAATGTTGAAAAATTCTGGGATGACTTGTGGATAGGGGTGAAAGGCCAATCAAACCTGGACATAGCTGGTTCTCCGCGAAATCTATTTAGGTAGAGCGTCCGACGAATTCCTTGGGGGGTAGAGCACTGGATGGTTGCGGGCTGCGCGAGCGGTACCAATACTAACCAAACTCCGAATACCCAAGAGAACTATCGGGCAGACACACGGCGGGTGCTAACGTCCGTCGTGAAAAGGGAAACAACCCTAACCATCATCTAAGGCCCCCAAGTCACGGCTAAGTGGGAAACGATGTGGGATTGCTTTGACAATCAGGAGGTTGGCTTAGAAGCAGCCATCCTTTAAAGAAAGCGTAACAGCTCACTGATCAAGCGATCCTGCGCGGAAAATGTAACGGGGCTCAAGCCGTGCGCCGAAGATATGGGTTTGCAGTTTACTGCAAGCGGTAGCGGAGCGTTCCGTAGGCCGGTGAAGGTCAGGCGTGAGCCTGGCTGGAGGTATCGGAAGTGAGAATGCTGACATGAGTAACGATAAGAGTGTGAGAGACACTCTCGCCGAAAGACCAAGGGTTCCTGCGTAAAGCTAATCTGCGCAGGGTTAGTCGGCCCCTAAGGCGAGGCTGAAAAGCGTAGTCGATGGGAAGCAGGTAAATATTCCTGCACCAGCTGGAAGTGACGGATGGCTTAACTCGTACCCACTTATTGGATTGTGTGTGCGGGGGCGTTGTCCCAGGAAATAACTCCAGCAGAGACCGTACCCGAAACCGACACAGGTGGTCAGGTAGAGCATACCAAGGCGTTTGAGAGAACTATGCTGAAGGAACTCGGCAAATTGCACGCGTAACTTCGGAATAAGCGTGACTCACCCTGGGCAACCAGGACTGAGTGGCACAAGCCAGGGGGTAGCGACTGTTTAGCAAAAACACAGGGCTCTGCGAAGCAGCAATGCGACGTATAGGGTCTGACGCCTGCCCGGTGCCTGAAGGTTAAAGGGAGTTGTGAAAGCGACGAACTGAAGCCCAGGTAAACGGCGGCCGTAACTATAACGGTCCTAAGGTAGCGAAATTCCTTGTCGGGTAAGTTCCGACCTGCACGAATGGCGTAACGACTTCCCCACTGTCTCCAGCATAGGCTCAGTGAAATTGAATTCCCCGTGAAGATGCGGGGTTCCCGCGGTCAGACGGAAAGACCCTATGAACCTTTACTATAGCTTCGCCTTGGCGTTAGCGACCGTATGTGTAGGATAGGTGGGAGACTATGAAACCGGGGCGCCAGCTCTGGTGGAGTCGTCCTTGAAATACCACCCTTACTGTCGTTGACGTCTAACCGAGGGCCGTTATCCGGTCCCGGGACATGGCGTGGTGGGTAGTTTGACTGGGGCGGTCGCCTCCTAAAGTGTAACGGAGGCGCGCGATGGTGAGCTCAGAGCGGTCGGAAATCGCTCGTCGAGTGCAATGGCATAAGCTCGCCTGACTGCGAGACTGACAAGTCGAGCAGAGACGAAAGTCGGCCATAGTGATCCGGTGGTCCCGAGTGGAAGGGCCATCGCTCAACGGATAAAAGGTACTCTAGGGATAACAGGCTGATTTTGCCCAAGAGTCCATATCGACGGCAAAGTTTGGCACCTCGATGTCGGCTCATCACATCCTGGGGCTGGAGCAGGTCCCAAGGGTATGGCTGTTCGCCATTTAAAGTGGTACGTGAGCTGGGTTCAGAACGTCGTGAGACAGTTTGGTCCCTATCTGCCGTGGGTGTTCGAAGCTTGAGAGGATCTGTCCCTAGTACGAGAGGACCGGGATGGACATACCTCTGGTGTACCTGTCATGGCGCCAGCTGTGCAGCAGGGTAGCTAAGTATGGAATAGATAACCGCTGAAAGCATCTAAGCGGGAAACTAACCTCAAAACAAGGCTTCGCTGAGGATCGTGGAAGACTACCACGTTGATAGGCCAGGTGTGGAAGTGGGGCGACCCATGAAGCTTACTGGTACTAATAATCCGATCGGTTTGATCGTTTCTCAGCAAAACTCATTCGATGATCATCCTTGACCCGATGATCGTCACGACAATGTCTTCTTCGCAATCTCTCTGTCCGCCCCGTTGACCCGGTGGCTATGTCGGAGGTTCCCCACCCGATCCCATTCCGAACTCGGTCGTTAAGCCCTCCAGAGCCAATGGTACTTCGTCTCAAGGCGCGGGAGAGTAGGTCGCCGCCGGGTCTACCGGGCGGACAGAGTGATTGCTAAATACCTGGCCTATCGCGCTTCGCGCTACTTCAGCCCAGGCTTCTCGAACCGTTCTTCCTTCACGACTACCGCTTGCCGCGGGATGGAGCAGCCCGGTAGCTCGTCAGGCTCATAACCTGAAGGTCGTAGGTTCAAATCCTACTCCCGCACCCAACTTCATAGTATTTTCGCCGTCCTGGTTCCCCAGGGCGGCGATTTTGCCTTGTACCGTCAACGCAAACTTGCCCCGCGCTTCCAGCGGCATGACCACCACGGTCTCGATCAACTTGCGAACGAGATCCTTCGCTTCCACAGCCGCCTCGCTATCGCTGCGTTCCAATGCGCGCTCCAACGAGCCTACGACGGCTCTGTAGTGGTTCACGACATTGGGATGGAGCGTGACGACAGAGGGCTCCGGCGATATTGCGAGTCTGGATTCAAGTTCGGCGCGCCGCGTCTCAAGCGTATCCAGCCTATCCTTGATCGCCATGCCGCTCAGTATGCCGTCCGCCACCTGGTCTACCAGGTGCGAGGCGCGCCGTTTGACCTCAGCGAGTTCATTCTCGATTCTTGACCGCCCAAGCTCCAGCTCTTGTCGCTCTTTTTCGGCAGCATTCCAGGCTTCCTGAACGGCGATCACGATCCGTTCCGGCGAGAGAAGTCGATTTTTGATCGCGGCCAGGACACGCGCCTCGATCTCGGTGCTCTTTATGCCACGGCCGTTCGTGCAAACCAGTTTCCCCCGTTCACGGCGCCATGAGCACATGAAGCGTTGGTCGCCCCCACTCCGGATCATCGGGCCACCACAGACCCCGCAGGTCAGTTTGCCGCTCAACAAGTGTCGTGGTCGCACAGCGCCGCGAGGGAGGCCGGACAAGGCGACAGCTTGTTTTCCTCATAGCGATCACGAACCTTGGACCATAGGTCCTCGGAGATGATGCGAAGATGGGGCACTTCGGTGCGCAGGATTTCTTGGGGATCTCCCGTGCGAGCTTGACGCTTGCCTGTACGCCTAGCT
>NZ_JBWKNX010000034.1:0-3032 GCF_059415785.1 Brevundimonas sp. GW821-FHT10A07
TAGACCTCAGGAATGAGGGGTCCTTATTCGACGCCGATCACACCGCTAACGGGGTCCCTTTTCCACGCCGATCCACAGTCGTCGCGTTGGCCTGAACAACTAGACCGCCGACTTCGGCTTCATTGACGTCGCCTTCACTCGAAAACGCCGCTAGTCTCATTCGAGCAATTGGTTGGCCCGCATCGACAGCTTCACCCTCTGAGATGAACAGAGCTTCGACTATTCCGCCGTCTCGAGCCGTTAGCCGGACGAGTCCTCGATCGGGCGCGATCCAGCCGCTCACCCGCTCCTTGCGAACGAACGTGGCGGTCGAAGCGAACGTTGCCATCGCCACGACCGCAACCACCAAAAGCCAAGCCAAAGTATTTTGGCGAAGGGGGGCGGCCAATACAACCTCGCCCTCCAGCCTCCGGGATGAATGGTCTAGCGCTTCACCACGAAACAGACCGGACATCTATGCTCCCTCCCCTGATGGGTGAAGTCTTCACTACTACCGCGCGAGTTGTCTAGTCGAAAAATCCTCTGTTTGCCTCACGGCGCTTGTCGCGACGTGGCCGATCAACATGATCTGCAGCGGGACGACGGTCGTATGGGCCGCTTCATCCGAGTGGGCGATCTGCCGATCCTGACGAGGAGGGCAGGGGACGTTCTGCCGTCCATCACCCCAGCGCCGCAGCCAACCGTCCCGCGATCCGCGTCGCCGCTTCCCTGACCGGGTGGTCCGCCAGATGCGCATACCGCGCGGTGGTCTGAACCTGCGTATGCCCGAGCAGCTTGCCGATCATCGGCAAGCCTTCGCCAGCCAGCACGCCGTCCGACGCATAGGTGTGCCGCAGGTCGTGGATGCGGACATCGTCCAGGCCAGCGGTCTTGCGGATGCGCCGCCACGGATGCTGAAGGTCGGTCAGGTGCCGCCCTTCCAACTTGCCGACGATGACGTAGGGATTGCCATCGACCTCCGGCAGCTTGCGCAACAGTTCGACGACGGCGTCGCCCATGTAGACTGTCTTCGGTCCCGTCTTGCTGTCTGGGAGGCGGAAGCGGCCCGCTTTGAAGTCGATGTAGCTCCACTTCAACGTCTGGATCTCACGTAAGCGGCAGCCGGTGAGAAGCAGCAGTCTGAAGGCGGCGACAGCGAAGCGGCTTTCCGCGCCTGTGCGCTCGGCCTCGTGAAGGGCCGCGCCCAGGCGCTCGATCTCTTCCGGCGACAGGAAGCGCTCTCGCTTGCGCTCGGGGAAACCCTTCACGTCGTCACAGGGGTTGGACGCCTTTTCCCGACCCGCACATTGCGGTCGACGCGGCTGTCCACTTCGCGCGAAGAGCCTCGGGCTCCAGAGAGAAATCATCCTTGTAACGGCACAGGATGTCCTCGATCTCGTGGGTCGAGAACACTCGAAAGCTGTCGGGGACCTGATGATACATGATGCCCCACGCATCACCGTTCGGAAGCCGGCCGCCCAACAGGCGGCGGGCGCCCACGCGCGCTCCCGCGTGCAGATAGATCACATGCTCTGAGACATGGCCCAGTCGCTCGCAGATTCGGTCTGCAGCGTCATAGACAGCCAGCTCGCCCGCTCCACGTATGGGCTTGAACGCCTTCTGTACTAGGTCGAACACCTCGTGGAATCTGGTCGCCTTCTCCAGATCGCCTGAGATGGCGGACAGCGCATCAACGCGGGCATCGATGGCCCGGCGCGTGAGTCGCCTTTGATGGGGGTGTCGCTTTCCATTCGCCATGCGGGCCCGCCCCGCCCGGTCGAGCACCTCGGAGAACGGCTCGCCCTCCGCCGCCCACCAAAGGGCGTCTCGCTCACGATCGGCGGCGCCGGCCCGAAAGTCATCGGCGATCAATTCGGCGGTGCCATACCAAACAGTCGGACGCATGGGACCCTCTTGTGATCGTTCCAAGCCATCATCCCTCCAAACCTACAGTTCGCGCGATGTTCTCGCAGAATGTTGATGGACGCGGAGACGCTGCGCGCCTCGGCGTTCATCCAACGAAGGAGTTCCCTAGCGCGCCACCGCGCGAAGCGGATGCTCCCAAGTTCAGCTTCGAGTCAGATGGAGACTTTGACGCTGGCCGGCCGCCGAGGTCGGCTCCTGACTCTTAGGCGACGTTGGGAAGGTCCGCTCAACGCCGCCTCCAGCTGGACCGGGGAGTGGCGTCTGTGAGTCTAAACCGACTCTTTGAGAGATTTGCTTAGAACGGCCGTTCCTCAGCGGCGAACGGCGCCTCGTATCGGTCGATGTCCCGGCGAGTTCTTTCCGAATTTACCGTTCCGACGACGGCATTCGGGGTATGCGGCTCGATATTGTCGCCCCAGACCTGCCGGATCAGTTCGCGGACAAGGTGGGCGACGTTGGAGTCGTTTACGGACGAGGGCCGAGCACTGGTCTTCGGCCAAGTGCCGGAGTTCCCGCGAAGGATTGCCCCGTTAACCTTCAAGACGTAGGCGACGTCGGACGCTTGTCGGAAGTCCTGACGGAATTCCTTCGGATGGATCGTGTCTTCATCTTCCTCGTAAGTGAATTCGCCGTTGAAGCTGATGTGGAGATGGCCCGCCTCGGATAGCTGATCCACGAACTCGGCGGCGTTCAGCCAGTCGGCGCCCCATTTGACGATCTTGAGCGCGCCGATATCGCCGCCGCATTCCAAAACGATCTCGGCCGTCTTCGCCTGCCGCTCCTCATCGAGGACATGTTCAGCGAGCAGCGCCGCCTGTTCGGTAGCCCATGGCTCCATTGAAGTCTTCATGGATCGCCCGGCGCTGATTGCGCAGATACTCTAAAGCCCAGACGGCCCAGTCCATTTTGTCCATATCGGCGACGCTCCGATCGGCGTGTTGATTTGTAAAGTCATATAGGAGCTTGGCGGGACGGCTTTGTTCGCAACTTGGTCCGCCCTATCTCTATTTGTACGGTTTCGAATGTCCGGATTCCAGCCGACTCGTAATGTCCGCTGTTGATGCTGTGGACGGCTCTCCAACCCACCGGCGGCGTTAGGCCTCCGGCAGAGCTGGAGGAGAGCCATG
>NZ_JBWKNX010000035.1:0-2506 GCF_059415785.1 Brevundimonas sp. GW821-FHT10A07
TGTGGATCGGCGTGGAAAAGGGACCCCGTTAGCGGTGTGATCGGCGTCGAATAAGGACCCCTCATTCCTGAGGTCTAACGGTGGCGGCTTGGCGGATGTCAGGCGGCGAGTTCGGGATGTTGGTGTTGGAGACGGTGTTGAGGATTCGGCGCGAGTTTGCGTCCGGGAAGGCGATCAAGGCGATCGCGCGTGACCTTCGATTGTCGCGCAAGGTGGTGCGCAAGGCGATCCGGGAGCCGGATGCGGAGTTCGCCTATCGGCGGGCGGTGCAGCCGTTGCCGAGGCTGGCGCCGTTCCAGGCCAGGCTCGATGAGCTGCTGGAAGAGGACGAGGCGCGGCCGCGGCGCGAGAAGCTGCGGATGACGCGGGTTCATGACCTGCTGGTGCGCGAGGGGTTCGACGGGTCGTACGACGCGGTCCGGCGCTACGCGGCGGGGTGGCGGCTGAAGCGACGCCGGGGCGTGGCGGACGCGCCATCGTTCATCCCGCTGATGTTCCGGCCGGGCGAGGCCTACCAGTTCGACTGGAGCCACGAGGACGTGGAGATCGCGGGCAAGCCGATGCGGGTGAAGGTGGCGCACATGCGGCTGTGCGCCTCGCGGGCGATCTATGTTCGGGCCTATCCGCGCGAGACCCAGGAGATGCTGTTCGACGCGCATGCGCGGGCGTTCGCCTTCTTCGGCGGCGTGCCGACGCGCGGGATCTACGACAACATGAAGACGGCGGTGACGACGGTGTTCACGGGCAAGGACCGGGTGTTCAACCGGCGCTTCCTGGTCATGGCGAGCCACTACATGGTGGAGCCGACGGCCTGCTCCCCGGCGGCGGGCTGGGAGAAGGGCCAGGTCGAACACCAGGTCCAGACGGCCCGGGGACGGTTCTTCCAGCCGCGCCTGCGCTTCACCAGCCTGGAGGAGCTGAACGGCTGGCTGGAGGCGGAGTGCCGGCGCTGGGGCGAGCTGCGTCAGCACCCCGAGCAGAAAGAGCTGACGGTTGCTCAGGCCCTGGCCGCCGAGCGGCCGGCGCTGCAGCCGATGCTGGGCCCGTTCGACGGCTTCCACGAGAGCGAGCACGCGGTGACGGGGACCTGCCTGATCAGCTTCGACCGTAACCGCTACTCGGTGATGGCGAAGGCCGGGCGCCGTACGGTGCAGGTCCGCGCCTATGCCGACCGGATCGTCGTGCGCTGCGAGGGTGAGGTCGTCGCCGACCATCGCCGGTTCTTCGGTCGTGACCGGACCCTCTACGATCCCTGGCACTACCTCCCGGTGCTGGCGACCAAGCCCGGAGCCCTGCGCAATGGCGCGCCGTTCCAGGACTGGGAGTTGCCGCCGGGGCTGGCCCGCCTGAGGCGCAAGCTGGGTGCGGGCGACGAAGCCGATCGCCGGTTCGTGCGGGTTCTGGCGGCGGTGCTGGAAGACGGCCTGGAGCCGGTCGAGGCCGCGGCGCGCGAGGCGCTCGCCGCCGGGACCGTCAGCGACGACGTCATCCTCAACATCCTGGCGCGCCGGCGCGAACCGCCCCGGCCGCTGAGCATCGTCACGCCCGATGACCTGGCGCTGCGGCATCCGCCTCTGGCGGACTGCGACCGCTACGACAGCTTGCGAGGCATGCATGCAGCGGCATGAGATGATGGCGGCCCTGACCGGCCTGGGCCTCAAGGGCATGGCCGGAGCCTTCGACGAGGCGGTCACCACGGGCCTGCAGCGCAAGCGCACGACCATGGAGATCCTCGCCGACCTGCTGCGCGCCGAGACGACCCACCGGCATGCGGCTTCCATCCGTTACCGGATGGCGGCGGCCAGGCTGCCCGCCGTGAAGGACCTCGACGCCTTCGTGTTCGACGACACGCCGATCAACGAGGGGCTGGTGCGCTCGCTTCACAGCGGCGCCTTCCTGGCGAACCGGCGCAACATCGTGCTGGTCGGCGGGACCGGCACGGGCAAGACCCACCTGGCCACCGCCATCATCGCCAACGTCGTGCGGGCCGGGGCGCGTGGCCGGTACTTCAACACCGTCGACCTGGTGAACCGCCTCGAGGAGGAGACCCGCCTGGGCAAGGCCGGTGCGCTGGCTGCTCACCTCTGCCGCCTCGACGTCGTGGTCCTCGACGAGCTTGGCTACCTGCCGTTCGCCCGCTCGGGCGGCCAGCTGCTGTTCCACCTGATCAGCAAGCTCTACGAGCGGACCTCGGTGATCGTCACGACCAACCTCGCCTTCGGCGAATGGCCGACCGTGTTCGGCGATCCCAAGATGACCACGGCCCTGCTCGACCGCATCACCCACCACTGCGACATCGTCGAGACCGGCAACGACAGCTGGCGCTTCAAACACCGCAGCTAACCCTCCACGAAGAACGCCAGGCGAGGGTTGAGCCTCCGGTCGGGCTACGCCCTCCCTACGCCCCAACCCTCGCAAGCGGTGCGCTCGTGACGTCCATCCCGAACCTCAAAAGGGGGTCCCTATTGCACGCCGATAGGGGGTCCCTTTTAGACGCCGATTGACA
>NZ_JBWKNX010000036.1:0-2202 GCF_059415785.1 Brevundimonas sp. GW821-FHT10A07
AAGCGTGATCAGCCCTGGACGCCCGTGATCAACTGACATGGTTGCTCCCCGCGCGCCTGCGCGCGCAGGGAGGTGACATTGTGTCCCTTGACGCCCCTCCCCCGCTCCCCGACGGTGCAGGCCTGCCCTCCCGTTCGGATGACCTGATGCCGCGTACCCGCCTGACCGCCGCCGCCTGCCTCGCCGCCTTGATGACCGCCGCCCCGGCCCTGGCCCAGGACTTCCAGTCCACCCCGGTCGTCGTCGATCCGACCCAGGCCGCCCTGGCCCTGCCCCGGTCTCAGCCGTCCATCCCCGCCCCAGCCGACACCCCCTATCCTGGCGTCATCCAGTACCGGGCCGACATCACCGACCTCGACCGCCGCATCATCCGCGTCCGCCAGACCATCCCCGTCGCCGGTCCCGGTCCCCTGACCCTGCTCTATCCGAAATACCTGCCCGGCAACCACGCCGACACCGGCCCGATCCAGCTGCTGGCCGGCCTCACGGTCACGGCGAACGGACAGCGGATCGAGTGGCTGCGCGACACCCTCGATCCCTACGCCTTCCACCTCGACATCCCGGCCGGCGTGACCCAGATCGAGGTCGCCTTCCAACAGCTGACCCAGCCGGACAGCTCCAACTGGCGCGTCCTGATGACCCCGGCCATGGTCAATCTGCAGTGGGAGAAGGCCATCCTCTATCCGGCCGGCTACTACAGCCGCCAGATCCCGATCACCGCCTCCGTCGCCCTGCCCGCCCGCTGGAAGTACGGCACGGCCCTGGCCACGGCGTTCCGCGAAGGCGACGTCGCCACCTTCGAGACGACCGACCTCTACACCCTGATCGACAGTCCGATGTTCGCCGGCGCCCACTACCGCCGCGTGGACATCGACCCCACCGGCGACCATGTCCACCTGAACCTCCTCGCCGACGAGGAGAAGGGCCTCGCCGCCACCGACGAGCAGCTGAAGCTCTACGAGAACATGGTCCAGCAGGCCGACCGCCTGTTCGGCGCCCGCCACTTCGACAACTATGAGTTCCTGTTCGCCCTGACCGACCAGATGGGCGGCATCGGCCTTGAGCATCACCGCAGCTCCGAGAACACAGGCGCCCCCGGCTTCTTCACCGACTGGGCCAAGAGCGCCGGCGACCGGGGCCTGCTGCCGCACGAGTACACCCACTCGTGGAACGGCAAGTTCATGCGCCCGGCGGACGAACTGACCGCCAACCACAACGTCCCGACCCAGAACACCCTGCTGTGGGTCTATGAGGGCCAGACCGAATATTGGGGCGACGTCCTGGCCGCCCGCGCCGGCCTGCACTCCAAGCCCGTCGCCCTGGCCACCCTGGCCAATGTCGCCGCCTTCTATGACAACCAGCCGGGCCGTCAGTGGCGCGCGCTGCAGGACACCAACAACCACAACCTCCTCGGCTACCGCGTCCCCGGCCAGTACCCCTCGTGGATGCGCGGCACGGGCGACTATTACCGGGAAAGCCTGCTGGTCTGGCTGGACGCCGACACCCTGATCCGGGCCGAGACCAACGGCCGCAAGTCCCTCGACGACTTCGCCAAGGGCTTCTTCGGCCATGACGACGGCTCCTGGGCGCCCCAGGGCTACACCTTCGAACAGGTCGTCGCCGCCCTGAACGCCGTCCACCCGCATGACTGGGCGACCTTCCTGCGCGACCGGCTCGACGCCGTCGGCCCCGACGCCCGCGCCCCCCTGGCGGGGATCGAGCGCGGCGGCTGGCGCCTGATCTATACCGACACCCCCACCGCCGACGAGAAGGCCGTCAACACCGACTGGGCCAACGACTTCCAGTATTCGCTGGGCTTCACCCTGGCCGGCGACAAGATCGCCAATGTCCGCTGGGGCGGCCCCGCCTTCGAGCAGGGCATCGGCGCGGGCTGGAGCCTGGTGGCCGTCAACGGCAAGGCCAGCTCGGCCGAAGCGCTGCGCGACGCCGTCACCGCCGCCAAGGGGACGGACGCCCCGCTCGAACTGCTGATCAAGTCCGGCGACCGCTTCCGCACCGTCGCCTTCGACTACCGCGACGGCATGCGCTATCCGCGCCTGGAACGGATCGAGGGAACTCCGGACCGCCTGTCGGATATCCTCGCGCCAAGGCGGCGCTAGAACGGTCACCTCCCCGTTCGCGCAGGCGAACGGGGAGCAACCATGTCAGTTGATCACGGGCGTCCAGGGCTGATCACGCTTG
>NZ_JBWKNX010000037.1:0-1653 GCF_059415785.1 Brevundimonas sp. GW821-FHT10A07
TGACGTCCATCCCGAACCTCAAAAGGGGGTCCCTATTGCACGCCGATAGGGGGTCCCTTTTAGACGCCGATTGACACACCTACGCCCGTTCACCATGACGGTTCGGCCTCAGCGTCCGGGCGCCCCAATCCTGAGAGTCCGGGTCGAGTTTGGTGCTCATTGCTTCACAAAGGAACTTGAGCCGCATCACGACAACAAGTTCCACTTTCCCGATGGAAAGACGACGCGCTGCTTTTGCACTGACCGGCATCTTTGGTCAAAAAATCTTCGGAAGTTAATCCAAGGGTCGGTCAATGGACCGGCCTACCACACGCTAAAACAGAGCTACCTTTTGGTGCGGCCCCAATCTGGGGGCAGCCCTTACGTAGTCTGCTTTAGTCTGCGGGATGCGAAATCCAAGAAGTACGACGTGCTAATGGTCGTTATCAGCGCTTACCAAAAAGACCGACTACCAGCGGAGCTGCCTTCAAGCCCTTTTATCGCCCTTGTCGGGCGGAAGGCTGCAGGCCGTCCAATCCACACCGGACCACTCAAAGCGTGGTAGATACGAAAATAGCCCCGAAGGGCTATTCTGTGAGGCTTAAGCCCCGCGCGAGAACCACTTTCCTTCGCAACAAGCGAAACCCGTAAGGGCAGGTGCGTCGTTTTTCATCGCCATCGACGGTGTAATAACTACCGCAATGGTCGTGAAGTTTCAATTAAAATGTGAAAGTGCGGCTCTAGCGCGGCTCCAACGCAAAGAGCCTAATCACTTCGCACAACGATAAAGCGCGTGTTGTTACTGCCAAGGCTCGACGTAAGGTAACGTCATGAACGGTGATGTTAGGTGCGAGTGACGCCTGAGCCCTGCCGGGTGTGTGTCGCCAGCCAAGCTGGCGAAAAATAAAAATCCCGGTGCCGTTTAGCGGGGTTACGTCACTCGCAGTCTGGATAAACGCGCCTACTTGGAAATCGGTCCTTAAAGGACGCAAGTCCTAAGACCGGTTGGTCATATTTCAAACTGACCCACTACCCTCTTGCGTGAGATGAGCGCGGGAACGTTCGATTTGGTGATCTGCGAGGCGCTGGATCGGTTGTCTCGCCGACTGTCGGACCTATCCGCGATCTACGAGGACCTGCTTTTTAGGGGCGTCGGTCTTCGCACGATCTCGGAAGGGGACGTCGGCAAGATGCACATCGGCCTCATGGGCACGATGAATGCACTCCAACTCGATGAAACTAGAAGAAAGACACGCCGGGGCCTCCAGGGCGTTGTCCGCTCCGGTCGCCACACCGGCGGACAGGTTTACGGCTACCGAATTCGTCGGGAGCTGGACGCTGCGGGTGAGCCGATACGGGGCCTGCGGGATATTGAACCTGGCGAGGCGGACGTCGTCAGAGAGATTTTTCGGCGATATGCCGCCGGCCAGTCGCCTCGAGCTATTGTAAGCGACCTCAACACGCGCGGGGTGCTCAGCCCGCGAGGCGGCAGTTGGAACGCTTCGACCGTCAACGGCAATGCCGAGCGCGGCAATGGCGTGATCCACAATGAGCTCTACCGTGGCGTCTTGGTTTTTGGCCGCCAGACATGGGTGAAAGCTAGGCGTACAGGCAAGCGTCAAGCTCGCACGGGAGATCCCCAAGAAATCCTGCGCACCGAAGTGCCCCATCTTC
>NZ_JBWKNX010000038.1:0-1361 GCF_059415785.1 Brevundimonas sp. GW821-FHT10A07
GCGCCATGTGTGGACGGCTCCCCGTTGGCAAGGGTTGATCTGACGTTCTGCTGAGCCTGGTCGGAGCGGCCATGTGTTCGACCTGTTAGCGCGGTACGCATGACCGCTGGCCATAATGCCTTCCGCGAAGGTGGATCCCGACCAAAAGCACGCGCTCGAGGCGCTATGGCGCATGTGGGTTTTCCCTCCTTCCGGTTTCGACCGGCTGTCGCATTACATCCTGTCCGCCCTTCCCAAGTTCGTCGGTCTCGACGCTGAGCCTCGACCTGTCTCTATGCCGCGAGCGGCTCCCTGTAGCGCTCACCCGAAGTCATGATCGCCCAGACCATTCGCGCGGTCTTATTGGCGAGGGCGACGGCCGCGACCTTCGGCGTTCGTCGAGCGAGCAACTGAACCAGCCACGGCCGGCGCGTGCCGTTTCTCACGGCGTAGCGCACGACCGCCAAGGCGCCGACGACCAGCATCTGTCGCAGATATCGGTCACCCTGCTTGGTGATCCCGCCGAGCCGCTCCTTGCCACCGCTGGAGTTCTGCTTCGGCACGAGGCCGATCCAGGCCGCGAGATTGCGACCGGTCTTGAAGGCCCTTGGATCTGCGATCGTGCCGACAAGGGCGCTGGCTAGCAGCGGGCCCACGCCGGGGATTTCCATCAGCCGCCGACCGACTTCGGTCGAACGGGCGTTGGTCCGGATCAATCGGTCGGTCTCCAGGACCTGTTCGTTCACCAGCCGTAGCTGCACGCCCAGCATGGCGAGGCACCCTCGCGCCTCAGGCGGAACGCGCTCGTCGGCCGGGTTATCGACCACTTCGATAAGGCTCTGGAGGCCTTGCCTGCCGATTGCCGCCGCCATGCCGAACTCCGCCATGTGGCTCCTGATCGCGTTGGAGATCTGCGTGCGCTGCCGTATCAGGATCGACCGGGTCCGGTGCAGCACCATCACGCTCTGCTGCGCCGGCGACTTCACCGGTACAAACCGCATGGTCGGCCGGGTAACCGCCTCGCAGATCGCCTCCGCGTCGGCCATGTCGTTCTTCTGGCGCTTCACGTAAGGCTTCACATAGCTCGGCGGCATCAGCCGCACGTCGTGGCCCAGGCCGATCAGTTCGCGCGCCCAGTGATGCGCCGTTCCGCATGCTTCGATCCCGACCAGACAGGGGGACAGCTTTTCGAAGAACTTCAGCAGCCGCGCTCGCGTCAGCTTCTGTCGAATGACGACGCCGCCCTCAGCATCGACGCCGTGCACCTGAAACACCGACTTCGCGATGTCCAAACCAATCGTGGCTACCTGTCCCATGGCTCTCCTCCAGCTCTGCCGGAGGCCTAACGCCGCCGGTGGGTTGGAGAGCCGTCCACAGCATCA
>NZ_JBWKNX010000039.1:0-1274 GCF_059415785.1 Brevundimonas sp. GW821-FHT10A07
TGCAGCGAAAGACCCAGCGTGTCCTTGTCCGACAGCGGCTTGGGCTGGACCGTCAGGTCCCCGTTGGCGATCTCATCGGCCATCGAAGCCGTGACCCTCAGATTATCGACCATCCGCTCCAGCGAGATGCCCAGGGTGTCCTTGTCCGACATGGGCTTGGGCTGGACGCTCAGGTCGCCGTTGGCGATCTCGTCCGCCATCGCGGCGGTGCCGCGCAGATTGCCGACCATCCGTTGCAGGGAGATACCCAGGATGTCCTTGTCCGACAGCGGCTTGGGCTGAACGCTCAGGTCGCCCTGGGCGATCTCGTCAGCCATGGCGGCCGTGGCCTTCAGGTTGGCGGTCATCCGGTTGACCGTATCGACCAGATCCTTGATCTCGTCATTGGTCGTCACGGCGACGTCCTGGTTCAGGTCGCCGATGGCGACGGCGTCGATCGCCGTCGCGATCTTGCGCAGGCCCATGGTGACGGTCCGCGAAATCCACAGCGCTGCGACCACGCCGATGATCAGACCGGCGGCGACCAGGGCGATGAACAGGCTGCGCGCCTCGGAAAACACCTTGTCCCCTTCGGCGCTGGCGGCGGCGCCGCCTTCGACATTGAGGTTCACCAGCTTGACCAGGTCCGCCGACATGTCGTCGTAGAGGGGCTTGCTGGCCAGCATGGCCTGGGCGGCCGCTTCGTTCTGATTGGCGCGGGAGAAGGCGAGCATCCGCTCCCCATCCCGCAGGTAGTTTTCATACTTGTCCGAAAACTGGTTGTAGAGATTCCGCTCGGAGTCCGACGAAATCAGGGCTTCGTATTTCGCCTGGTCCCTTTTGATCGTCTCCAGCGTGGCGGCGATATCCTTTTCAACAGCCGCCATGCGCGCCGGATCGGTCGAGGTGATGTGCGCATACTGCTGCGCGCGAAGATCCGAAGTCGCCGTGTTGATAAGGTGGATCGCGTCGATGCTGGGCAACCAGTTCTCGGTGATGATCGTGGACTGGTGATTGACGCTGCTCATCTTCATGACGCCGACGACGCCGAGAATCATAGCGATCGCCAGCACAGCGGCGAAGGCCCCGGCCAGCTTCATCTTAATCGTAGCGCGCATTGTAATGTTCTTTCCAGGAAACGCCGGCGGCCGTCAGGCCGCTCGATCGATGTTGGGGAAGGACGCCAGAGAGACGGTGTCGGTGCTGGACAGCAGTCGGGGCAGGTCGATCAGGACGACGAAGCCGTCCTCGCGCCGCACCACGCCCGAGATATAGTCCGAGCGCCACTTGATCCC
>NZ_JBWKNX010000040.1:0-1173 GCF_059415785.1 Brevundimonas sp. GW821-FHT10A07
GTCCTTGTTTGTCGCTGATCGGTTAGATTTCCCCTGATCCGGGACGCCCGCCTGATGTTCACCGCATCAGGCGAGCCACCGATGGAGGGACCGCCCGTGTCCTTGGCCTTTTGGGCCGTCGGGGAGCTGGGTCGCCGTCGGCTGTTCACTGATCCGGATGGTTGCAGGGACGATGAGGTCCGAAGCCACAAGGAGGGATCGATGAACGAGGCCAAGTCTAACACACGGATCGCCGGGGTCGATGTGTCCAAGCCCCGGCTGGACGTTGCGCTGCACGGGGCGGAGCCGACGGCGACGCTTCAGGTCGCCAACACGGCCCAGGGGCACGCGGAGTTGGTGGCCTGGCTGTCGGGGCACGGCGTGGGCCGGGTCGGGCTGGAGGCGACGGGCGGTTACGAGCGCGGCGTGGTCGAGGCGCTTGCGGCGGCGGGGCTGGAGGTGGTGATCCATCAGCCGCTGGAGGTGCGGCTGTTCGCCCGGATCAAGCGGCTGCGGGCCAAGAACGACCGGATCGACGCGCGGCTGATCGCCCTGGCCACGGCCCAGGTCGATACGGTCAAGGCCGCCGCCGATCCCCGGTTGAGGGAGCTGGCCGAGCGGCTGACGGCCTATGAACAGGCCGCCGACCTGGCGACGCTGCTCAAGACCCAGATGGAGCATATCCGCCTGCCCGACCTGCTGGAGGACGCCCGCGCCCAGTGGGTCCAGCTCAAGGACCGCAAGGCCCGGCTGGCGGCGGATCTGCTGGCCCGCCTGCGCGTCTGGCCCGACCTGGCGCGGCGGTTCGACCTGGTGCGCTCCCTGCCGGGCGTCGGTCCCATCGTCGCCCTCGGCCTGGTCGTGCGCATGCCCGAACTGGGCGCCATGGGCCGGGGCCAGGCCGCGGCCCTGATCGGCGTGGCCCCCTTCGACCGAGACTCCGGCGCCCACAAGGGCCAGAGGTTCATCGCCGGCGGACGATCCAGACCCCGACGCCTGCTCTATATCGCCGCCATGGCCGCCCGCCGATGCGACCCTGCGCTCAAGGCCTTCGCCCAGCGCCTGATCGACAACGGCAAGCCCCCAAAGGTCGCCCTCGTCGCCGTCATGCGAAAGCTGATCGAAGCCGCAAACCTCGTCCTCAAGCGTGATCAGCCCTGGACGCCCGTGATCAACTGACATGGTTGCTCCCCG
>NZ_JBWKNX010000041.1:0-586 GCF_059415785.1 Brevundimonas sp. GW821-FHT10A07
TCGATCAGGACGACGAAGCCGTCCTCGCGCCGCACCACGCCCGAGATATAGTCCGAGCGCCACTTGATCCCGATGTCGGGCGACGGCTCGATCTGGTCGGCGCTGAAGACCGCCACCTCGAACACCCGGTCCGCCACCAGGCCCAGGCTGAGCACCCGGTCCTCCAGCGGAATGTCCAGCACCAGGATGCGGGTGTTCAGCGTCGGCTCGGTCGGCGCCATGCCCAGGCGGATCCGAAGATCCGCCGTGGGAACCCCCTGCCCCCGCACGTCCGTCAGGCCCAGAAGATAGTCCGGACTGTTGGGAATGCGCGAGGGCGCCTGATAGGTCAGGATCTCCCGCACCAGGCCGACCGGGGCGGCGAAGAGTTCGTCGCCCAGGCCGAAGGTGACGTACTGCCCCTCAGAGGCGCCTTGCCCCTTGGCGGTTTCGGACATCAGGCGCTCTCCCGGAAGTCCATGTCCTCGTCGTCCGCGCCGCCGACCGCCATGTCCAGGGCGAAGCCCTTGGCGCGGGCCTGCTGGGCGTGGACGGCGGGCTTGGACGGCGCAGCCTTGGGCGTCGGGCGGGCCGCCGGCTTGGCCGG